>NZ_JAMYLL010000041.1:0-51988 GCF_040318045.1 Mesorhizobium sp. M1338 | reverse complement strand
CCTTGGGCAAGGTCTGGTCGTGGAAGGACCGCGCGGTTTCGGGATCGAGCGACAGATTGAACTGGTCCTCCCAGCGGAACTCGAATCGCGCGCGGGAAAGGGCATCATCCCTGACTTTCGCCGCCGGATGACCTTTTGCCAGGTCGGCGGCATGGGCCGCGATCTTGTAGGTGATCACGCCGATCTTGACGTCGTTGCGATCGGGAAGACCGAGATGCTCCTTCGGCGTGACGTAACAGAGCATGGCGGTGCCGAACCAGCCGATCATGGCGGCCCCAATGCCTGAGGTGATGTGGTCGTAGCCCGGCGCGATGTCGGTTGTCAGCGGTCCAAGCGTATAGAAGGGCGCTTCGCCGCAGACAGCGAGCTGCTTGTCCATGTTCGCCTTGATCTTGTGCATCGGCACGTGGCCGGGCCCCTCGATCATCACCTGGCAATCCTTGGCCCAGGCTATCTGCGTCAGTTCGCCGAGCGTTTCCAACTCGGCGAATTGCGCCGCGTCGTTGGCATCGGCGATGGAGCCCGGACGAAGGCCGTCGCCGAGCGAGAAGGACACGTCGTAGGCGCGACAGATGTCGCAGATCTCCGCAAAATGCTCGTAGAGGAAGCTTTCCCGATGGTGGTGAAGGCACCATTTGGCCATAATCGACCCGCCGCGCGAGACGATACCCGTGACCCGGTCAACGGTCAGCGGGATATAATGCAGCCGCACGCCGGCGTGGATGGTGAAATAGTCGACGCCTTGCTCGGCCTGTTCGATCAGCGTGTCGCGGTATACCTCCCAGGTCAGATCCTCGGCAATGCCGCCAACCTTCTCGAGCGCCTGGTAGAGTGGCACCGTGCCGATCGGCACCGGTGCGTTGCGCACGATCCAGTCCCGGATGTTGTGAATGTTGCGGCCGGTCGACAGGTCCATCACCGTATCGGCGCCCCAGCGAATCGCCCAGACCATCTTTTCGACCTCCTCGGCCATCGAGGAGGTGACAGCGGAGTTACCGATATTGGCGTTGATCTTCACCAGGAAATTGCGGCCGATGATCATCGGCTCGCTCTCCGGGTGGTTGATGTTGGCGGGAATGATCGCGCGTCCGCGCGCCACCTCGTCGCGCACGAATTCCGGCGTGACGAAATCGGGAAGCGCCGCGCCGAAGGCTTCGCCGTCGCGCGGCAGCTTGCTGCGCATGGTCTCGCGGCCGAGGTTCTCGCGTATGGCGACGAACTCCATCTCAGGCGTAATGATGCCGGCGCGCGCGTAGGCAAGCTGGGTCACCGCCTTGCCGGCCTTGGCCCTGAGCGGCCGGTTGCGAACGGGAAATTCCGGTGTCAGGCGCTCGCCCGCCGCGAATCCGTTGTCCTCCGGCCGGACATGACGGCCGTCATAGGCTTCGACATCGCCGCGTGCCGTAATCCATTCATGGCGAAGCCGGGCGAGGCCTTTTTCGATGCTGGTTTTGACAGTCGGGTCCGTATAAGGGCCGGACGGATCATAGACGGTGACGGGCGGTTCGCCTGCCGTCGGATGGACGGAGATTTCGCGCATCGGCACCTTGATGTGCGGATGGAGGACGCCAGACTTGTGGATTTTCCGTGAGGCAGGCAGCGGCCCTGTCGACACGGCGGGGGTGAGGGCATTCATCTTGAGGCTCCTTTGCTCATGCATTGGAGACCCAGTTCTGTGCCGGAAGGATGAAAAGACGCTTCTGTGGACCTGCCGAAATAGGACCTCGGGCGTGAACTCCCGCAGAGCGCTTGCACCGTCCCTACGCCAGTATGAACTGGATCAGGTTCAACGGGTCACTGCGCCGCGAAAGCCAGCAGTATCTCAGCCCCTTGCCGGGACTCCCCTGGTGAATGGGTCGAAATTGAGCGGGCCGACGCTATTTTGTCAAGCGCTTTTGGCCCGCGGCTTTGATCGGTCGCCAATCAAGTCGTGCGGGAAGGCTGATGAATGTGTCGGGGAAGATTTGGCGGTAGGCGTCGGTGCTCATGGTTTGCCCTCGTGCCGAGCGCCTGGGCCGAGGAGTTCGCGCAGGAACTCCTGCATCCAGATCGGAACAGCGGAGAGACCAGCGCGCAGATCCTCGCGGATCACCTCGCCGTGCTTGGGGTCGGCAAGCGGGCGGCGCAACGTCGTCTGGATCCGCAGCTCTCTTGACCGTCGGAGCGGGCCGAACGCTACGGAAGATGCGAGCTTTTTCATTCGACCAGATCCCGTAGGTAGTGCCGGCAAAGGGGAATCCGATTTGCTGAGCGACCTGCAGTTCGGAAAGAAGGTTTGGTCAAGCAATGGGATAGAACTCCATCCAATTCGTGGAGCAGGGAACTTGCTTCTTCCCGTCAAATGCCGGATGAAAGATGACAACTGAGGGATTGATTCGGAGCTTGTGAATGCGCGGGGTGCAAGCAGCTTTGGCCGCACTGATCCTGACCGGTCCCATCACTTCCGCTCTCGCCGACAACAGTTCTCCCTTCATCTATTTTGCTACCGAAGATCCTTTCGCTGTCGGTCAACCGGCGAAGAACGACGTCTATTTTTTTGGCGGCGTTTTTGCGGCCGGATCATTTGGGAACACGATCAACGTCTTCGGCGCCGACTATACGAACAACTACATAATCGGAGCTGCTTACGGCCGCGACTTCGCCGATATTGGCGCTGGTTTCGTTCTTGGCGGTGTGACCGGGGCCGCCGTAAGGTTTGGCGAGGATGACGATACGTCAGGGGAAGTTTGGGCCGGGGTTAGGGTTCGTCACCAGGGCCTTGTCATCGGCGATCTGGCGATTGCGCCAGCACTGACGGCCGGTTTGAGTGCCGTTACGGGAACCACCGAAATCGAACGCGAGCGCGAGGTCTATTACGACGGCGACGCGTCTTTCCTTGGTTTCATCGGCGCCGAGCTTTCTTTCAGGTTAAGGCAAGCTCCCAACGTCGAGCTTGTCTATCAACTCCACCACAGATCCGGCGCCGGTGGTACGTTTGGAAATATGGGAGAGGGTTCCAACGCGAATACTGTTGGGCTTCGTTATCGTTTCTAGCTGACGCCTTAACGCTCCGACATTTTGAACGGAGCAGCTTCACAGCCTTCGACCCACGGGGAGGAAGCTCCAACTCTCTGTGGCTCATGGCGCGTTTGCTGACCCTGGCGACTGGTCCCGTGGAAGAAATCGAAACCGCTTTCGCGAGCTGCGTCAACGCAATGACCTTCGTCTGGATCATCTCCAACTCACGCTGAGCATTTGTCTCGCAGAAGGGGCCATACACTTGAGCGGCTGACAGCGCCCGGAAAGGTGGCGGCGCCATTTACGGGGCGTTGGGGCAGAATTGCCAGCGGAATTGGGGCCTCCGGGTGTCCCGCCGCAGGGAGGCAAATGAGGGGAAGGTGGGCCGGAGCACGACACCGGCTTCTCCGGAAATCGCTTGCCAGTAGTATTGAAAGCGACAACCCGCTGAGCTTTACAGCCAAGCAGAAAATCGGCGGCCCATTTTTCAATGAGCATTGCCTGAACCCACCCACCTGCGGCTTGCCAGTGGCCCGCGATTCGTAGCTTTACGCGCCCGACTTTCGTGCGCATGCCGGCAGCGAAGATGGGCCGGAGATCGAGGCTGGATGGAAACGTTCCGGTGAAAGGGCCGGCGAGTTCGTAGCTCTTCAGATATGCGATTGCTGCGACGCATGGCCGAGCGATCACAAATAATGATCGCGATGAGCTGGCAGGAAAAACCGCTTTGGCTATCGGAGATTCGCCAAAATGGCCGAAAATCCGTCGGAAAGCTCGCCGCAACCTAAAGCCAGACCGCGCGGCTAGGCACCCACTCGAGCCGCTTCGGATGTAATATCTCGATCCGTATCATTGGCGAAGCGGCGGGGATGTTTCACAGCCCGCAGCTGTCTTTTTCATCTGGCTAGGAGCGGCGCCCTTCGCGTCGGCTGTCGCCTGACCAGTGGGCTGTGCACTGCCGGTCTGCTGGCCGGGGGCACAATCTTTTACCGCATTCGGTTTCGATGTGCCGCCCGTTATGGTGGGGTCAAGCTTCATGCCGCCGGCCGCACCATAATTCGTTCTGATACCTTGTTTATGTTGAACGGGCGTGGCGGCTTGTGCCAACGACAGGCCAGCCGACAAAGCGATTACAACTGATGCGAACATAAACCGTTGCATGATATTTCTCCCGGTTTGAGCGCTGTCGCTCGATTTACGGCAGCAGCGGGTCGTCCCTAGGGAATCGCCGGGCTTGCGGAGGCGTTGGTGACCCCTGCCGTCAAGGTAACTATTAGTGACGCCTAATGTTCCATTGCCTCGACAGGCGGGCCTTACCGCTTCTTCACCTTCGGTGTGAAGCCTTGGGGCAATCGGCTACGGCAATACTTTTCTTCGTATCGAATATGCGCATCACCTATTTGGGGTAGCCACTTCCAGTGTGGGACGATGTCTCATCGTGAGCTATTGGGCCGAAGAACGACCTCTGCCCGGGAGCGCCCCTCGGTTGAAGTACTCAACAAGCTCGCTGTTCATCTGGTGGAACGGGGGCCGAAACGCATCCTGTCCTTGGCCGTATTCAAAAGCGCCAAAGTCGCAGGACGTGTTGCAAGCTACCGCTTTCCTCGGCCCACGCTCTTCGCCAAGCGCGGCGGGGGCTCTACAGGGGAGCAGGGGGTTGGTCGGCCATGTTGCCTGACTAAACCCTGCGCGGCTTTAATCACGGCCTTTCGGTTGTTGCCGTGTTTTAGGATCAACTCCCAAGCCAGGTCCGTAGTCAAGCCGTTCTCCGAAGCGAAATATCCGACTTGATGGTCGTGAATAGCACCATGCCAGAGCTTATCATCGCCCATTTAAGCCTCCGCTCTGTCCTGTTTGAGCTACGAGCGCCAGGATCGTCCCCGCGCTGCTAAGCTATCGGCATATTAGCAATAGCTCAACTAAGACTGAAGTCCCTTACACCTCGATCGAGCGTTGGCTTCACGAGCATCGCTGACTACGAGGGCCCCAAGGCGAAGCGCTATCGGGCTGGAAGCCGACGTTCGCAGCGAATGACTAGGCGGCAGCCCAGCAGCTCGGCTGCGAGGGGGCTGGCAGAGCGGTGGCCGCCGGGCTTGACCGGGGGGAAGCGGAGCGGCCGTTCAGGCCTCTACTACTATTGTCGGCGCGCCGGGCATGGCATGGCCGATGATGCGAGCCGAAGGATAGCCGTCCGCGACGATCCTCTCGACGAGCGCCGCTGCGCGGTCGGTCTCGCAAGCAACCAGCAAGCCGCCCGAAGTCTGTGGGTCCGTGAGAAGATGGCGTCGCCACTCGGGCATGCCGGGAGGCAAGCTTACCGCGTCGCCATAGCTCGCCCAGTTGCGCCGCGATGCGCCGGTAACATGGCCGTCGACCGCGAGCGAGGCAGCTTCGGAAAAGAACGGCACGTCGTGGCTGCAAATTATCAGCGTGCACCCGGAACCGCGTGCCATCTCGAGGGCATGTCCGAGCAAGCCAAATCCGGTCACGTCGGTGACGGCGTGAACGCTCGCGTCCTGTGCCAGCTCCGATCCGATCCGGTTGAGAAGGGTGGTGGAGGCGATCATTTCGCGATAGCCGCTTTCGGAAAGCGCCTGCTTCTTGATGGCGGCGGAATAGATGCCGACGCCGAGCCCTTTCGTCAGGATCAAGGCGTCACCCGGCCTGGTGTCAGAATTGCGTCGGATATTCTCGGGTCGGCATGTGCCGATGACTGCGAGGCCGTAAATCGGCTCCGGCGAGTCGATTGAGTGGCCGCCGGCAACCGGGATTCCGGCGTCGGCGCAGACAGCTTCGCCACCTTTCAGGATTTCGCGGACCATGAGCGTCGGGATCTTGTCGAGAGGCATGCCGAGAATAGCCAACGCCATGATCGGCCGGCCACCCATCGCATAGATATCGGAAAGGGCGTTGGTTGCGGCAATCCGGCCGAAATCGTAGGGGTCATCTACCATAGGCATGAAGAAGTCGGTGGTCGCAATGACGCAAGTCGCGCCGTCGAGCTGCCAGACTGCCGCATCGTCGCCGGTCTCCGTGCCGACGAGAAGTTGATGATAGGGACTGGCAGCCGCCGGATCGGCGAGAAGCTGCTGCAGCACTGACGGCGCCAGCTTGCAGCCGCAACCGCCGCCATGGGCGAGGCTGGTCAGGCGCACAACGGGCGCTTCGGTGATTTCAGGCGAGAGGGCGATTGCCATGGTCGTCGAGCCTCCTCTGCTGGCACGCTTTAGTAGGGATCAAAGTCAACCGAAATGGAAAATACGATCGCCCAACGCACGGCACGTTTGGAGCACGCTTGCTCTCAGCGGATTTCGTTGAGTTGGGAAGGGCAAAGCCCGTATCCGGCGTGCGAGGCATCGCCGTCATCGGGTATCGATCGAAAGGCGCCCCGACCCGCGGGAGCTGTTTCATCGCCACGCCTTACTTTATGATAATGCGTTCGTTTTCGTCAACCGCAATCGCGGTCACGAAAAGATGACAAGAATATTCAACAATAATAGACAATGCCGATTTGCGGGCACAACCTTTTGCAGGAAGGCGGTTCGGAGGGGCGCTTTTGCTGCACCGTACGTGCCTCGTTCTTTGGCATTGATTTTATTTGGTCCGACACTAGTTAGTCGGATTGACCGTTGGTTCGAGTTGCCTTGTGGGGCATCGGCTTCGGGAGGAACCCATGAACATCAATCTTTCTCGACGCGCGTTCCTGCAAACAGCAGGCGCGGGTCTCGCCGGTACTACGCTTGGAGCCCTAGGCTTCGGCGATAGCGAGGCCGCACACGCGGCGGCTATACGGCCGTTCAAGCTCGCGAACACCACCGAAACACGCAACACCTGTCCATACTGCTCGGTGGCTTGCGGCATAATCTTGTATTCGAAGGGCGATCTCAGAAAGGGCGAGCCGGCCGAGATCACCCATATCGAGGGTGACACTGATCATCCGACCAATCGCGGCACCTTGTGCCCCAAAGGGTCGGCCCTGCTCGGATTTGTCAAGTCGCCGACCCGTCTGCAACATCCGATGATCCGCAGACCGGGCTCGGACAAGTTCGAGCCGATAAGCTGGGAAGACGCGCTCGGCCGCATCGCCCGCCTGATGAAGGACGATCGCGACAAGAACTTCGTCGCGACGAACAATGACGGCGTGACGGTCAACCGGTGGATCACCACCGGCTTCCTCGCCGCCTCGGCTTCGACCAATGAAACCGCGTTCGCGACCTACAAGGTGGTCCGCAGCGCGGGCATGCTGGTGTTCGACAACCAGGCACGTGTCTGACACGGCCCGACGGTGGCGAGTCTCGCCCCAACATTCGGCCGCGGCGCAATGACCAATTCCTGGACCGACATCAAGAACACGGATCTCGTCGTCATCATGGGCGGCAATGCGGCGGAAGCGCATCCTTGCGGCTTCAAATGGGTTACAGAGGCGAAGGCCAACCGCGGTGCCAAGCTCATCGTCATCGACCCGCGCTTTACGCGCTCGGCTTCGGTGTCGGATCTTTACGCGCCGATCCGCCAGGGAACGGACATCGCCTTCCTGCTCGGGCTGATCAACTACTGCATCCAGAACGATAAGGTGCAATGGGACTATCTGAGGGCCTTCACCAACGCGACGTATGTCGTCAAGGAGGGCTTCACCTATCAGGACGGCCTCTTCTCCGGCTATAACGAGGCGAAGCGAGACTATGACAAGTCCAGTTGGGACTATGACATAGGCACCGACGGCTTTGCCGTTGTCGACGCGACATTGGCCAATCCCCGCTGCGTCTGGAATCTGCTCAAGACGCATGTCGCGGTCTACACGCCGGAGATGGTCGAGCGCATCTGCGGCACACCGAAGGAGCGGTTCCTGAAGGTGGCCGCGATGGTCGCCGAGACGTCGTCTCCGACCAAGGCGATGACCTCGATGTACGCGCTCGGCTGGACCCAGCACTCGAAGGGCTCGCAGAACATCCGCGCCATGGCGATGCTGCAGCTTGTTCTCGGCAATATTGGTATACGCGGCGGCGGCATGAACGCACTTCGCGGTCACTCCAACATTCAGGGGCTGACCGACCTCGGGCTGATGTCGAACCTGCTGCCCGGTTATCTGACGCTGCCGACTGAGAAGGAGGTCGATCTGGCAGCCTACATGTCGACCCGAGGCTTCAAGCCGCTCCGGCCGAACCAGATGAGCTACTGGCAGAACTACAGGAAGTTCTTCGTAAGCTTCCAGAAGTCGATGTGGGGCAACGCGGCAACGCCGGAGAACGGCTTCGCCTATGACTACCTGCCGAAGCTCGACCTGCCGGGCTACGATCTGCTGCGGGCTTTCGAGCTGATGCACCAGGGCAAGATGAACGGCTATTTCTGCCAGGGCTTCAACCCGCTACAGGCAGCTCCGAACAAGAAGAAGGTAATCGAGTCCCTCTCGAAGCTCAAATACCTCGTCATCATGGATCCGTTGGACACGGAGACGGGCCGGTTCTGGGAGAACCACGGGCCGTACAACGATGTCGATCCGTCGCAGATTCAGACGGAAGTCTACCAGCTTCCCTCCACCTGCTTCGCCGAGGACGACGGCTCGCTGGTCAATTCGGGGCGCTGGCTGCAGTGGCATTGGGCCGGCGGCACGCCCCCCGGCGAGGCCAAACGCGATACCTGGATCATGGCGCAGCTCTATCTGCGCCTGAAGGAGCTCTACACCAAGGAAGGCGGCGCCTTCGCGGATCCGATCGTCAAGCTCAACTGGCCTTATGCCGATCCCGGCGATCCGAAGGCCGAGGAGCTTGCCCAGGAGATCAATGGCAGGGCGCTCGCCAGGGTAACCGACACGGCCGATCCGACAAAGGTACTGGCCGAGGCCGGAAAGCTCTTGCCGGGCTTCGCCGCGCTGCGCGACGACGGCTCCACCTCCTGCGGCTGCTGGATCTATTCCGGCTGCTTCAACGAAAACGGCAACAACATGGCCAGGCGGGACACCACCGATCCTGACGAAACCGGCGCCTATCCCAAATGGGCGTTCTCATGGCCCGCCAACCGCCGCATTCTCTACAACAGGGCGTCGGCTGACCTCACCGGAAAGGCTTGGGATCCAAGCCGCAAGGTGATTGAATGGGACGGCACGAAATGGTCGGGCTACGATGTCCCCGACATCTTGCCAACGGCAAAGCCCGATCAAGTAGGCCCGTTCATCATGAATCCGGAAGGCGTCTCGCGCCTCTTTACCCGGGGCATGATGCGCGACGGACCATTCCCGGCGCACTACGAGCCGTTCGAGTCGCCCATCGCGAACCCGATAGCTCCCAAAGTCCGCGGCAACCCCGCAGCGCGGGTGTTCGAAGGCGATATGGCCCAGTTCGCCGAATCGGCTTCGCAGGAGTTTCCCTACGCGGCGACCTCCTACCGACTGACCGAGCATTTCCACTTCTGGACCAAGCACGTCATCACCAATGCGGTGATGCAGCCGGAGTTTTTCGTGGAAATTTCGGAACAGCTTGCGGCCGAGAAAGGCATCATCAAAGGCGGCTGGGTGCGCGTCTGGTCGAAGCGCGGTTCCGTTGTGGCGAAGGCCATGGTGACCAAACGGATCAGGCCGCTCACCTGCGATGGCAAGACCGTCCACATCGTCGGAATACCGCTGCACTGGGGCTTCACGGGAGCGGCGAAGAAAGGCTTTGGCCCCAACATGCTCACCCCCTTTGTCGGCGACGCCAACATCGAGACGCCGGAATACAAGGCGTTCCTTGTCAACATCGAGCCCATCGCCGGGCCGATAGCGTAGGAGGAGTAAGCCATGTTTCCTCCACTTCCAAATCCTTCGACGACGGACACCGCACCGCGTATTTCCGACAAGGACCTCATCCGCCGCTCTGCCTCGACGGTTCCCGCGCCCAAGCAGCAATTGACGGAAGTCGCCAAGCTCATCGATGTTTCGAAATGCATCGGCTGCAAGGCATGCCAGACGGCCTGCATCGAGTGGAACGATACGCATCCGGAGATCGGCCTCAATGCCGGCGTCTATGAGAATCCTGCCGATCTCACGCCGGACATGTTCACGCTGATGCGCTACAGCGAATGGGACAATCCCGAGACGAACGAACTCGAATGGCTGATCCGCAAGGATGGCTGTATGCACTGCGCTGATCCGGGGTGCCTCAAGGCTTGTCCGGCGCCGGGCGCCATAGTGCAGTATTCGAACGGCATCGTCGATTTCGTCCATGAGAACTGCATCGGCTGCGGCTATTGCATCAAGGGTTGCCCGTTCAACATTCCGCGCATCTCCAAAGTCGATCACACGGCCTACAAATGCACGCTCTGCTCCGACCGCGTGGCTGTCGGCCAGGGACCAGCCTGCGCCAAGGCCTGCCCGACCCAGGCGATCGTGTTCGGCACGAAAGACGAGATGAAACAGCACGCCGACGGCCGCATCAAGGACCTGAAATCGCGAGGCTATTCGAATGCCGGCCTCTACGATCCGCCCGGCGTCGGAGGGACGCATGTGATGTATGTGCTGCACCATGCCGACCAGCCGGAACTCTATTCGGGTCTGCCGAAGGAGCCGAAGATCAGTCCGCTGGTGGAGGCGTGGAAGGGCGTGACCAAATATGCCGGCCTCACCATTCTCGGCGTGGCGGCCGGCGTCGGCCTGCTTCACCATCTGGTCATGGGACCGAACAGGGTCTCCGAGACGGATGAGGAGCATGCCGAAGAGCTGACGGAAGGCGACAACGATGGCCGCGTATGACGTGAAGCCGAACGAGCAGGTACATCCCGGCAAGCCAGTCATCGTGGACCGCTACACGGTGGGCGCGCGGATCAACCATTGGATCACGGCGGCCAGCCTGATCCTGCTCGCCTTGACCGGCCTTGCCATGTTTCACCCGAGCCTGTTCTTCCTGTCGGGGCTGTTTGGCGGCGGCCAGTTCACGCGCTTCATTCACCCATGGATCGGCGTCTTGCTCTTCTTTAGCTTCCTTGGGCTTTTCCTTCGGTTCTGGAAGGCCAATTTGTGGAGGCCCGAGGACGGAACGTGGCTCGCCCGTTTCCGTGACGTATTGTCCAATCATGAGGACAACGTCCCGGAAGTCGGCAAGTACAACGCCGGCCAGAAGCTCGTCTTCTGGTCAATGTCGATCCTCATCGTCATCCTGATTTCGAGCGGCATCGTCATCTGGCAACAATATTTCGCCGCTTACACCACGATCGGCCAGCAGCGGGTAGCGCTGCTTGTTCATTCGATCGCTGCCGTGGCGATCATCGGCGTCTGGATTATTCATTTCTACTCGGCCATCTGGGTACGCGGCACCATTCCCGCCATGACGCGCGGACGGGTGACCGGCGGCTGGGCGTGGCGGCATCATCGCAAATGGCTGCGTGAACTGATCGCACGCAAGCCGGACGGACGTTCTGGATCGGATCCCGCCGGATGAGCGGGTATTTGTTTTTACGCAATTCCGGACGAAAAACCGTTATACACTTTTCGTGGAATTGCTCTGGAACAGTATCAAGCCGACCACGTGGCCCGTGAGGTTCGTGAGGTTGAAATGCCAAGGCAACAAGATCCGTCACGCCCTGACCCGACTGTAATCGGCGAAGTCTCGGTCCCACCCTTTGCGCGCCTGCCTGATCCGCGGACCTTGTTCATTCGCCGCTCCGAGCGATTGAATGTGTTGGCGGATGACCACCAGCTCGGCCCCTATCTCCGCTTCCTCGCTGCACTGACGGATGCGCAGCACCGCATCCAGGACGGCTTGCCGGAGATCGAATTGCCGACCGCGGAGGCGCGCGAGCGCGCACGAATCTTCGGTATGCCGCCGCTCGATCGCAACCAATTCACTTCGGATGCCGCCCTTGGAATGACGCTCGGCCGCCTGTTCGAAGTGGCAGCCACGATCGAGAAACCCGAGGCGGCCGCAGCCGCCTTGGGCAGGCTGGCGAATATCGATGCGTCCGGGGTCGATCCCATGGTGCGCAATGTGCTCACCGATGCGATCCCAATGAAAGCGCTTGCCGAGCATGTCTATGTCGCGGCCGCGCTGCAGGTTCACTTCGCCCGCCTCGCGGCATGTCTCGACAGCTCGAAGCTCGTTCCGGTTGCCGACGGCGCCTGTCCGGCCTGCGGTGGGCCGCCCGTATGCTCGATCATCGTCGGTTGGCACGGCGCACACGGGGCCCGGTTCTGCGCCTGCGCCCTGTGTGGAACATTGTGGAACCACGTCCGTGTCAAATGTACGCTGTGCGGCTCGACCAAGGGGATAGGCTATCAGGAAATCGAGGGAGGCTCTGGCACGGTCAAGGCCGAGACCTGCGATGCATGCGGCTGCTATGTAAAGATCCTGTACCAATACAAGGATCCGGCTCTCGATCCGGTCGCCGACGACGTGGCGACGCTCGGCCTCGACCTGCTCGTCCGCGAGGGCGGCCATCACCGCGGATCGTTCAATCCGTTCCTTGTTGGCTATTGAGGATAGGATGACCGCTTCATCCGCAAACCCTTTGCGCAATCTTCCGTCGGTCGACCAAGTGCTGAGGACCCCGCTGGCGGCGGCCGCAATCGAGCGCTTCGGACGGCAGGCCGCGGCGGAGGCCATTCGCCGAGCCGTCGCCGATGCGCGAATGGCCTCCCGCAATGCCGGAGCCGTCGTGCCGGAGGCAAAAGATCTTGCCGGCGACGCGCTCGTGCAGCTCAGGGACGGCGAACGCTCTTCCCTGCGTCCCGTTTTCAACCTGACCGGAACGGTGCTGCATACCAATCTAGGACGAGCCCTCCTCGCGAAAGAGGCGGTCGAGGCTGTTCGGCTGGCGATGCGCGAAGCGGTGGCTCTCGAATTCGATGTCGAGAAAGGCGAGCGCGGCGAACGGGACGATCATCTTCGATCGCTCGTTTGCGAGCTGACCGGAGCCGAGGATGCAACCGTCGTCAACAACAATGCGGCTGCCGTCCTTCTCGTCCTCAACACGCTGGCGCTCGGTCGCGAAGCGATCGTTTCGCGAGGCGAGTTGATCGAGATCGGCGGCTCTTTCCGGATGCCCGAGATCATGACGCGCGCCGGCGCCAGGCTTGTCGAGGTCGGCACCACCAACCGCACGCATCGCAACGACTATGTCGCGGCGATCGGCCCGGAGACCGGGCTCATCCTCAAGGTGCACACATCGAACTACCGGGTCGAAGGATTCACGGCCGAGATCCGGGCACCCGAGCTCGTTTCAATCGCCAAGGAGCATGGGATACCGCTGGTCCATGATCTCGGTTCGGGCACGCTGGTCGATCTAGCCCGCTACGGCCTCGGGCGCGAGCCGACCGTGCGCGAGGCGGTCGCCGACGGCGCCGATCTCGTCACATTCTCCGGCGACAAGCTGCTTGGCGGTCCGCAGGCGGGTTTCATCGTCGGCCGCAGGGACCTGCTGGCAGCGATCAGCCGCAACCCGATGAAGCGGGCGCTCCGGGTCGACAAGCTTCGTTTGGCCGCGCTCGAGGCGACGTTGAAGCTCTACCGCGATCCCGACCGCTTGGCCGAGCGCCTGCCGACGCTAAGGCTGCTCTCGCGCTCGGTGAGGGAGATTGCAGCGCAGGCAAAGCGCCTTGCTCCCCTGGTTGCTGACGCCGTGGGCGAAGCCTTTGCGGTCGACACGGTGGAGTGCCGGAGCCAAGTCGGATCCGGCGCGCTGCCGCTCGAAACTGTGCCAAGCGCCGGGCTTGCTCTCAAGCCGCGCTCAGGGAGCGGCCGGGCGCTCGAAGCGCTTGCGGCTGCGCTGCGCGGGTTGGGCGTCCCCGTGATCGGGCGCATCGAAAACCAGGCGCTCGTGCTCGATTTGCGCTGCCTGGAAGACGAGGCGAAATTCATCGCCAATCTAGCCGGCTTAAATCTGGGAGGAACCGATGCGCTGGCTTGATCGCCTTGCGCGCCGCCCAGCCGAGACGCCTGTGGCCGCACGCATGACCGAGGCCCTCGCAGTCGCGCGGCGAGGCGATCATGCCGTGGCTCTCTCCATATGGGAGCCGCTGGCTCACCAGGGCGTTGCCCGCGCTCAGAACAATATCGGCGCCTGCTTCGCCGAAGGGCTCGGCGTCGAGCGTGACGCGGATATAGCCTTTCGCTGGCTGGCGCTCGCCGCCGAGGCAGGAGATCCTGTCGGGCAAAGGAACCTGGCGTCGCTCTATTTCCGCGGCGAAGGCGTTCAGCAGGACTTTCGCCGGGCAGCCGAGCTCTATCGGGCCGCAGCGGAAACTGGCGACGGACCGGCGCAGGATATGCTGAGCTGGATGCTGCTGGAGGGCGAAGTGATGGCTCCCGATGTCGGCGAGGCGCGACGCTGGGCGCTTGCCGCGGCCAATCAGGGCATCGCATCCGCGATGACCCGGATCGGCATGCTTTATCACAATGCGCTCGGCGTGCCGCGCGATCCGGACGAGGCTGTCCGCTGGTGGCGCCGTGCTGCCATGCGAGGAGACGCCGAAGGGCAGGCAATGCTCGGCGCCGCCTGCCATCTTGGCACGGGCGTGCCGGCTGACGCGGTCGAGGCGCTGGTTTGGCTCCTGCGTGCCGAGGCAGGCGGCAGCGCCCTTGCCAGCCGCTATCTGGCTGCGGTGCGGGCCGAATTGAGCGCGGGCGATGCCGCCGAGGCCGAGCGTCGCGCCGCCGCGCCGTTGCTGGAGACCGCATCATGATCGTCGGCACGGCGGGACATGTCGATCATGGCAAAACTGCGCTGGTGCATGCGCTGACCGGTATAAACACCGATCGTTTGCAGGAGGAAAAGACACGCGGCATGACCATCGATCTCGGCTTCGCCTATTTGCCGGTGCCGGGTGGGGATAGCATCGGTTTCGTCGATGTTCCCGGGCACGAGCGTTTCGTACACACGATGCTCGCCGGCGCCAGCGGCATCGACTTCGTGTTGCTCGTGGTGGCCGCCGACGACGGCGTCATGCCGCAAACCCGGGAGCATCTCGCCATCGTCGATCTGCTCGGTGTCAAGCGCGGCGCCGTCCTGCTTACGAAATGCGATCTGGCCGGTCCCGAGCGCCGCACCGCGGTGGCGAGCGAGATCCGCGCAGTAGTTGCCGGGACGATGCTTGCCGAGGCCCCCCTGATTCCCCTCTCGGTCGTTACAGGCGAAGGTATCGATGAACTCAGGTATCTCTTGTTCGAGGAGGCGTCGCGTCTTGCCCGGCGTGCAGTTTCGGGCCGTTTTCGATTAGCGGTCGACCGCTCGTTCACGCTGCGCGGCGTGGGCACCGTCGTGACGGGCACCGTGCTTTCGGGTTCTCTCGGTATTGGAGACAACGTGGTCGTAAGCCCGTCGGGATTGCTTGCGCGGGTTCGATCGATCCACGCCCAGAACCGGCCGGCTGAACGTGGTCGGGCGGGAGACCGCTGCGCGCTCAATCTGACCGGCGAAAGGGTTATCAAGGAGGCGATCCGGCGCGGCGACGTGATTGTCGATCCGAAGCTTCACGCGCCGTCGGACCGGATCGATGCAAGCCTTCGCGTTCTGCCGGGTGAACGCAAGCCGATCGGCCAATGGTTTCCGGTGCGGCTCCACCATGCCGCGACGGACGTCGGGGCACGCATCGTACTCCTCGCAGACGAACCGATCGGGCCTGGCGGCACGGCCAATGTTCAATTGGTGCTGGACAGTCCGATCGCGGCCGCTGCCGGCGACGTTTACGTGGTGCGCGACACCTCCGCGCAGCGAACCATCGGCGGCGGACATTTTCTCGATCTGCGGGCGCCCAGCCGCAAACGCCGCGCGCCGGAACGGCTGATCCAACTCGATGCCCATGCGCTATTGGCGCCCGAACTGGCCGCCGCCGCACTCCTTGATGCGCCGCCCCACTATTTCGACCTGAAGGCTTTCGCGCGCGACAGGGCGCTTAGTGACTGCGAGACGGAAGGCCTGATCGATCAACTCGGGCTTGTCCATTTTGCCGTGGGAGAAATGCTTCTCGTGCTGTCGCCGGAGCGCTGGTTGCGATTCAAGCGCGACTTGGCCGCGACCCTGGAGACCTTCCATGCCGACAATCCGGATTTGCCGGGCGTAGGAATGGAGAGACTGCGTATTGGGCTTGATCCACGTCTGCCGGCGCCCGCTTTCACGGCAGTTCTGCGGAGCCTCTCGCACGCTGGAGAAGTTGCCTTGGACGGTGCCTGGGTGCGGCTACCCGGTCATGAGGCACACCTGACGGCAAAGGATGAAACTCTCTGGCTGCAAACCCAGCCTCTCATCGGCGGACCCGAACGGTTCCATCCGCCAAGAGTGTGGGATATTGCCGAGGCGCTGGCCGCGCCGGAGACGGAAATCCGGCGGCTTCTGAAGCTTGCCGGCCGCATGGGGAAGGTCCACGAGGTCGCTCATGACCACTTCTTCCAGCGCGAGGCGTTGGCGCAGATCGTCGAGATCGCGCGCGACCTCGCTGCGTCGATGCCTACAGCCGAGTTCACCGCTGCTCAATTTCGCGATCGCGTGGGCAGCGGACGCAAGGTCGCCATCCATATCCTCGAATTTCTCGATCGGCACGGCGTGACGCTGCGGCGGGGAGACTTGCGCCGTCTGAACAGGCGCAGGCTGGACCTGTTCCGCCTGACAGGCGAGGGTGAGCCGCCGATGGCGCAAATTTCTGGAGGAGCATCGTCCCCGGTGGGGCGTCCGGACTTCAAATCCGGGAGGGGCCGCGAGTCGGTCTCTGGTGGGTTCGACTCCCACTCTCTTCCGCCATCCCAGTGAGCCAAGATGAACCCGACGGCTTCCTTTCTGAATGACCTGAAAACGACGGCTGAGACCGCCAGGACAACCGAAGCAAGCTTCAGGCGACAAGCGGCCAATCAGATCGCGGTTCTGGAACAGGAGCGCGCTTTCGCCTTCAGGCGGCTCAACCTCATGCAGGCGATCTCGGACGCCGTGGCCTCGGCCGAAAGTGAGGAGATCGCCGTGGCCAGCGCTTTGGCCGTCCTGCGCTTGCGGCTCGGCTGGAATGCGGACAGCGAGGCGCGCACGGAAGCGATCACGCATTTTGGCCCCGTTGCGCTTGCGTTGTTCCAGGCCGCGAAACTGCCCGAGGACGAACCCGCCACCAATATCGGCGAGGCCCTTGCGATTTTTGAGCATTGGTACTCCGAATCCCGGGGATCGCCGTTCTGGCTGCTGTTCGAGCACCAGATCGTGGACACGCCGCTGGTCGATTTTTGACCGCCGGACTTTTCGGCGTACCCGGATGTGAAAGCAGAGAGCGCAACGTCGCTTTTTTGCCGACGACACGATGCGGTAACCGGCGCCTCGGTCACCGCCGCAAGCAGCTGCTTTGGGCGCGGAACGGATTCATGCGACGCCTTAGGTTATTGCTTCCATCTGGCTTTACTAAAACCGCTGCGCACTTTTAGGCGACATGTACTAATGTCCGGTTCCCGCAGCCTTTTGCCGACGACACTTGACCGCCTCCAGCAGTTCGCGCTCGCTGGTGTGAACATTTTGAAAAATGGCCACGACCATCACTGCCAGGATTTCGGCGTCCGGGTCCAAAGGGTCGAGATGTTCATTCGCGCAGACCCGATCGAACACGCGTTCGCAAATAGCCAGATCGTGAGGGCTGAGGCAGGAATGATTGAAACGTCGACGCAGCATCTGTGCGAACCTTTCAGGGCCCGTCGCCCGTGCCTTGCGGCGGGCTTTTTACTGATGAACCGCTGACACGATGGAATGATTAAGTGACAATACCGTCCACAGGTGTATTGGAATCAGTTTAGCTGCTGCCTGATGATTGTTCTGTTAGGAGTCCCAAAATCAGCGCGCACTCACGAGCTCTATATTGCCCAGCAATCATAAGCTGGTTGTAATCTTGCCGCTTGTCTTCCGGGACGTGAAATCCGCGTCGAAATTCCGCCGCTTCTTTCGCAGTTCGTGTACAGCCGAGTTTGCTGGCGGTGACTTTCAAACTCGCCAGCGAGCACCCGATCTTTGCCGCAATAGCTTTCAACGGCTCATTGTTGCCGTATCCCTCAAGAATTATCTTGCGACGATCTTCGCTGTTGAGCTTTGTGTTCATTTTGGTGACATCCTCAACTACTATTTAACGATGTCAGATTCTATACGCATCAGGTCGAAGAGTGTCGTTATCTTCGCATCCAGAAACTTATCTCGGAATGCATTTCTTGCTGTAATCCAGCGTGATCACCGTTTCGGTCGACTCGAGTTCCGCCAGCCTTGCCAGATGCCTGAAATACACCACATGATTGAGAGGGGCATGGGCATACCCGATTCGGATATGGCACCACGCGATGGACACTAAGAGGCAAGACGAGGCTCCTGCGAGGCAGCCGCGGGACCGTGATCGACGTCGTTGGTCGCGCGAAGGTCAACCCCGCAATGAGGCCGCTCCATCATTCGCGCCGGCGCTCGAACCTCTGCCCTTTTCAACGCTCGAGCTGGCGCCAGGGGATCAATTCGCCGCTTGGCAGGCGCAAATGGCGCCGCTTGTCGAGGTCAGGTTGCCGGATGACAAATCGCTGAACGATGGTTTTCCCGCCGACCACACAGCCTGGAATCTCGGTGGCATGCTGATGGTTCAACAGCGCGCGCCGGCACATAGCTACATGCGTTCCGCCGCGAAGCTCCGATCCAGTTCGATCGACCACTGGTACATCGTCTTGCCACGTACAGGCCGGTCGTGGACGGAGGTCGATCGCCGCGTTGCGGAAAACCAGCCGGGCAAGTTGGAGTTCAGATCGCTTGGCTACCCGTTTCGCGGGAGGGTAACGGACTCGGAAAGCCTGTTTCTCTATCTGCCGCGTGATTTGTTCTCTGATACGGCGTCAACCCTCGACGCAAAAAACAATTCAATTATGTCCGGCAACTTTGCCAACCTCTTTGTCGACTACGTCAACAGCATAGAAGCAAGACTGCGCAGTCTCACGGCTGAAGATCTGCCCCGCATCGTACACGCAACACGCGCCATGATCATTGCCTGCCTCGCGCCTCCGGCGGAACATGCCGCGGCCGCCGAACAATTGGTGAGTGTCGCGCTGATGGAGCGAGCGCGTCGATACGTCCAAAACAATCTGGATGCGGCCCATCTGGCACCGGATTCAATGTGCCGGGCGCTCGGCGTATCGCGCTCTCGTCTCTATCAATTGTTCGAACCGAGCGGTGGTGTTCTCCATTACATACAAAGTCGCCGACTTCTGGCAGCCCATATTGCGCTTAGCGATCCGGCGGACAGCCGGCGAATCGTCGACATTGCTGAGGCCTTCGGGTTTAGTTCAGCGGCTAATTTCAGCCGAGCATTCAGCAAGGAATTCGGTTACAGCCCCCGCGAAGGCCGCGGTACCGTGGTGTTACCGCGCCCCGCCCACTCTGTTTCGCTTGCTGAACACGAGAAGGCGTCTTCCTTTGAAGGTTGGCTCAAAGCGCTCGGAAGCTGAGCACAAGTTCGGCGATGGTTGAGATGGGGCGTGCTCAAAACAGGAAGGCCACGCCGCATCATGGACCAGAATATTTCGTGTTGCGTCCACCACGCCATCAATCATATAGCCAATTCGTAACAATTCCCGACTTATTAACCAACTGTGGCTGTTGATTATTATCGCTGAGAACCACAGCGGAGCACCCATTGCACCTGCGCCGTATGCTGCACTTGTTAAGACCGCGAGTTAAAAGTTTGCCAAGCTTGATAGTTATGTTATTTCTGGACTGGGCGACGTGGATTTGCGCCGCTTATGGAGGTGGCTCTTGGCTCCAGAGGCATCAGGCGTCGGCAAGGGGAGTGGGGGGCCTTCCTCAAGCGATGTTCGACGTCCCGGCGAAGCGCTTCTCGCTGACCTTTTGGCCAACACGACCGAACTTTTGTCGTTCTACGACCGCGACTTCTGTCTGACCCACTACGCAACCAAGCTCCGGGGCATGTACGGAAGCGCGGTGACGCCGGGTGCCGCCCTTTGGGAGATCTACCCGAGCTTCCTCGATGCGAGGTATCGCGACGAATTTCTTCGCGTGTTCCACGGCGGCCCACCGGCAAGCATCGATTTGCCGCGGTCATCGGGCGAAGTGCTGCGGTCCGTTTTTGTTTTCGCCGCTGCAAATGGTGTGGGAATCATTGAATCAAGGGAGCGCGATGGGCGCAGCGTGACGGACGAGCAAGAGCATGTAATTTTGCTCCATCAGGCGACGCATGACGTGCTGACCGGACTGCAGAATCGGCGGCGATTCGGCGAGCAGCTGCAGCAAGCGCTGGCGGCCCTCGGCGAACTGAAGCCGAAAGCCGCCCTGCTGCAGATCGACCTTGACGATTTCAAAGCAGTCAACGACACGCTCGGGCATGGAGCAGGCGATACGCTTCTTCAGCTCGCGGCGGGTCGTATCCGCGACGCGCTGCAGGACGGCGAATCCGCATACCGGTATGCCGGCGATGAGTTCGCTGTCATCCAATTGGGAAAAGAGCAGCCAGCAGAAGCTGAGCGCCTCGCCGGATCGCTGGTCGACGCGTTCAAGAACCCGTTCGTCATCAACGGCATTCCCGTCTTCGTCGGCTCGAGTATCGGAATTGCTTTCGGGCCGGAGCACGGGACCGATGGCGAACAACTGATGAAAGCCGCTGACATTGCCCTTTACGCGGCCAAGACAGATGGACGCGGCTGCGCTCGAACGTTCAACCGTTCGATGCTGCTCTTGCTTGAGCAACGCGAGAATCTGAGACGCAGCCTTCGAACCGCGCTGGAGCGGGGCGAGCTTTATCTGGAGTATCAGCCGCTCATTCGGCCTCCCTCGTCGGTGATCGGTTTCGAAGCGCTGCTGCGGTGGCGGCACCCTGAGGTCGGAAACATTCCTCCCAGCGTGTTCATACCGATCGCCGAAGCCGACGGTCTGATGGACGAGATTGGGCGTTGGGTGCTCGAGGAAGCCTGTCGCCAGGCGTTGACGTGGCCTTCCTCGCTGACGGTCGCGGTGAACCTGTCACCAGCTCAGTTCCTTAGCGGTTCGCTGACGGACACCGTCGCCCAGATCATCGACTCAGTTGGAATCGAAGCCGACAGACTTGAACTGGAGATAACGGAGACGGTCCTGCTTGAGAAGACGATCGACAATATCGATACATTGAATACCCTGAACGTCCTGGGAATACGAATTTCGCTCGATGATTTTGGAACATACTACTCGTCGTTAAGCTACCTTAAGAACTTTCCCTTCGACACTTTGAAGATCGATCAGTACTTTATCGCGGACCTGGAGACCAACCTCAAAAGCCAAACGATCGTGCGATCGATCATGAATCTGGCGCACGGCCTAGGGATAAATGTCACTGCCGAGGGAGTCGAAACATCGGCACAGGCACGGTGGCTGATCAAGGAAAATTGCGATTGCCTGCAAGGTAATTACCTAGGACGGCCGCTCGGAGCCGAGGCGATCAGCGATTTCATCAAGCGGTCCCCGCCGAGGGTGGTACGAGCGACGCAGGAATCAAATCGGGCGCACTAGCGCCTTGAACCCTTTGTTAACGATGAAGTGGAGATTTGTAGAACGATCGAGGCGGATACCGCGCAATTCTTCGGGTCGGTGCCAGACTGACTGACCACGGGCGGTGAATCTTTTCGTCGCGGAGGCCATCACCCCGCGGGGGTTCAATACTGATGGAACAAGTGAGGATGCCGATGGGACCTGTTCATCATGACCTGGCTGGCGGCGGACCGACCTTTGAACCCATGGTCCAGATCGACATGGAAATCAAAGCTTTTGTCTCCGCTTGGAGACACTGCGATTATGTCTCGACATACATGGCCCGGATGATCAGCCAGAACAGGTCCGACTCGGTCCGGCATTCAAATCTCTTTTCCTCCGCCTTCAACGAATTGCTGGAAGTCGCCTTTCGCACGCGCCATGCCGATGGCGAACTGGCATGCAGGGTGTCTCGCCATGGCGCGACGGATAGGATCGAGTTGACATTTCCTTGCGTACCGGAAGAGCGCCAATTCTACGAAGAAGCCGTGTCGCAACTTGCAGGAATAGAGGCCAGAGAGCGATACCTCAATTCAGTGTCTGGGGATCTCGCGCCGAGCCGTGAGGTCATACTCCTGGAACTGGCTGTCGACTACAACGCGACACTCTGGATCGAGGAGGCCGATGGCGATGCAATCAAGCTTGTCGTGGATCTCCCGCTCGAGGGCTTGCAAAATTGAGCCCCTACGACCTTCTCCCGCGCTTTAAGGCGCAATACGACGCGAACAACCAGGAGTTCTCCATATCTGGCGTGGTGCGGCCTCAGGCGATCGATGAGCTTGGACCCAGCATAGCATTGCTTCGCGATGCGATCGGCCGTGTGCGCGGCGTTCTCTACGTCAATGTCAGGCGCCTGACGCAGATGAACAACGCCGCGTTTCACGCCTTTTCGAGGATCATCATCGACGCTTGTCGCGCTCGACCCGATCTCAAATTCGTCGTCATCACGTCAAGCGTCGTCGGATGGACCTCGCGAAAATTCGGTCGCCTGAGCGGAATTGAACCGAACATCACCGTCGAGGAGTATGACACCGAATTCTATCCGGGCCAGGGCTTTCTAGAGGAAGGCGGGTTCGTACCGATCCTGCGTACTCAGACAAAGATGACATGGCGCCACGAGCGCGCGATCTTGCCGCGACACGGGATGAGGCCCGGGATCGTCATGGCCGACATCTGTTGCGGGATCGGCGATTTCGCTGTGCTCGCGCAGAAGGAGTTCCAGCCATCGCGGATCGTCGCCCTCGACCACTCCAGATCAAGCCTGAACTATGCTCGACGAGTGATGCGGGAGTTCGACATCCGGGGCATCGAATATACGTATGGCGATGCGTCGGAGATGCTGCTCGACGAAGCTCAGTTCGACTTGGTCACCTGCCGACATTCCCTGCAAATCTTCAATCGCCCTGAACTCATCCTCAAGGAGCTCTACCGCATATGCAAGCCAGGCGGTCGGGTCTATATCACCAACGAAAAGAATTCGCATTGCCTCGGCGAGCCGCGCGCCGAAAGCATTCGCTGGACCTACGACGAGGTGGCGAAGCTGTTCGGGCATTTCGAGATGGACGTCGAGCTTGGGCCCAAGAGTCGGCGATACCTGGTGGAAGCCGGATTCGAAGACATCCTTGTGGAGACCTTCATGGTCACTAACCTGGACGGCGATCCGCAGGACTTCGCCGATGTCATCGCAGCCTGGGCGGATGTCTATGCGGGCGAGATGGCGACCAGACGCGGCGATGGACCGGAGTTCGTCGCGCGGTTTCGGCAGGGCTTCGAGGACCACATTTTCGCTGCGCTCCACCCCAAGGGTTATGCGGGTTGGCCGATCTGGGTCGCATCGGGGCGACGGCCGCAATGAAAGCCGACGATGAGGGTACGCCGCGCTTCGGCCTGCGCTCCTTTCGAGCGAAATTCGTATTGGTCGTTGGCGGCGCCGTGCTGTTCGACCTCCTCTTGAGCGGTGGCCTGGCGCTTTGGAACGTTCAAAAGCTGTCGCGCGATGCCACATCGGAAGTCGGTGAGGGCCTGACGACCGCAAACCAGGAATACATTCGTTCCTATGCCGAATCGACAGCGCTGAGCGTCGACCTGCTGCTCGATCGAGTTCATGGGGACGTCAAGGCGCTGGCCGGCGTGCTGCAGGCCCAGATCGACGATCCAAGCAGGCAGCAACAGGTCGGAGCCACCCTTTCGCAGCAGGCTCCCGGCTCGGTAAAGGTCGTCTATGACGCGCGGGGCGATTGGGCACAGAACCTGCCGGGCGCGCCCTCCGTGGTGAGCGTCTGGGGCTACCTGCTGGGCGCCGACCACAGTCCGCTGCCAAGCGTTCAGCAGGAAATAGAAGACAGCACCGTCCTGGACCTCGTTGCGCCGACGCTCATGGCCAGCGGATCGTCCAAACTGCAGATGTATTATATTGGTCCAAAAGAACGGCCGATATTCAGGACCGTGCCGTATACGGACCAGGCACAGACCTTCGACAAGCTCTATCCGGGCCACAACAAGGCGGAATTCTGGGAGTTCTTCTTTCCGGGTATCTACGGTTCATGGCAGCAATGGGCCAGGGATCCAGCCTCTCGTCCCGTCCCCGACGACATTACCCAGACAGCGCCCTACACCGATGCAATCACGGGAAAGCTGATCGTCAGCTTTTTCCATCCGCTGTGGACGCGCGATCACACCGGTATCGCCGGTACGGCGGGAGCAGACATCACTCTCGACCAACTCGCGGAAGTCGTCGAACGCGTGAAGATCGCTGAAACCGGATTCGGCTTTCTCACGATGTCGACTGGCAACGTGGTGGCGATCAATCCGTCGGGCCAAGCAATCATCGGCCTGACGTCATCGAGCGATGCGGGCGGCCAGGGCGTCACTGGCCTGGAGAGGTCCCTGCGGGGAAGCACGCAGCCGGCTATCGCGTCGCTGCCTCTCGACCGGAACAATGACGGTGTCATTCAGCATATCATGCTCGACGACAAGGGCGAACGCGTACCCTACATTGTTGTCCTCAAAAGATTGAAGCCAACCAATCTGTGGAGTTCGGGACCGATCAAGTCCGAAACGATGTCGGTCGGGATCGTCGTTCCCGAACGGGAGATCTATGCGTCTCTGTTTGCCGCGCAGGAGAGTATTTCCCGCGCAACCAACCGTATCCTGCTTTTTCAGATCGCTGCGATCGTCGTTTCGCTTCTGATAGTTTTTGCCGCCGTGCTCGGAATTTCGAAGCGGATCACCGCGGGTCTCAGGGCGCTCGCCAGCGCCGCCCAGCGGCTCCAGTCCAAAGATTATTCGGTCCGCGTGAGCATTCCAACGCGCGACGAGGTTGGAGCGGCGGGAATCGCTTTCAACCGGATGGCCGAGCAGATCAGCTTTCACACGGAAAACCTCGAGCAACTCGTCGACGAACGAACCAGGGAACTCGGGGACGCCAATCAGGAGATTTCCGCACTTAACGAAAAGCTGCAGGACGAGAACGTCCGTCTTGGCGCCGAACTCGCGGTCGCCAGGCAAATACAGATGATGGTCCTGCCGAAACAATTCGAACTCGAAGCGATTCCGGGGCTGGAGATCGCGGCCTACATGCGGCCGGCCGACGAGGTCGGCGGTGACTATTATGACGTCCTGCAGAACGGGTCACGGGTCAAAATCGGCATCGGCGACGTGACCGGTCATGGTCTCGAGAGCGGCGTGCTGATGCTCATGGTCCAATCCGTTGCACGCGCGCTGCAGGAGACCAACGAGGGGGATCCGCACCAGTTTCTGGATCGGCTGAACAGAGCGATCTACAAAAACATCGAGCGAACGAACACCGGCAAGCATCTCTCGCTGGCCTTCCTTGACTTCGAGGATGAGCGGGTCACGCTATCCGGCCAGCATGAGGACGTTCTCGTCGTGCGTGCGGACGGGGACGTCGAACGTATCGACACGATGGATCTGGGTCTGCCGGTTGGCCTGGAGAATGACATCTCGAAGTTCATTGCCACGCGCGACATCGTGTTCGGGAGCGGCGACGTGATCGTGCTGCACACGGACGGAGTGACCGAGGCGGAAGACCAGGACAGAAAATTGTTCGGATTCGAGCGCCTCTGTGAGAGCGCACAAAAGCGTCACGGCAGCAGCGCCGAGGACATCAAGACCGGCATCATCGACGATCTGATGGCCCATATCGGGATACAGAAGATCCACGACGACATCACCCTCGTGATCATAAGGCACACATAGCCATGACAACGCTGTTCGGGACCCCTGACGTTGCAATCGGGATGAAGGAGAGCGTCAGTCGCGTGCGGCTGTTCGATGGACCTCTCGACTTGAGTTGGCGTCATTGTGCCACGACCTCGGACTTCATCGCCGATCTTTTCGCGTTGCGCTTCCGGTCGTCCCGCAATGACTACGTGGAAGTGCGGCACAGCATTGGATATCTGGTCAACGAACTCATCGAAAATGCCGTCAAGTTTCGCGCACCGGGTGAGATCTTGATTGAGGCGTCGATGGATTCGGAATGCTTCAAGCTCAAGGTGTCGAATGACGTCGATGGTGAAGATGCGTCCGAGTTCCAAAGTCTCCTGGCAGACATCACGGTTGGCGACCCCATGGACCTGCTGATACAGCGAATTGAAGCCAATGCCGCGAACCCCGACGTAGGAGGCTCCGGACTTGGATTGCTGACGTTGATGAGCGACTACGGCGCGCGCCTGGCTTGGATATTCAGCGCCGCCGACGAAAGCGATCGGATTTATGTGGAGACATATGCCTCCATTCCGATCTCGCAAATTCACAACTAAATGAAACGAAGCTAGGCTATGGAAATCAAGACAGACGACTACCGCGTATGGACTGAAGGAAGCGAAATTTTTTTCGACGGTGCAATGCGGCTTGCCAGTTCCGACGCCGGTGCGCCTATCACGGCGTTGGCGACCAGCGTGCTTGCCTCGAATCCCGCTTCCATTACGCTCAATCTGAAGGACCTTCACTTTCTCAACTCTTCCGGCATCAACCTGCTGGCGAAATTTACCATCGAGGTGCGCAAGCATCCCGATGTCCGACTCGTCGTGCGTGGAACGCCCGACATACCCTGGCAATCAAAATCATTGCCGAATCTGAAGAAGCTGCATCCTGCTGTGGTGCTTTTGATGGACTAATCAGGTCGCTCGAAATTAGCCAGAAGACTGCGTGGTGCAAGACCGCCGCAACGAGCGAGATATGTACGCCAGGACAAGTATGTGGATGCGAAGCTAACGACAATCCGGCTTGGTGCGCAGATGCTCGCAATGGCTCGGCGGGGCCTCGGCACAGGCGGCAGGCGTCCAGGTTGGGGGGATGTCGGGCTGCCTGTGCCGAACAGCCGCCGCTGCGCGATCAAAGGTGGGGTCATTGAGTAAGCGTGCCAAGGTGAACGGCGGCCGGCTGGAGTTCATTCCGCCGCAGATCCCGACTCGGGTCAAGGAGCCGCCCGAAGATGAGGGATGGCTTCACGAGGTCAATCTTGACGGCTACCGAACGCAGATCATCATCGATAAAGGCGGTGTGCGTCTTTACAGCAAGAACGGCCGTGACTGGACCACGAAATACTGGCCCATCGCGCTGGCTGTCGAGCTGCCATGCCGGGCTGCCATTATCGACGGCGAGGTCATTGTGCCAGGCGAGCAGGGCGCTCCCGATTGCCCTTCGCTGGAAGCCGCGATCTGGAACGAACCGAGCCGGCTGGTGTTCGTCGCGTTCGACATCCTCCATCTCGACGGTCGCAATCTAGGCTCCTTGCCCCTGCTGAAGCGCAAGCAGGCGCTATGGCAACTGGTTGAGCACGGCCCCGGCAAGATCCAGTACAGCGAGCATTTCGAGGGCAGTGCGCTAGCAATTTTCCGTGCCATCGAAAAGGTGGGGCTCGAAAGCATTATCTCGAAGCGCGCCGACAGCCGCTACAGGAGCGGACCGTCGAATACATGGCTGAAGGCCCAATATTTCGAGGGACCCGATTTCTGAGCTTCGACGACCGCTTCTGGCGCAACCGCGACCTCAGGGTGCCGCCAGCAATGTCCGTTTTTGATACGCGGTCAAGTCGGCCGGAATGACCGACATGGCGCATTGCTGACGGGCATCATTGGGGCCGCACGCGAGCTGCGCATTCCTGACCCAGGTAACCAAAGTGGCGGAACTCGCGGACGGCTATGGGATCGAGTTCCGTGGACCGGCCAAGTGGGCCGATTGAGCCGGAAGTTCCCATGAGAAGGTAGCGCAGTGTTCCCGCGCCGCTTCTTCATGCGGCTCCGGAGGGGCGCTCGATATTTCGCAACTGCTCGAAATCGGCGGCCTTCGATGGCCTGACTTTTATGCTTTGAGCGACTGAGAGCTGGGCCTGTCAGGCCCGGCAATCAGCTCGATGCAACGACCGCTTCGGCCAGACGGCACTGCTCTTGTGCCCGCCGAGCGAGCCGGGCTACCATCCGCTCGACCTCTCCGTTCTGCACCTTGAGGACAGGTCGCGGAGGCCGTCGACTTCGAGGTGCCGATGAGGTTTCTGCTCCCGCGCGGCTTGACGAGGTCGAACATGATCATCGGTGCGCAACCGGCGCAGCGGTTCGTTTGAAATAGTATCTCATCCCAGTGTGTGTGCACGCCGCGATTTGTTCAAGGCCATTGCCACGCTACTCAGATTGGTGGGAGCAGGAAGCTTTGTCTACATAGGCTTGCAGGGTGTCTTCGCGGCATCGAGCGGTCCGAAAATCTCATCTGACTTTGCGGAAACAGTTTCGTGGTTGCGAGCAAAGCCGCTGCGTGAGCGAATGCGGGCGACGCCAGCAAGGTGGAACAATTCGATTGCCGGCGAGTTTCCAAGATGAAGGGCGATCTGTTTCGGAGGAAACGGGATGAAACGCGTCCTTGCCCACAATGCGGTGCGACTGATGCTCGGCGGTGTAACCGCCTGCCTGCTCACAATCGTCGAGATTCCCAACCCGATTACGCCATTGCCGCTTGTGTCCGAGGCAAGGGCCGCCGCCGAGATTTCCATCAGCACATTCTACGAAGACCTGTCTTCCCATGGCGATTGGGTCTCGTATCACGGAGCGACCGTTTTCGTGCCGATTGATGTGCCTGACGATTGGCGTCCGTATACGCTTGGACACTGGGTCTATACCGAGCAGTATGGCTGGCTCTGGGTGTCCGACGAGCCATTCGGTTGGGCGACGTACCATTACGGCCGATGGGGCTATGCCGACGATATCGGCTGGTACTGGGTTCCGGGCACTCGCTGGGCGCCAGCATGGGTGAGCTGGCGTCGTGACAGGGAGTACATCATTTGGGCTCCGCTGCCGCCGCGCCGTGATCCGGATTTGATTTCAATCGAGATAACCTTCGACACCACGCCGGATTATTACTGGGTGGTGGTCCCCACCCGCGAATTCCTTGCTGCGGACGTTTCTGTCGTCGTTATCCGTGATGAGCCCGAGTTTGTGCGCATTGCCGAGGCGGCCGAGCCGGCCGGCGACGTGACGATCCAGAACAACGTGGTGATCAACAAAGTCATTGATGTTGATGTAATCGAAAAGGCGACGAACCAGAAGGTGACGGCCGTCAAGGTCAGCAAGACCGACGCGCCCGAGCAGTCCGGCAAATTGGAAAACAATACGGTCGCGGTCTTTGAAGGTGAGGTGAAAGCCGATCCCAAGGCCAAACCAGCCAAGCTCAAAGACATCGAGGAGGTGAAGCAGGTTCAGGCTGGCCGGAAATCGAAGCCGACCGAAGGCGCGGCAAAGACCGAACAGGCCGAGCCGGAACAGGCGGCCAAGCCTGAGAAGCCGAAGGGCAAGAAGCAGCCCGCCGTCGAGCAGCAGCAGGCCGAGCCGGAACAGGCGGCCAAGCCTGAGAAGCCGAGGGCCAAGAAGCAGCCCGCCGTCGAGCAGCAGCAGGCCGAGCCCGAGCAGGCGGCCAAGCCTGAGAAACCGAAGGCCAAGAAGCAGCCCGCCGTCGAGCAGCAGCAAGCCGAGCCCGAGCAGGCGGCCAAGCCTGAGAAGCCGAAGGCCAAGAAGCAGCCCGCCGCCGAGCCGCAGCAGACCGAGCCGGAACAGGCGGCCAAGCCTGAGAAGCCGAAGGCCAAGGAGCAGCCCGCCGCCGAGCAGCAGCAAGCCGAGCCCGAGCAGGCGGCCAAGCCCAAGCCACAGAAGCAAAAAAACAAGGCGTGCGATCCGCAGACTGACGCGAACTGCTAGCTGTGCGCGGCACCGCGATTATTCCATCGCGGTGCCGCTGAACGGCAATGCGCGCCGTCGCTGCCGGCCTGCTCTCCTCTATACCGGCTGGAAGCGCGGAATGCCCGTCAACGAACATAGGGTAGGCATGCAACCCGAAGAGGGTGAGACGTCACCTCGCGCCCGAGGCTATTTCGAAAGGCCTGACATTGTCTGTTCCCCATCCTAGGTTTGTCTCGGCAGAGGTCGTTATCCAGCAATCGCCATGAGCACCCGCGGTGCCGACTTTCTATACAAATGGATTTCCGAACACATGCCGGAAGGGCCAACCGACGACCCGGGCCGGCTTGTGACCGATATGGCAGACCGGGCCCTGCGGGCGGCCGCCGTCGAAGGCATCCCAATTCAGGAGATCGATGAAGAGATCGGTAGCGTTTATGAAGCGATCATTCATGCCGTTGAACATCGCGACGGCGGTCTCGCGGATTAAAGATTTTGTGGTTGCCTCAGGCGGTTCGCGGTCGCGACGAGGCTGCAGATATGGACTATTGAGTTTTGAGCAGGTGTCAGCAGCGCCTGTCTTTCCCCCGACTCGCCATATCTAAAATTTTCTAAATTAGCTACGCCTTATGGAACTTTGGTGCGGGCGTTTCATTTTCATCCGCATGCGAGCCTCTGTGATCCAAAGCGTCGGGACGGGAGTGAACGCGTCGCCGCGCTACTCGCTGGTCCTGCCGATATATAATGAAGAACAAGTGCTGCCGCGACTGATCGAACGGATCAGGTCACTGATCAGTCGGCTGGACGGAGAGACCGAGGCGATTTTTGTCGATGACGGTAGCCATGACGGCAGCGTCAAATACCTTCGGCGGGTGGTCACCGCCGAGCCTCGCTTCCGGCTTATCGAGCTTTCCCGTAATTTCGGACACCAGATTGCGATCACGGCTGGCATGGATGCTGCTGCGGGGGATGCCGTCATCGTCATGGATGCCGACCTGCAAGATCCACCGGAGGTCGTTCTTGATCTCGTGGCAAAGTGGAAGGAAGGTTTCGAGATCGTCTACGCCCGCCGTGTCAAGCGCGAGGGCGAATCCTGGTTCAAGCGGCTTAGCGCCGATCTTTTCTACCGTTTCCTGGAGAAGATGACGCCGGTCAACATCCCGCGCAACGTCGGGGACTTCCGTCTGGTCGGCCGCCATGCGCTGGATGTCTTCAGACACATGCCTGAACACGATCGCTTCGTCAGGGGCATGTTCGGCTGGATGGGATTCAGGCAAGCGGGGGTGCCATTCGAACGCCCCCCGAGGACCATCGGCCAGACCAAATACCCTTTCTGGAAGATGATGCACCTTGCCGTCCACGCCGTTGTCAGCTTCTCGGAAAAGCCGCTCCACTTTGCGCTTTGGGGCGGATCGGCCATTTCCGCACTTGCGCTGACCTTTGGCGCTTATGCCGTGTTCGCCTGGATTTTTGAAACCGGCGTCATTGCCGGCTGGACGTCCACCGTGGTGATCGTATCGTTCCTGTGTGGCATCAATCTTTTCATGACCGGCGTGGTCGGCCTCTATGTCGGTAGCATCCACGCCGAGGTGAAACGCCGACCTCTTTACGTGATCGATCGGCTTACCGGCTTCGACGAGCCGGTGCGTGCCATCGCTGGTGGGCGCCGGAGATCGTTTCGCAAGCCCAAGAACGGAGTCGCTCCCAGTGTCCGAACTCTTCGACAGCTATAGATCCAGTTATGGAGAGACGATCGATGGGTCGATCCGCTTTTCCGGACTCAAGCACGATTTCTTTTTGGTGGCAAAGGCCGACCTGCTGCGGCGCCTAGTCGCCGAGCGAGGACTTCGTCGGCGGGGAGCCATGGTGAGGGCGCTTGATGTGGGCTGCGGTGTCGGTTCGCTCCATCCTTATCTAGGCGGCGCTTTCGAGCGCCTGGATGGCTGCGACGTCTCGCAAGGGTCGATCCAGCGCGCCAGCGAGGACAATCCGGGCGTCGTCTATAGGACATGCACCACGACGGGCCTGCCTTATGACGACCGGGTGTTCGACCTGGCTTTTGCAAGTTGTGTTGTTCATCATGTTTCGCCCGCATCCTGGTTCGATTTTTTTCGCGAGATGCGACGCGTCGTACGGCAAGGCGGCGTCGCCTGCATCATCGAGCACAACCCCTATAATCCGCTGACGCGCCTGGCGGTGCTCCGGTGTCCGTTCGACAAAGACGCGGTCCTGCTCAACGCGGGCAAAGCAGCGGCCCTCTTTCGACAAGCAGGCTTTAGGGAGGTTCGATCCGAGCACTTCCTGCTGCTCCCGTCGGCCAGCGGGTTCGCCAGAAAGGTTGAGCGTGCCCTCGCGCCGCTGCCGCTCGGCGCCCAGTATGCGTGTAGTGCCCTTGCCTGAACATCGGTCTGCCGCCGGCACCGTCCTGAAGCTTCTGGCGCGCTTCGGCCTGGTCGGCATCGCCGCCACAATCCTGTATGCCGCCTTGGCGGACGCCTTTGTCAAATCGGAACGGTTCGGCTTCAGCCCCGTCCAAGCGTCCCTTGCAGCTTATGCAGCCGCAGCCTTGTTTTCCTATCTCGCGCACAGGTCAGTAACCTTCATGTCGCGCGGATCGCATAAATCAGAGGCTCCGCGTTTTCTCTTGCTGGCGGCGATCGGTTTGGCCATCGCCTATGGCGCGCCGGCGCTCTTGACGGCGAAGCTGGGCCTGCCGCTCATCTTTCCCATCATGATTACCTGCTTGCTTGTGCCCGCGATCAATTTCGTCGTGCTCGACCGATGGGTTTTTGCAGAACACATTCCCGATCAGTCCGGCGATGGCTGACGCGTATCCGCCAGAAAGATTGCCGTTCTAAAGCCGCTTGCTGAAGCACGGCTCCAATGATCTCGAGCCCGCCGCGCTCTGCCTTTATTGCGATTGGCTGCCGGCCAGCAGCGAGGAGGCACGCGACTTCCCGATCTATTGCCAACGCCGGCTGTCCTCCATCCGGGAGGTGCAGGCGCATGAGATAATCACGGAACTGTTGTGCTGCTGAAATAGGGCAACTCCAGAAAGTTGTGAAGCGGTTTTCCGTCCGGAATTGCGTCAAAACAAAGAGTTGGAGCACTTCACCGTTTCCGCAAAACGGTGAAGTGCTCTAGCTGGCGTCCAGCCGGAACGATACCAATTTAATGGCGCGTTTGTAGATCTTGCTGGCGGCCGGGCTTGGCGGAATCCCGTCGCGATAGTCGAAAGTCACTTCGAGTACCTTTGCGCTGGCAAACGCTGCGTGCGGGATCGCGAACGAGATCGTCGTCGGGTCTTTGCTCGACAGCGTTACCTCGTGTACCCGAACTCCGTTCACCGAGATCATTACCCTTTGAGTGGTCTGTGGTGGACGAATGACGGCGGACATTTGTAGCGTTGCCGTAAGCCCGTCGCGAACGGAAGGTATTTCCAGTCTCAGCCGAGAGGTCTCGCCCAGCGAATGGGTTCCGTCGCCTACCGGGCCCGACCAACCGCAGACCATCATGCCGGCTGCTTGTTTGGCGCCGTCGGACCGGAACGATACCGTCTGGCCAGGAGTGTAGCTGCCAACCGCATCGCGATTGAGGCACGTCGTCGTGCGATCGATGTAATAGGCCCGATAATCGGCGTTGACATCTGGATTGAGAGCGAGTGCGAGGATGATGATCTCGGACACGGCCAGAACCAACGCCAGCGCGTAGCCGCCAGTCGAGGCAGCACGGCCAAAGGGTGACAGGCTGTCAGACCAGGGCAAGATAGCCTCCAATCCACGCCACAGTCATGAAATAACATGCGCTCAGGAAAAGAGCCAAAGTCACGAGATAGGTCAGCTTCGATACCGACAGCAGCTCGGCAATCAACATCATCAGGGGCGCAAGCCCAATGACGTATCTAACCATGGAAGCCAGGTTGGTGATCAACGGCAGGATGATGCTGCTCGCACAGAAGAGCGCAGCGCCATATCGCCTGCGAGCCGCCAGAACGACCGATAGGGTCAGCCCTATGATCGCTGCGAGCGCGCTCCATTGCGGCGCCGTGGGCAGCCATCCTTTTGTCGGCACAGCAGCGAGACCGTCCCATAGAAAAAGGAGCGGATCGCCAGCAACCCGCCCAAACGCGCGCTGGACGTGCAAGAACGCAAACCCGTCCCCGACAGTGAGATACAAAAAGAGCATGTAAGCAAACAAGCCGGCGGGCGAGATGAAGATAGCTACGAGCATATCCGGACGACCAAGCACCCATCGCGGGAAAGACACCGCCGACCCGCCCTGCTGGCGGTGCTGCTCGAACATTTGGATGACGGTTGCAAACACAGCAAGGACCCCGACCAGCCTCGTTGCCGACAGCAAAGCGCATGAAACGCCAGCGGCCAGGTAGTTGGAGCGCTTGAGTGCCAAAAAGACGCACGAAGTCAGGAGCACGAAAAGAGGTTCGGTAAGGAACGTGGTGAAGTGGAAGGAGAACGGGCCGCTAAGCAGGAACGCGCAATACAGTATATAAGCGCGCATGTTCTTCTCCAGAAGTGGCCATGCCACAAGGCAGGCGGCGTAGCTGCATGCAATCGAGGTGATCGTCGCGATCAGAATCGTGGGAAAAGGGAAAGCAAACCGAAGAGTCGTCACGAGCGTGGGATACAATGGAAAGAAGCCCCAGCGTCCGACGTTGCTTTGGCCTGGAATGGGAAAACGTTCGTAGCCGTGTTCGGAAATGTCCACATACCACGCGCAGTCCCACCTGCAGAGCGCACGCGCATAAGCTTCGAAGCCTGGTACTGCCGAGACTGAATGGAATGCAGCATACCGAATGACAAGCCCGCTGATCATGAACAGGAGCGGAACCGCAGCGGCGATGACACAAAGGCGACCGCCAGCGTTTGCGCGGGCCATGTCTCCAAGCGCCAGTTGTGTCTCCACAGGTGATGGTGCCACACTCTGCGATGGCGAGCCTGGGTTCGCCGGCTCGATGACGCTGCCAGCCATAAAATCGGTCCATCGGAAGCATCAAGATCATCAACCAGACTTGAAGCCCCGTCTGCGACTTGATCTTAAGGATCAACGATGCCGCGCCGCTTCGGTTCCTTCTGCAGCAGGAGGTCGTTGGGGTCAGGTCGATCGATCACACCAGCCGAAGAAGGGAGTGATATTCGCGCTTCAACGGCACCGTTCCTCGCAACGGGCGGCCTTCTTCATCGACATGCATGGCTCAGTGGGCCGGCCGTTGGGTACCCCTCCGGTGACGGCCGCCTTGCTGAGGTAGGCTGAAGGGCTGCAAGTCCTAGTGCAAGCACTAGCAGGCTGTTGAAGAAGACAGCCCAGCCGCGGCCAGAGGCTGAGTCGTTCTCATCATGCCCCTCCCACGAGAGCTCCGCGCAGGCTGAGCCATCGCGGGTGCCATATCGGACGTCGAGGAAGCCCTTGAGTGCGCCGAAGGCGATCTCGCCATCCGCCAAGCCTTTGAATGTCAGATGCGCTTCCGCGACGAGATCGAGGAAGTCGTTATCCCAAACATCCATCTCGACGATGCGCCAGCGGCCGGCAAAGGCCTTGACGAAGCCGGGAACCTTGGCCATCGGCCGGTCTCCGCCATGAGCTTTGGCAGTCGCACGAGATTGTAGGCGGCGGCGCTGAAGATGAAGGCCCATCCGACGCGGTCGCGGCCGCGGAACCTCGTCTTGCTGGCCGGCAACGGCCGACGTCTACGGCCGACATTAGGCGCAAAGCCGCCAAGCAGCATTGGGCCGGGAGCGGACTTGCGGCTTCGAGACTCGGAGGGCCAGGAGCGGCCCTTCAGCGCCCTGCATGCATCGACGTGAACTGACCCTGTGCCGACGTTGAAGGGCTCTGACCCCTGATGACGCGCTTTGCGCCTGCCGCGGTCATTCGCTGCTGAAAGGCGAATGGGGCCTGACCTGACCATCCTGGACCTAATGGTAGTGAGTTGCCGGCACGTGCAGCAAAAAATACGACCTGAAGCCGGCCATGCCGGCACTTGACTTGCACATATTAACCAGAATAAATCATACATATTGCCATGAAAAAAGACGGCACGTCTGGGGAGGACCAATGAAAATCACGGCCATCAAGGCGCTGGTCTGCAATGCGGAAATGCGCAACTGGGTTTTCGTTCGGGTCGAAACCGACGAGCCTGGCCTGTTTGGCTGGGGTGAGGCGACGCTGGAATGGAAGACGCGTGCCGTCGTCGGCGCGCTGCAGGACCTTGAGGCACTGCTCATCGGGCAGGATCCGCGCAATGTCGAACAGTGCTACCAGATCCTGACGCGCCATGGATTTTGGCGTCTTGGTGTCGAGGGAATGTCCGCCGTCAGCGGCATCGAGATCGCGCTCTGGGATATCCTCGGCAAGTCGCTGGGCGTCCCGGTCTGGCGGCTTCTGGGCGGCCAAGTCCGCGACTATCTACGCACCTACACGCATCTCGGCCTCGGCGACATGAAGGCGGTCTATGAGAGCGGGTCTGCCGACACGATCGTCGAACGCGGACGCATCGTCACCCAGGCCGGCTATGACGCGGTCAAGGTCGTCTGTATTCCCTACACCCACTATGTCTCGCCGGCGAAGGCGGTTGATTCCGTTGCCGACATGGTCGGCGCGCTGCGCGAAGCCGTCGGTCCTGATATCGACATCATGGTCGATTTTCACGGACGCCCGGCCTCCGTCAGCGCGGCGATGGACTACCTCAAGGCGATCGAGCCGGCCCGCATCATGTTCGCCGAAGAACCGGTGCCGCCCGAAGATGTCGCCGGCCTGGCGCATATCACCGCGCGATCGACAGTGCCGATCGCGTCCGGCGAGCGGCTGATAGGGCGCCGCGAATTCACCCACTCGATCGCGGCGCGCGCCTTCAACATCGCCCAGCCCGATATCTGCCACACCGGCGGCCTGCTCGAGGCCAAGAAGATCGCGGCCCTGGCGGAAACGGCGGGCATCGGCCTTGCGCCGCACAACCCGCTCGGCCCGATCGCCGGCGTCGCAGCACTTCACTTCGGCATATCGACACCGAACGTCATCATCCAGGAGGAGATGTCCGGCGCGGTCGCCTGGTACGACGACGTCGTGACCTGGCCGATCCAGCGCAAACCGGGTCGCTGGGACGTGCCCGAACTGCCGGGCCTTGGCGTCACCGTCAATGAGGACGTCATCGCGCGCCACCCCTTCAAGCAGGAAGTGCTGCATGCCCGCAATGCCGTCCTGCCCGACGGCACCGTGGTCGATTGGTGAGCGCCATGACAGGCCGGCTCGAAGGAAAGATCGCAATCGTCACCGGCGCCGGCCAGGGCATCGGCGCCGCCACCGCCCGGGCATTTGCAGCGCATGGCGCAAAGACCGTGCTTGCCGAACTGAATGCGGCAACCGGCAAGGTGATCGCCAACGAATTGCGTGCCCAGGGTGCCGACGCCCTTTTCGTTGAAACCGACGTCACCGACACCTCGGCGGTCGCCGACATGGTCGCCCGGACGATCGCGACCTATGGCGGCGTCGATGTTCTCGTCAACAATGCCGGCGCCAACGTCTTCCACGAGCCGTTGCTGATGCCGGATGAGGAATGGGACCGCTGTCTCAGGCTCGACCTCCAGGCCGCGTGGTTCTGCGCCAGGGCGGTTCTGCCGACGATGCTGGCGAACGGCTCGGGGTCGATCGTCAACATAGCGAGCTGCCACGCTTTCCGGATCATTCCCCACACATTCCCTTATCCGGTCGCCAAGCATGCGCTTGTCGGCCTGACCCGGTCGCTCGGAATCGAATTTGCGGCGCGCGGCATCCGCGTGAATGCGATCGCGCCCGGTTACATCGAGACGCCGATCGCTGAAGCCTACTGGAACACGTTTCCAGACCCCGCCGAGGAGAAGCGGCGGGCCAACGACCTTCATCCGCCCAAGCGCATAGGCCGGCCGGAAGAAGTTGCAATGACGGCGGTTTTCCTCGCTTCCGACGAAGCGCCGTTCATCAATGCCGAGACAATCACCATCGATGGTGGACGCTCGGTTCTCTACCACGACTGATAACCACCACCTCAGGGAGGACCACCATGAAAACCACGACAAAGGCTTTGGCGACATTTGCGGTACTGGCTGCCGGATTGATGGCTGGCGCGGCAAGCGCCGACGACATCAAGATCGGCTACATCAACAAGATGGGCGACCATCCATGGTTCGTCGCCGAAGTCGGCGGCGCCAAGAAAGCGGCTGAGGCGGCCGGCGCCACCTTCGTGTCGCAGGACGTGCAGTTCGACGCCAATCTGACGATTACCACCTTCGACACGATGGTCGGCGACGGCGTCAAGGGCATCGCAATCGTCGTTCCCGACAAGGCGCTCGGACCAGTCATCGCCGAGAAGGCCAAGGCGGCGAAAATTCCTTTGGTGGCGGTCGATGACGACATCTACTACCAGGACGGCACCCAAGTCCCCTATGTCGGCATGAATGCCTACAATATCGGTGCGCGGGTGGGCGAAGAGCTGGCCAAGCTCTACAAGGCCGACGGCTGGGCCGGCAAGGAAGTGCGCATCGCCTCGATCGAGGACCGCAAGGCGGATACCTGCATGCAGCGCAACAAGGGCGCCGAGGAGGCGTTCCTGAAGGCGGTGCCCGACTTCAAGCTCGGCAACATCGTTCGCGTCCCCTACGACAACACGATGGTCAATGCCATCGACGTGATGACCACCACCTTGACCGCCAACCCCAGCGTCACCAACTGGATCTTCTATTCCTGCAATGACGACGGCGTGCTGGGTGGGGCGCGTGCCTTGGAAAACGCCGGCTACACCCCGGACCAGGGCATGGGCATCGGCATTGACGGCAGTCGCGCCTGTGATGCCTTCGGATCAGGAAAGCCTTCGGCATTTCGTGGTACGATGTGGCTGAACTCTGCAAACCATGGCGCGCTGGCGGTAAAGATCCTGCTGGCCTCGATCAAGGATGGAACGCAGCTGCCGGTTCAATCCTTCACCGACCCGGAATACATCACCGCCGACAACTTTGCCTCGGACTACAAGGCCAAGCTCTCCACGTCACCCGCACCGGCGTCTGCCCCCCCAACGGCGAATGACGCTCTTCAGTGCACGGATCGATCCCAGGGAGGAGTGAGCTTTGACGCAACCGGAATTCTTCTCGCTCGACAAGGTATCGAAGCGCTTCGGCGTCGTGCAGGCGCTCGAGAGCGTCTCGATTGCTTTCCGGCCAGGTGAGGTGCTCGCTCTGGTCGGCGAGAACGGCGCCGGCAAATCGACCATGTTGCGCATTCTCGAGGGCGTGTTCGGGCCCGACAGCGGCACCGTGCGGCACGGTTCCACGCCGATCGTTTTCGGCGAACCGCGCGACAGCCACCGGGCCGGCATTCGCGTCATCCATCAGGAGCCGGAGATCGTTCCCAACCTGACGGTGGCCGAGAACATTTTCGTCGGCGAACTGCCGCGGCTCGCAGGCGTCCTGCTCGACTGGCGCAAGCTCGAGGAGCAGACCGACCGGGTGCTTGCGACCTTCGGCATGCAGCAGGACATGCGACCGCGGCAACTGTGCAGCACGCTCGGACCGGCGCAGCGCCAGATGATCGAGATCATGCGCGCCATCCGTGCCGGCGGCCGGCTGATCGCCTTCGACGAACCGACTTCGTCATTGACCGATGACGAAGCGCGCCGCCTATTTTCCGTCATTCGCCGGCTGCGCGAGGAGGGCACGTCGGTCATCTACATCTCGCACCGGCTGAACGAGATCATCGACCTTGCCGACCGCATCGTCGTTTTGCGCGACGGCAGGCTGGTCGACGATTCGCCGGCGGCCGGCGCCAGCGAACAGACCATCGCCAAGCTGATGGTCGGCCGCGACATTGCCGACCTGTTCACCCGCGAGACCTGGCGGTCGGGAGAGCCGTTGCTGGACGTGGCGGGCTTGACCACCGACCGCGTCAGCGATGTCAGTCTCAGGGTTCGTCGCGGCGAAGTGCTCGGCATTGCCGGCCTCATGGGCGCGGGTCGCTCCGAACTGGCAAAGGCGATTGTCGGCTACGACCGGCGTCTGGCCGGCACCATAGCCATGAACGGTGTGTCCGTTCTCCCCAACAGTCCGCATGCGGCGATCGTCGCCGGCATCGGTTTTGCCCCCGAGGACCGCAAGCACGAGGCGCTGCTTTTGTTTCGAAGCATTCTCGACAACGCAGCACTTTGCGTGCCCGACAAGACGTCGAGCTTCGGCTTCTTCAACCGGCGCAAGGCGCTGGAGATTGTCTCGCCGCTGGCAGCCAAAATGTCGATCAAGGCTCCCAATCTCGACGAACAGGTTTCAAAGCTGTCGGGCGGCAACCAGCAGAAAGTCGTTCTGGCGCGCTGGCTTGCCCGGCAGCCGATGCTGCTCATCCTCGACGAACCGACCCGCGGCATCGACATCGGCGCCAAGGCGGAAATCTATCGGCTGATCGATGAACTCGCGGCAAGCGGGATCGGCATCATGCTGATCTCTTCGGAAATGCCGGAACTGATCGGCCTCGCCGACAGGGTTCTGGTCATGGCAGGAGGCCGGATCACCGCCGAATTGTCCCGGCCCGACATCGACGAGGCGACGATCCTCAAACACGCCATGCCGCAATCCGCACCAGCGCTCGGAGACCACATCCAATGAATAGCCTCGAGCTTCGCGCCTCGAAAGCGCAGACCGACGCCAGCGGCGCTTCCTCGCGCCTTGTGGAGCGCCTTGGCGTCCACAATATCAGCCTGCTGGTCGCGCTCGCCATTCTCGTCGTCATCTTCGGTTCGCTGCGCGGCGATGTGTTTTTCTCCAGCCGAAACCTGCTCAACATCGGTCTCGGCATCACCATCCTCGGCGTGCTGGCTATGAGCCAGACCGTTGTCATTGTCGCCGGCGGCCTCGATATCGCCGTTGGCGCCACTGTCGGACTGACCACCGTATCGACTGCAATGGCCATACAGGCGACCGGGTCGCCGTCGGCGGGCATCGTTGCCGGCCTGGTCCTTGGCGGTCTTGCTGGTCTCGTCAACGGCATCATCATCACCTACGGACGGGTCAATGCGGTCATTGCCACGCTCGGCACCATGGCGATTTTTCGCGGCATCGCCTTCATCATGTCCGATGGTCAGTCGATCGCCATCTTCAGCGACACGTTCCGGTTCATAGGCATTGGGCGGATCCTCGGCCTGCCGCTGCTGATCTGGATTCTTGTTCTGACCGCGATCGTGTTCCATCTCTTTCTGGCGCGCTCGATCGTCGGCCGCAACATCTATGCGCTCGGCGGCAATCCGGTTGTCGCCCGCTTCTCCGGCATCAACATCAACCGCTACCGCGTCGGCATCTACATCATGAGTGGCGTTGCCGCCGGACTGGCCGGGATCCTGCTGGCTGCCCGCACCGGCTCAGGGCAGCCTGTATCCGGATCGCAGGGCCTGGAACTCGAGGCCATTACAGCGGCGGTGCTGGGTGGCTGCGCCTTGCAGGGCGGCAAGGGAACGATTGTCGGCGCGCTGCTCGGCGTCGCCATCATTGGCGTGCTCAACAACGGAATGATACTGACGTCGGTACCAACCTTTTATCAATTGCTTGCAAAAGGCTCGCTGCTAATCCTTGCTGTGGTGATTGCCGAGTACCACTTGAACAGGACATGACTATGGACGCGGTGACGGCTTCGATTGGTCAAGGCAAGCAGGACCCGTCTGTCGGGGATGGCGCCACGTCATCCCTGAAGGATCGTATCGCGCGCGATCTCGGACAGCGGATTCTCGCCGGCACCTATGCACAGCACGCGCTGCTGCCGACGGAGGCTGAACTGTGTGTCATCTACGGCGCCAGCCGCACCGCGCTTCGCGATGCGCTTCTCACGCTTTCGGCCAAAGGGCTGATCGAGGCGCGCAAGCGGGCGGGGACGCGCGTGCGCGTGTCGAGCGAATGGAACAGGCTGGATGCGCAGGTTCTCGAATGGATGCGCGATATCGAGCCTGATCTCGATTTCGTCCGCGGATTGATTGAGGCGCGGCTGGTCATCGAGCCGGCTGCCGCCCAGCTTGCCGCGAAGATGGCGACCTCCGGGGATCTCGCGGTCATCGAAGCCGCCTATGAGGCCATGCGCGTTGCGCCGGAGGATGACCTTGCCGCCTGTCTTGACGCTGATGTCCGGTTTCATACGGCCATCCTTCGCGCCAGCCGCAACCCGGTTTTCGCCAATCTCGGCAACATGCTTGCGGCAGCACTCAGCTTCTCCTTCCGATTGACCACATCGGCCACCGCCAACTATCAGCAGACGCTCAGCGCGCATGGCGACGTGCTGGAGGCAATCCGCATGCGCAGGGTCGACGAGGCCCACGACCAGATGAAGGCGCTGATCGGCATCGCTTCGAACGACCTTCTCGCTGTCGCCCGCAAGGGCCGCCATCAACAGCCTGCCGCCGCTGCCAAGGCCGATCCCAGCAGAGCTTGATGATCCAGACTGTTGAAATTCGAAGCGGCGACCTGTCCGCCGAAATCGTTCCGTCGCTTGGCGCCGGTCTGGCGCGGTTCGACCATGGCCGCGTGCCGCTGTTCAGGCCGTGGCCGGAGCACGGGAGTTCGAACCCCTTCGATCTCGCCTGCAATTTGCTCCTGCCATGGTCAAATCGCATCTCGAGCGGCGGCTTCACCTTCGACGCCAAATTCCACGAACTGCTTCCCAACCTTGCCGGCGAGCCGTTTCCCATTCACGGCAATGGCTTTTCAAGCGACTGGGATGTCGACAGCCTGACGCCGGACCAAGCCAGGCTATCGCTGATCAGCGACGGACCCGGCCCGTACCGGTACCGCGCCGAGGTGAGCTACGCGCTGACCGGACAGACGCTTGAACTGTTGCTTCAAATCGTCAACCGCGCGCCGGTCAGGCTGCCGTTCGGGCTTGGCATCCATCCGTGGTTGCCAAGAACCGCACGGACAACGCTTCATGCCCCGGCGTCACAGGTCTGCCTCGAACGGCCCGACCATCTTCCCGACGGGTTCGTGGATGTCAAAACCCGTCCCGATTGGAATTTCGGCACGCCGACCGTCTTGCCAGGCGGATGGATAAACAATGCCTTTGCCGGCTGGGACGGCGTCGCTTCCATATGTTGGCCAGAGCAAAATCGTGGCCTCAGGATCGAAGCGTCGTCGCCCCTGAACTTCTACCAGGTTTATTCGCCATCGCGGGCGAGCAATTTCTTCTGTTTTGAGCCGGTAAGTCATGTCGTCGATGCTCACAACCGCGGCTCGATCGAAAAATGGAATGGATTGTCAGTGCTTGGCCCTGGCGAGAGCTTGGTGGCAGGTTGCGGCTTCCGTGTCATGTAGAGCGATCACTCACCCATAAAACCAAACCAAACCAAACTAACCGCCTCCGAAGGCTGTGCTCTGCCGCGATGAATCTCGCTGTCAACGACGTCCGCTTTCGGCAGTGGTGCCGGGATGCTGAGCGGCCGCCCCATCAGGTCGCCATCGCGTTCTTGCACCTAGCACCACTGCCGACCAGGCGTGCTGTCTCAACATAGAGCGGTTAAGCCAAGGAAGATAGCTCCGAGCCATTGGTCGGATGGTCCGCATAGGATCGACTCCCGTCGTTCGAGCCAAAATGTCGGACGCACAACTGCCTGTCGCCTGTCCATTGGCGATGTCCGCTTTTGGTGAGTGGACGGGGCCGCAGGAATGACTGCCATGGATATCGACAGTTGCTTCTTCAGGCGGCGCGGCCGAAGCGATCGACCCTGAAATCGTCAAGTGGCGTTTCGCAACGGTCGGTCGTGATGAGCTCGGCCATGGCGTCGCCCACACCCAGGCCGAGTTGGAAGCCGTGTCCGCTGAAGCCGAAGGCATGGAACAGGCCTGGCGTCGTCGCCGAGCGTCCCATGATCGGCAACATGTCCCTGATATAGCCCTCGCAGCCAGACCAGGTGCGGATGACCGCGACCTGCGCGATTGCCGGCAGCAGCCGCGCGACCGCGCGCAGTTGTAAAGGAAGGCGCATGGGATCGGCCGTCGCATGGCCTGGATCGAGGTCCACCGGCACCCTTTCGGCCGCGCCACCGAACACGATATTGCCCCGCTCGACCTGACGCAGATAGGCGCCATGGTCCTTGTCGCGGGTCCAGATGCCGACCACCGGCAGGATCCGATGCGGCAGCGGCTCGGTCACGCCCATCTGCGGGCCGCGGGCGTCGAGCGGAACCTCTTCGCCGAACTGCGCGGCGATGCGGGCCCCCCAAGCGCCGGCGGTGTTGAGCAGACACTCGGCGGCGAACGTACCTTTTGAACTGGCGACAAGGAAACCGGAGCCCGTGTAGATGATCTTGTCGACCTCGGCTTTCTCGATGATTTCCGCGCCGAGCTTGCGGGCAGCTTCGGCAAAGGCGGGTGCGATCAGCCGTGGATTGCCGCTGCCATCTTGCGGCGAGAACGACGCCGCGATCGCCTCGGGACCGAGCCCGGGAAAGCGTGTATGAATCTCACGCGGCCCGAGTTCCTCCAGCTTGAGCCCCCAGGGCAGCGCCGCCTTGGCGTAGGCCCGCATGTCGGCGAGGCTATCTTTATCGAAGATCAGCCGGATATGGCCGTTGGCACGGAATTCCACGTCGCGGCCAAGCATTTTTTCGGCCTCGCCCCACAGCCTGAGCGAGCGGTGGGCCAGCGGAAGCTGGGACAGATGGCGCCCCGTGCGCCGGATGTTGCCGAAGGAGGCGACTGTTGCTCCGGTGCCGACCCGGTTGCGTTCGATCAGCGTCACGCGCGCGCCGCGCCTAGCAAGGAAATAGGCCGAAGCCGTCCCCATCAGTCCGCCGCCCAGCACGATCACATCCATAGCGGCCCCTTGCTAAAAGCAACCGAATTTCTTGCCGATCTTGTCCGGGCGGTGGCATTGCGTCAAAGATGGGTTTGGACAGAAACCATAAGCTTTACCTATGGAGTGGGAATGCGGGCCCGTCAGCTCGAAGTGTTCATCGCCGTCATGCGCGCGGGCACCGTGACCGCCGCGGCGCGGATGCTGAACATTTCCCAGCCGGCTTTGAGCCAGATCGTGATCCACACCGAGGACGAACTCGGCTTCACGCTGTTCGAGCGCGTCAAGGGCCGGCTGCGGCCGACCCCGGAGGCGCTAGAAATCTTCGCCGATGCGGAGAGGTTGTCAGCGGGACTGGAGGGCTTGCGCCGCAAGACCACAGACCTGCGTCTGGGCCGAACGGGGCTGGTGCGGGTCGCGGCCTCGCCGCCACCGGCCATGGCCATCTTGCCGCGCGCCTTCACCAGCTTCCGGGCGCAGCATCCCGATATTTTGCTGCGGTCCCATATGGCGCCGATCGCCGCGATCATCGACATGCTGCGCGCTGGCGATGTCAGCCTCGGCGTGGCGATGGACGACCGGCTGCCCCCCGATATCGAGGCGGAGGTGACCGGCAGCGTCGGCTTTGCCTGCCTGCTGCCCACCGGCCATGCGTTGGCCGGGAAGACCGAGCTGACGCTCGCCGATCTCGTCGGCGAAGACTTGATATCCTATCGCGGAAACACCCGCCCCGCCGACGAACTGGCTCATACCGCACGCGCACAAGGCGTCTCGTTTTGTCCATCGCTCGAGATCGATGTCTCCATCTCGGCCGTCGGCTTCGTCCAGGCCGGCCTGGGCATCGCACTCGTCGACGCGTTGCTGCCCTGGCATCAGTTTGCCGGGCTTGCCGTTAGGCCGCTCGCGGCGGGGCCGGAATTTCCGATCGCGCTGCTGACCTCGCGCACGCGGGCCCTTTCGCGGGCCGATGAGATGATGCGCGACCAGATCCGCGCAGCCTGTTCCGCCGTGCTGGGCGGTGACAAAGCGAGGGCATAAGCAAGACTTATATCCTTGCCCATCATACGTCTTGGACCTCTCCCACCCGGCCGTGCCAGCTTCCCGCAGGCAACAGGAAGGGACGCGGCATGGACGGTGCCATCGCTTGCACGGTGGATGAGGCGCAAAACGAAGCCGACTGGAAGGTCGGCGTCGATATCGGCGGGACATTCATCGATTTCTGCGCGCTGGAAGTCCGTTCCGGTCGCGTCGCCTCGCTGAAAGTGCTGACGACGCCGGAAGATCCGGGTGCGGAACTGATGACGGGCCTCAGGGTTCTTGCTGAACGCGAAGGCTTTGATCCTGCCCGTATGACGCGCTTCGTGCACGGTACGACCGTAGGCATCAACACCATCATCCAGCGCAAGGGCGCACCGCTCGCGCTGTTCACCAATGCCGGCTTCGAGGACGTCATCGAACTGGCGCGGCTTCGCATGCCGGACATGTATTCCCTGTTCTGCTCGCGGCCGGACCCGCTGATCTCGCGCGACATGGTTTTCGGCATTCCGGTCCGCATGCGTGCCGATGGAAGCGAATCCCGGGCGCCGGACATGGCGGCAGTGGAAAGGGCGGTGACGGCGGCGAAGGCGAACGGGGCGCAAGGGATCATCGTGTCCTTCCTCCATTCCTGGCGCAATGCCGCGCAGGAAGCATCCGTGAAGGCGGCGATCGCGCGTCTCGCGCCCGACCTGTTCGTCTTCTCCTCGGCCGAGGTCTGGCCGGTCATTCGCGAGTACGAGCGCAGCTCGACCGCCATCCTCAACGGTTATGTTCATCCGCGAGTCTCTGGCTATCTGACGGCGCTGGAAGAGCGGCTGAAGAGCCGCGGCGTGCCGGCCCGCCCCATGCTGACGAAGTCGAACGGTGGGCTGATGAACGCCGCCGAAGGCAAGCGTGCTTGCGTGAACATGCTGCTTTCGGGAACGGCCTCCGGGGTCATCGGCGCCTCGTGGCTGGCCCGTCAGGCAGGCGAAGACAGGGTCCTTACCCTCGACATTGGCGGGACCTCGGCCGACTTCGCGCTCATCATCGACGGCGAGCCGCAGTTCGGCACCGGCGAGTTGATCGGCGAATTTCCGCTCCATATCCCCTCCGTTTCGGTGAGCTCGATCGGCGTCGGCGGCGGTTCGATCGCCAGCGTCGATGCGCAAGGTGTGCTGCGGGTGGGGCCCGAGTCGGCCGGTTCGACGCCAGGACCGGCGTGCTACGGCCGTGGCGGCGAGCGGGCGACGGTGACCGACGCCATGGTGGTGTGCGGATGGCTCGGCCACAGCGAGATGGCCTATGGTCAGCTCAGCATCGATACCGGCCTGGCGCATCGCGCGGTCGGCGAGCTTGCCACCCGGCTCGGCCGTCCCATTGAGCAGACGGCGCAAGCGATTCTCGACATCGCGGTATCGGAAATGTTCGTGGAGGTCGAGAAACTTGCCTCGCGCGCCGGCGTGGACTTGCGCGATTTCACGCTGATGCCCTTCGGCGGCGGCGGGCCGATGCTGGGCGCCTTCCTTGCCCGCGAACTCGGGATGAAGCGTGTCATGGCGCCGCGCCGCCCCGGCGTGGTGTCGGCGCTGGGCGGGCTGGTGGCTGACCTGCGCGGCGACTTCATCCGCACCATCTTCAGCCCGCTGTCGGGCGTGTCGCTTGCCGGAATTCGCGAGGCTTTCGGGGCGCTCGCGCATGAGGGGCGCGACTGGCTTGTGGCGCAGGGGCACGATGCGGCGGCGGAACTCAGTCTCACCTGCGACATGCGCTATGTCGGGCAGAGTTATGAAATCGAGGTCGCCCTTCTGCCGGAATGGCTGGCGGACGGCAATGTGGCCGCCATCGAGCAGGCCTTCCACCTCACCCATGAGCGGCTCTACGATTTCCACGACCCGGAGGGCGAGATCGAACTTGTGAATGTCCGGCTATCTGCCATAGGCGCAGGTCCGAAACTCTCCTTCCCGGAGATCGACGAGATCGATGCTCCGGCCATTCCGGCGCGGCGGCTCCCGGTCTACACGGGCGCGAGCGTCGAGACCGTCGACCTCCACGACCGGCAAGCCCTCATGCCAGGTAGCACGTTCCAAGGACCTGCCGTGGTCGTTCAGGAAGACACCACCTTCGCCATTCCCGCGGGAGCGCAGGCAAGCGTCGACCGCCATCTGAACCTTCTGCTGACCTTCCCGGAGTGATGCCTTGTTTGACCGGACAAACCTTCAGGTTCTGGCGAACCATGCCCGCGCGGCAGCCGAGAACATGGCCCACACGCTGCACCGCACCGCGCACTCCGCCTTCGTCAAGGAGACGCAGGACTTTACCGTGATGCTGATGGACCGTTCAGGCGCGACCTTCGCCGTACCGATGGAACTCGGCGCCACCTGGTATCCGGGGCTTTCGTATCACCGCGCGATCGCTATGGTCGACGACTACCGGCCGGGCGACGTCGCGTTCACCAACGATCCCTATTCCGGCCACGTCGCCACACACGCACCCGATACGCATCTGTGGAAACCGGTCTTTATCGAGGGCGAGATCGTCGCCTGGACCGGCGGACATATCCACAACACCGACATGGGCGGGGCGGTGCCGGCTTCGCTCAGCCGGGCGCTGACCGAAATCCATCAGGAAGGCATCCGCTTTCCGCCCATGAAGCTGATGGGGGAAGGGGTCTTCGACGAGACCATCCTGCGGATCATGAGCACGAATGTGCGAAAGCCCGACCTCAACATCGGCGACATCAAGGCGCTGGTCGGCGCGCTCAACACCGGCGAGCGCAAGATCCAGGCAATGGTGCGGAAGTTCGGCAAGGCCGGCTTCATCGAAGGCGTTGCCGCCCTTCTCGACCGGGCGGAGGCGCAGGCGCGCGACGTGCTGCGTTCCATGCCCGACGGCACATGGGAATTCTGCGACTATGCCGACGAGGATTCCGTCGAGGCCAATCCGTGCCGACTGAAGCTGACGCTGACGATCAAGGGCGAGGAGGCGGTGCTCGACTTCACCGGCTCCGATCCGCAACTCGGCTCCTCGCTCAACGTGCCTTCGGGCGGCGACCCGCGACACACCATGCTATTGGTGGGTGTCTACTACGTGCTCTATACGCTCAACCCGAAGATACTGCTCAACACGGGCCTAACCCGGCCGTTCACCTGCATCGCGCCCACGGGGTCGGTGCTGAACCCGATCCACCCCGCCGCGGTAGGCATGCGCTCGCTCACCTGCGCGCGGTTGCGGTCGGTCATCTTCGGTGCTTTCTCGCAAGCGATGCCGGAGCGCCTGCCCGCGGCTCCGGCTGGCAACAACTGCATCGTCAACGTCATGACCACGGACGAGCGGACCTACCGGACCGTCATCACGGCGGTGAATCCCGTGGTCGGCGGCGGCGGCGCGATGCCGCATCGCGACGGAACCAACGGATCTGGCGCGGATGCAGCCTATCTCAAGAACACGCCGATCGAGATCACCGAGACCGAGACCCCGGTCGAATTCGTGAAATACGGACTCGCCAGGGACAGCGGCGGGGCGGGTCGCTGGCGCGGTGGGCTGGCGACCGAGATGGCCTTCCGCGTCTTTGCCCCCGATTCCAGGATCACGGCGCGCAACCGCGACCGCAGCTTCTTTCGTCCCTGGGGCGTGCTGGGCGGCAAGGCGGCGGGCTTGTCGGACATGGTCGTGAATCCGGGGACCGCGCACGAGCGGCGGCTGGGCAACATCGACACGGCGGTGCTGCAGCCTGGCGACGTGCTCGATATCCGCTCAGCCGGAGGTGGCGGGCGCGGCGATCCGCATCAACGCGAACCATGGCGGGTCGCGCAGGATGTGCGGCGCGGCTATGTGTCACCGATTGTTGCCGAGCGCGATTACGGCGTCGTCATTCGCGATGGCGAGGTCGACGAACAGGCGACCGCGAGGCTGCGCGCGGGGCATAAGCCGTCCGCCGGCCATTTTCATTTCGGTCCGGAGCGGGAAAGCTACGAAGCGCAGTGGACGCCAGTTGCTTACGACAGGCTCACCGCCATATTGAGGGACTTGCCGATCCATTGGCGGTTCTTCGCCAAGACCGAGATATTCCGTCGCATGAAGGGGCGCTCGGGGTCGGAAGGCGTCCAGGCGGCGTTCGATGCGGTCTGTGAACGGTTCCCCGAACTGCCCCGTCCTCGCCCCGTGCAAGAGGCCGCGGAATGATCACCGCCGGCCGCATCGTCCGGCTGGCCGAGCGCGACCGGGGGCAGCTGCATTTCTTCCTCGACGGCCAGATACGTAGTGCACTGGCGGGCGACACCGTGCTGACCGCGATGCTGGCATCAGGGCACGCCTTGCGAAAGTCCGAGTTCGGACCCGAGCCGCGGGCCGGGTTCTGCCTGATGGGGGCCTGCCAGGATTGCTGGGTATGGCAGGACGAGGGGCCACGCATCCGGGCGTGCTCGACACTTGTCACCGAAGGCATGCGGTTGCGCACAACGGAGCCGGAGAGCTGGCTGTGAACGAGTCATCGCCACGGATCGTGATCGTGGGCGCCGGTCCTGCCGGGATAAGGGCCGCCGCAGTCGTGGTCGAAGCCGGGTTCAACCCGCTGGTGATCGACGAAGGCCAGCGCGCTGGCGGGCAAATCTATCGCCGTCCGCCTGACGGGTTCACCCGCACGCCCGAGCAGCTCTACGGGTCCGAGGCTGCGAAGGCGCGCGCGCTGCATGTGCTCTTCGACCGGTTGGCCGAAGACGGGCGGCTCACCCATTGCGCGGGCAGCTCGCTCATCGCCGCGCATGGAGGCCGGCTGCACGTGCTGGGGGAGAGCGGCGTTCAGGTGATCTTCTATGACCGCCTGATCCTTGCCACCGGCGCGTCCGACCGTGTCGCGCCGGTCCCCGGCTGGCAGAGCGCCGGCGTCTACAGCCTTGGCGCGGCGCAGATCGCGCTCAAGGCGCAAGGCGTGGCGCTGGGGCGGCGGATCGTGTTGATTGGATCGGGGCCACTGCTGACGCTGGTCGGCGCCCAACTTGAAAAGGCTGGGGCGGACGTGGCGGCGGTTCTGGATACCTCCTCCTGGCGACAGCAGATGCGGGGGTTTTGGGGACTGGCCGCCCGGCCGGTTGTCGCGCTGCGCGGCCTGGCTCTGCGGGCGAGGCTCGGCGGCCGCTATCATGCGGGCGTTACGCTCGAGCGGATCGAGGCAGACGGGACGGGTGTCACAGCGATGCGCTGGCGCGACGCCGGCGGAAGGCAACGCCTCACTTCATGCGACATGATCGGCATGGGCTGGCACCTGCGGGCGGAGACCCATCTGGCCGATCTCGTGGGATGCGACTTCACCTATGACGAGCAGTGGCGGCAATGGCTGCCAAAGACCGACCGGATGGGTCGCGCCGGCAACGGCGTCTATCTGGCGGGTGATGGGGTTCGTCTTCTGGGAGCGGACGGCGCGGAGATCGCTGGGCGTCTTGCAGCTGCCGCATGCCTTGCCGATCTCGGACATCCAGCGCCCGCCGCCAGCACCGATCTGCGCAAGCTCGCGCGGCTCGAGCGCTTTGCCGGCGGTCTGGCTTGCAGCTTTCCCTGGCCGGCCGCCATGGTGCGGGCACTCTCTGACGACGCGGTCGTCTGCCGCTGCGAAAACGTGAATGCCTCAGCCATACGCGAGCGCGCGGGTTTCGGCGGCGGCGAGGCCAACAAGGTGAAATCGCTGTCTCGCGCCGGTATGGGGCGATGCCAGGGACGCTATTGTCACTTGGCCGCTGTCGAACTCGTCGCGGCGCAGGCCGGCTGCGCGCCTGACGCTGTCGGCCGGTTTCGCGGCCAGGCGCCCGTCCGGCCAGCGCCTATCGGCGCCTTTCTGCGCAACGGCTGATGCAATTGCGGAGGCCGCGCATGGATGAGGATCAGCTGCTAGAAATCGGCGACCTTGCCCCAGGACGAAGCGTCGAAGCGCCGGGGATCGTAGGATGTCGCATCGACGATCGGCTCCGAACCGGTCACCAGATCGGCGACGAGGTGCCCGGCGCCTGGCCCGATGCCGAAGCCGTGCCCCGAAAACCCGGCAGCCAGGAAGAAACCCGGAACGCTATGGATCTCACCGATGGCGGGCACGCCGTCCGGCGTGCTGTCGATGTAGCCGGCCCACGCCGCACTGATCTTGGTCTGGCGCAGTGCCGGCAGCAGCTCGAGCGCGCGGGCATGCGTCAGGCGAATGGTCGCCTGATCCGGAACCGGATCGAGGATGCGCATCCGCTCCATCGGCGTTGGCCGGTCGAGCCGCCAGCGCCGCAGCGCTTCGTGGCCCGAACGCATGCCTTGCAACCCGCCGGGCCCGAGGCTTCGCCAGCGCTTCAGCAACATGGGCAGGAACTGCGAGGAGAAACGCAGTTGCTGGGGCGTGACGTCCAGACGGCCACGTCCGCTTATGGCGAGCGTATAGCCACCATCGCTGCGACGCGTGGCCGAAATTCTTGCCGTGTGCAGCGCATCCGGCAGGCCCTCCGCGCCGGGGGAGACGGACAGGATGGAGGATCGGATCGATGCCTGTGGGAAGC
>NZ_JAMYLL010000040.1:0-54280 GCF_040318045.1 Mesorhizobium sp. M1338 | reverse complement strand
GAGAGAAGACGGACAAACCCCGTTTTACGGGGCATGCACATGCGGCATTTCGATTCACTCAAAACTTTCCCCGGACAGCCCTGCGCAAGGGGGGAGATTGGAAGCATCAGCGCTGGCTCATGACTTGCAAAGTTGGTGATTGGCGAAACCCGCAACCACAGCCCATCTCCCCCCTTGCGGGGGAGATGGCCGGCAGGCCAGAGGGGGGTGCCTTGGCTCGGCATTCGAAACCTCAAGCCACTGCCATCTGCTGCAGGCTGACCAGGCGCTGGATGCCCTTCTTGGCCAGGCCCATCAATTCGGCGAACTGCCCTTCGGAGAAAGGCTCGCCCTCGGCGGTGCCCTGGATCTCGACGATGCCACCCTTGCCGGTCATGACGAAATTGGCGTCGGTGCCGGCCGACGAGTCCTCGATATAGTCGAGGTCGATGACCGGCTGGCCGTCATGGATGCCGCAGGAGATCGCCGCGACATGGTCCTTCAGCACCTTGGCGACGCTGGCCATCTGGCGGGCTTCCATCCAACGCAGGCAGTCATACAGCGCCACCCAGCCGCCGGTGATCGAGGCGGTGCGGGTGCCGCCATCGGCCTGGATGACGTCGCAGTCGACGGTGATCTGCTGCTCGCCCAGCGCCTGCAGATCGACCACGGCACGCAAGGAGCGGCCGATGAGCCGCTGGATCTCCAGCGTGCGGCCGCCCTGCTTGCCGGCGGAAGCCTCGCGGCGCATGCGCTCGCCGGTCGAGCGCGGCAGCATGCCGTATTCCGCCGTCACCCAGCCCTTGCCGGAATTGCGCATCCAGCCCGGCACCTTCTCTTCGAGGCTGGCCGTGCACAGGACATGCGTGTCGCCGAACTTCACCAGGCACGAGCCTTCGGCATGCTTGGAGACGCCGCGCTCGAAGGAGATGGCGCGCATTTCGTCGAATTGGCGTTTGGAAGGGCGCATTCAGGCTGCTTTCTTGTATCATTTTCGGAATCTTGGCCGGCTTGTAACCGCATGGGACGCACGGCGCAAAGGAAAATGGCCCGACGATCCGACACAGACACCGGGTGATCTGACGCGCGCACACCGGGTTGCGCGGGCCGTAGCGAAGTCTATATCCTTGGGCCGGAGGTTTTTGGCCGCAATGACCAAGCCAGTCGATCCGAGTTCGCAGTCGCCCGCGCTTCAATCTTTGGATATGCGCTCGCGCGACATCTTCCGGCGCATCGTCGATTCCTATCTCAAGGACGGCGAACCCGTGGGATCACGCAGCCTGTCGCGCATCCTGCCGTCCTCGCTGTCGCCGGCCACCATCCGTAACGTGATGAGCGACCTCGAGCATCTCGGTCTGATCTACGCGCCGCACATCTCGGCCGGCCGGTTGCCGACGCAGGCCGGCCTGCGTTTCTTCGTCGACGCCTTCATGGAGCTTGGCGATCTCTCCGACGAGGAGCGCCGCGCCATCGAGGCGCAGGTGCGGGCATCCGGCTCGGGCGCGACGCTGGAACACATGCTGACCGAGGCCAGCCAGATGCTGTCGGGCATGTCGCGCGGCGCCGGCTTGGTGCTTGCCGCCAAGAACGAAGTGGCGCTGAAGCACATCGAATTCATCCAGCTCGAGCCGACCAAGGCGCTGGCGGTGCTGGTGTCGCAGAATGGCGATGTCGAAAACCGCGTCGTCGAGCTGCCCGCCGGCGTCACCGTCTCGCAGCTGCACGAGGCCTCGAACTTCCTCAACGCCCATATCCGCGGCCGCACGCTGGCCGAGGCGCGGATCGAGATCGCCCGCATCAAGGAAGAGACCAGGGCCGCCCTCGACACGCTGTCGCAAGACCTGGTCGAAAAGGGGCTGGCGGTGTGGGCCGGCGCCGACAGCGGCCTGCCGGCACGGCTGATCGTGCGCGGCCGCGCCAATCTGCTCGAAAACGTCACCGCCCAGGCCGATATCGAACTGTTGCGGCACTTGTTCGAGGACATGGAGACGCAGGACGGGTTGATCCAGTTGCTCGACCTCGCCGAGGAAGGATCGGGCGTGCGCATCTTCATCGGCTCGGAAAACAAGCTGTTCTCGCTGTCCGGCTCATCGCTGGTGGTCGCGCCCTATCGCGACAAAGACGCCCGCGTCGTCGGCGCGCTCGGCGTCATCGGCCCGACCCGGCTCAACTATGCCCGCATCGTGCCGATGGTCGACTATACGGCGCAGCTGATATCCCGCATGCTGCGCTAGGTGTATTGATATTCCGGGGATGCCGGCCTGACCTGAATCTCAGCACCTTAGATCCAAACCTAAGGCCTCCGAGGAGAAAAAGAATGGCGCTCGAAGAATTCAAAGCCCGGATCAGCCTGCTGCTCGAGGAGATGGTCAACCAGCCGGAAGACCAGCACGAGATCCAGGAGCAGTTGCGTGAAAAACTGCGGGAAATGCGCGCCATGGGCCTGCCGCTGCCGGCCGATCTCGTCGAACTGGAAAAACGTCTCGATGACGATTTCTACGCCGCTGGGACCTGAGGCAAAAAACCTCCGCTTTCACTTCAACTGATCGTGTGCCGCGGAACAACAGACGAAACCGCTCGTTTGCCCCTTTGCGGCCGTTCATTGTGTGACCGGGTTTGGAGGATTGAATGATCCGATTGGCCGGGCTGGCCATCTCCGCCGCGGTGTTTCTCACCGCCGCTGCATTCGCCCAGCAGGCGGAGCCCGTATTGAAAGGTGCCGCCGCCTTCGGCGACTGGCGTGCCGACAGGCCGGGTGTGCGCCGCCTGATCAAGCCGAACGATCTGCCAAAGCCCGACGTCACCAATTCCGCCTCCAACAGCGCCGGCCTCGCCGAAAGACCGGCAGGCGCCAAGCCGAAACTGCCGCCGGGCTTTTCGGCCGAGCTGATCGCGTCGGGCATCGACAATCCGCGCGTCGTGCGCGTCGCGCCGAACGGAGACCTGTTCGTCGCCGACAGCGAAGGCAACCAGATCCGCGTCTACCGCCTCGCCGACGGCAGTGCCAAGCCCATTGAGAAAGGCATCTTTGCCGGCAATCTCAACCAGCCCTATGGCATTGGCTTCTATCCTCCGGGCAACGACCCGCAATGGGTCTATGTCGCCAACAGCGACAGCGTGGTGCGCTTTGCCTATCGCAATGGCGACCTGAAGGCATCAGGCGATCCGGAGGCCATCGTCGACGACATCCCTTCAAGTCATCACTGGACCCGCGATATCGCTTTCTCGCCGGACGGCAAGACGCTTTATCTATCGGTCGGGTCTGGTTCGAACGCCGCGCAGGATATGGGCAACGAACCGGAAGGCGGCCTCGACGCCTGGGCGAAGTCGCAGCCGCTCGGCGCTGCCTGGGGTCCCGAGGATGGCCGCGCGGCTGTGCTGGCTTTCGATCCCAACGGCAAGAACGGTCGCATCGTCGCCACTGGCCTGCGCAACTGTTCGGGCATGGCCGTGCAGCCGGCGACCGGCGCGCTGTGGTGCGTCGTCAACGAACGCGATGCGCTCGGCGACAATGTGCCGCCCGAATATGCGACCGTGGTCAAGGAGGGCGCCTTCTATGGCTGGCCCTGGTACTATATCGGCAACAACGAGGATCCGCGCCACAAGGGCGCGCGCCCCGATCTTGCCGGCAAGGCGACCATTCCCGACGTGCTGATGCAAGCACATTCGGCGCCGCTCAACATCGCCTTCTACGAAGGGAAGAGCTTTCCGTCCGAATACAAGGGTGACGCCTTTGTCGCTCTGCACGGCTCATGGAACCGTGGCAACAGGACCGGCTACAAGGTGGTGAGATTGCTGTTCAGCGACGGCAAGCCGACCGGCGAATACGAGGATTTCATCACCGGCTTCGTCGTCTCCAACGGCGAGGTCTGGGGTCGGCCGGTCGGCGTGGCGGTGGCGAAGGACGGCGCGCTGATCGTGACCGAGGACGGCAACGGCACCATCTGGCGCGTCACCCATGACGGCGGCCGCTCCTGAGCGCAAATTCGCATGCCGGCGTGGTGCAATCGAATTCGGGGGCAGGGAATTCACGTCTGGCGGACTTTGTGCGATAGGAGGCTGCGATAGCAGCGTCGCGCGCAAGGCCACAACCATGACCCTCACCGGATTCCTCGCCTACAGTGCCGCTCTCGGCATCGCCGCCGCCATTCCTGGCCCCGGCGTCGCCGCGCTCGTCGCGCGTGCGCTCGGCTCCGGCTTCCGCTCATCCCTGGCGATGTCCTTTGGCCTGATGGCTGGCGACCTCACCTATCTGACCGCCGTGGTGCTCGGTCTCGCCTTCGTCGCGCAGACCTTCGGCATGGTTTTTCTCGCCATCAAATGGCTCGGTGTCGCTTACCTCGCCTTCCTCGGCTGGCGCTTCTGGAACAGCGGCATCACGCCCGAGACCGTCGAGGCGAAGAAGGGCAAGGGCGGGCTGCTGTCGAGCTTCCTTGCCGGCCTGACCGTCACGCTCAGCAATCCGAAGACGATGGTCTTCTACCTCGCGATCACGCCGACCATCGTCGACCTGAAGACCATCACACTGACCGATTACGGCATTCTTGTCGCGCTGACGGTCGTCGTGCTTCTGGTGGTGCTGGTGCCGTATCTGGCGCTGGCGGCCAAGGCGCGCTGGTTCCTGAAGTCGCCGCGCGCGCTCAAGGCGCTGAACCGCACCGCCGCCGGCTTCATGGTCGGCGCCGCCGCGGCGATTGCCGCCCGGCAATAGAGGGCTTTTCGGCCAAAGTATTTCGTAAACAGGCCTTTTCGCGAAATGCTTTTCCGGGGGCGCGACGTTTTCGACACAGGTCCCACTCGGATATTTTCAGCCGACAGTCTATCTTGCGCGGCCGAAGGCCCTATCTTGCCGGCTTGAATTCCATTTGCCTGAAATTCTCCACTTGCCTGAAATTCTGGGAGCGAAACCAATGAACAAGCCCGTCACCTCTGCCCGTTTACCCGGTCGCGGCCGTGTCTACGATTCCATCACCGATACGATCGGCGACACGCCCCTGGTGCGGCTCGACAAGTTCGCTCGGGAAAAGGGCATCGTCGCCAATCTGATCGCCAAGCTCGAATTCTTCAATCCGATCTCCTCGGTCAAGGACCGCATCGGCGTGGCGATGATCGAGGCGCTGGAGGCAGCCGGCAAGATTTCTCCCGGCAAAACCACGCTGATCGAACCGACGTCGGGCAACACCGGCATAGCGCTTGCCTTCGCCGCCGCCGCCAAGGGCTACAAACTGATCCTGACGATGCCGGAAACGATGTCGATCGAGCGCCGGAAAATGCTGGCGCTGCTTGGCGCCGAGCTGGTGCTGACCGAGGGCCCGAAAGGCATGAAGGGCGCCATCGCCAAGGCCGATGAACTGGCCGCGACGATCCCCAACGCGATCATCCCGCAGCAGTTCGAGAACCCCGCCAATCCGGAAATCCATCGCACGACGACGGCCGAGGAAATCTGGAACGACACGCATGGCGAGGTCGATATCTTCGTCGCCGGCATCGGTACCGGCGGCACCATCACCGGCGTCGGCCAGGTGCTGAAGAAGCGCAAGCCCTCGGTGCATGTCGTCGCGGTCGAGCCGGACTCCTCACCGGTTCTGTCGGGTGGCCAGCCCGGCCCCCACAAGATCCAGGGCATCGGCGCCGGCTTTGCGCCCAAAATCCTCGACACGACGATCTATGACGAGATCGTCACGGTGTCGAACGAGGATTCGGTCGCAAATGCCCGCCTCGTCGCCCGACTCGAAGGCGTACCGGTCGGCATCTCGTCGGGCGCCGCCCTGCAGGCGGCCATCGTCGTCGGCTCGCGGCCGGAGAACAAGGGCAAGAACCTGGTCGTGGTCATCCCGTCCTTCGCCGAGCGTTATCTGTCGACCATCCTGTTCGAGGGGCTGGGCTCGTAGTCCTACGCTTCTTCGCGACTAGGCTGGCCCGCTGAAAAAAGTCCCTCGTGGCGCCAGCCACCGGCTTGAGCAGCACCCTGCTTCCGGTTCATATCCCACCGGTCCGCCTTTCGCGGCCCGGGAGGATTTCATGCACAAGCTCTACACTCGTCCGGGCAGCGGCGGCTTCGTCGTCGAGGCGGCGCTGGCGCTGGCGAACGCGCCGTTCGAGCAGATCGACGTGCCGAAGACGGACCGGCCCGATCCGGCCTTCCTCGACATCAGCCCCTTGAACCAAGTGCCGGTGCTGACGTTGCCGGACGGAAGCTCGATGACCGAATCGGCGGCGATCTGCATCCTGCTTGCCGAGCGTCATCCCAATGCCAGCCTGGCGCCGGCGGCCGACGCGCCTGCCCGCGCCGACTTCCTCCGCTGGATGGCCTTCATGTCATCAGTGCTCTATCCGGCGATCCTACGGCTTTACTACGCGCATCGTTACACGACCGATGCCGAAGGCACCAACGCGGTCAAGCAGGCAGCCGTCGCCGAGATGGACCGCGGCTTCGCCGTCCTCGATGCCTCTCTCGAAGGCCGTGACTGGCTGGTCGGCGACCGAATGTCGCTCGCGGACATCTACCTCGCCATGCTGGTGGCCTGGCATCCCGACGCCGAAAGGGCGCGGGCGACCTGGCCTGATATCGAGCGTCTGTGGTCGAAGCTGCGCGAGCATCCCCTGATGAAGACGCTCAACACATCGCATGAGATGTGGCCAGGCTGAACGGACGGCAAAGCGCCGCCTTGGCGAGGCTCAATTTCGCAGCACCGCCCTTTTGCCCTGCAGGAACCGGCGCACCGCTGGGTCGCGCTCGAGGCCGATCGCCCTGTCATAGGCTTCGCATGCCTGCGGTGCCTGGCCGAGCCTGGCCAGGAGACCGGCGCGGGCTGCCCAATAGGGCTGATACTCATCTAGCCGCTTGTCGTCGCCCAGCACGTAGAGGGCCGCCAGTCCAGCCACGGCACCCTCGGCCTCGGCGATCGCCACCGCGCGGTTGATCGCCACCACCGGTGATCCCGCGATCGAGAGCAGCGCGTCGTAGAGCTCGCGTACCGCCACCCAGTCGGTGCGGCCGGTCAGCCGTCGTGCCGCATGTGCGGACTGAACCGCCGCCTCAAGCTGGTAGCGGCCGATGACGCCCATGGTGGCGGCGCGGCGGAGCAGGGATTCCGCTTCGTCGACCAAAGCGCCATCCCACAGCGTATGATCCTGCTCGGCCAGCGGAACATAATCTCCGGCCGCATCGCGCCGTGCCGCGCGCCGCGCCTCGGCGAACAGCATCAGCGACAGCAGGCCCAGCGCCTCGGGCTCTTCCGGCATCAGCGAAGCCATCAGGCGGCCGAGCCAGATGCCTTCGCTGGCCAGATTGCGGCGCCGCGTTTCGGTGCCCGCGGGATCGGACCAGCCTTCTGCAAAGGCGGCGTAGATCGCTTCCAGCACCGCATCCAGCCTTTCGCCGAGTTCGGTCCGGTCTGGAACGCGGAACGGAATGCCGGTTTCACGGATGCGGTTCTTGGCGCGCACCAGGCGCTGGCCCATCGTTGCCGGTGACACCAGGAAGGCGGAGGCGATCGTTGCCGCGTCGAACCCGAGCACGGTCTGCAGGATCAGCGGCGAACGAATGCCGGGCTCGATTGCCGGATGGGCGCAGGCGAACATCAGCCGCAGCCGTTCGTCGGGAAGGTCTTCGTCGGTCATGCGCGCCTCCATCTCCTCGGCAATCAGCTTGAGATGCTCGCGGCCGGCCTCGCTGGTCAGCCGCCGCCGCACCGCATCGACGCGGCGCCGCCTTGCCACCGCCAGCAGCCAAGCTTCCGGCTTTTCGGGCACGCCGGTTCGTGGCCAGCGTTCGAGCGCCGCGGCAAAGGCGTCAGCCAGCGCGTCCTCGGCGGCGGCCACGTCACGCGTGCGCGCCGCGAGCCAGGCGACCAGCTTGCCGTAGCTTTGCCGGGCGGCGGTTTCCGCCGCCGCCCAGGCGATCTCCGGGCGACTGTCCATCACCTCGTCATTTCTTGGGCATGTAGTCGGCCATTTCCCAGATCGGCCGCAACTCGACCGTGCCGGTGCTGGCCGCCGGACAGCGTGCCGCCCATTCGATGGCTGTATCGATGTCGGCCGCCTCGATCATGTAGAAGCCGGCAAGCTGCTCCTTGGTGTCGGCATAGGGGCCGTCAATCACGTTGGTCTTGCCGTCAGCGATCCGCACCGAGGTGGTTGCCTGGGTCGGGCGCAGCCTTTCGCCAGCCAGCCACGCACCGGATTTCTTCAACGCTTCGGTATAGGCGCCATAGGCCGCGCTCATCTGCTGGGCCTTCTCGATCGGCGTGTTCGCCAATGCGGCTTCGTCGTTATTGATCAAAATCATGTATCGCATGGTCTTCTCCCGTTGTTTCGAAGGCCGCTTCGTTGCGAGCCGGACGTATGTCGCGCGGCAGCGCGCGATTTCGACAGGCAGCTCAAAAAAACTTTCGGCTGCGCTGGCTTTTTGCGCAAGCCGCCATCTGTTTCCCGATCCCTCAACCGTTCGTCCAACGAGCACAATTGCGGGTTGGCATTTGCGGCTCGCTGTCTAAACTCGCTCCGGTTCGCACCTGGGAGGCGGTGCGGTCGTCGATATTTTCAGGGAGGAGATCCGATGTTCCATTTCAGAACGAAATTCGTTGCGGCCGGCGCCGTGGCGCTCTCGCTTGGCCTGGGCGCTGTCTCAGCCAAGGCACAGGAATTCATCAACGTGCTGACCGGCGGCACGTCCGGTGTCTATTATCCGCTCGGCGTCGCATTGTCTGAAATCTACGGCAAGGGCATCGAAGGCGCGCGCACCCAGGTGCAGGCGACCAAGGCTTCGGTCGAAAATCTCAATCTGCTGCAGCAGGGCAAGGGCGAGATCGCCTTTGCGCTCGGCGATTCCGTCAAGCTGGCCGCCGAGGGCAACACCGAGGCCGGATATCCAGGCAAGCTCGACAAACTGCGCGGCATCGCCGCCATCTATCCCAACTACATCCAGATCGTCGCCAGCAAGGAATCCGGCATCAAGACGCTGGCCGATCTCAAGGGCAAGAGCCTGTCGGTCGGCGCGCCAGCCTCCGGCACCGAGCTCAACGCGCGCGCCATCTTCGCCGCCGCCGGGCTGAAATACGAGGATCTCGGCCGCGTCGAATATCTGCCCTTCGCCGAATCGGTCGAGCTGATCAAGAACCGCCAGCTCGACGCCACGCTGCAATCGGCCGGGCTCGGCGTCGCCTCGATCCGCGACCTCGCCACCTCCGTGCCGATCAACGTCGTTGCCGTGCCAGAGCAGGACGTCGCCAAGATCGGTGCGCCCTATCTTTCGGTGGTCATTCCCAAGGGCACCTATGAGGGCCAGAGCGAGGATGTCGCCACCGCCGCCGTCGGCAATTTCCTCATCACCCGCGCCGATGTCTCCGATGAAACCGCCTATCAGATGACCAAGCTCCTGTTCGAGCATCTCGACCAGCTTGCCGCGGCGCATGCGGCCGCCAAGGCGATCGACCCGGCCAAGGCGCTCGACGGCATGCCGGTGCCGCTGCATCCGGGGGCTGAGCGGTATTACAAGGAGAAGGGGCTGCTGAAGTAAGCGCCTTTCCCTCCCCTTGAGGGGAGGGTGGACAGCCGCCGAAGGCGGGTGGACGGGTGGGGTCGGTCCAGGCCGCGCACTGCCGCAATGACCCCGCCCGCCTCGCTTCGCTCGGCCCTGCCCTCGAGGGGGAGGGAAAGCACCGCCAGGAACCCGCCAATGACTGACGTCCATCCGAAAACCCCGACCGTGCTTGCGCCCGCCGAAGAGCAGGTAGAAGGCCTGCCGCCGGGCTTCGGCGAAGGGCTCGCCGGTAAGGCCGCCTTTCTCATCGCCGTCGCCTTTTCCGTGTTCCAGATTTACGTCGCCGCCTATGGCAGCATTCCGAGCCAGGTGGTGCGGGCCATGCATGTCGGCTTCCTGCTGCTGCTCGGCTTCGGCCTGATCGCCAATCTGCGCGCCACCAGCGTGCCGGCGAAGGCCGCGTTCTGGACGCTCGGCGCGCTCGGCTTTGGCACCGGCCTGTACAATTGGGTGTTCTATATCGACCTCATCCGCCGCTCCGGCTTCCTGACCACGCCGGACCTTATCGTCGGCGCCGTGCTGGTGGTGCTGGTCTTCGAGGCCGCGAGGCGGCTGATGGGGCTACCGCTGGCGGTCATCGCCTTCATCTTCCTCGCCTACTGCTTCGTCGGCAATCATCTGCCGCCGCCACTGACCCATCGTGGCTATGATTTCGCCCAGCTCGTCGACACCTTCGCCTATGGCACCGAAGGCATCTACGGCACGCCGATCTATGTTTCGGCCGCCTACATCTTCATCTTCGTCGTCTTCGCCGCCTTTCTCGAACGCGCCGGCATGATCGCATTGTTCAACGATTTCGCGCTAGGTCTTGTCGGCACATGGCGCGGCGGCCCGGCGCAGGTCTGCGTGCTGTCGTCGGCGCTGATGGGCACCATTTCCGGATCGGGCGTCGCCAACGTGGTGGCCAGCGGCCAGTTCACCATCCCGCTGATGAAGCGCTTCGGCTTCCGCTCGGCTTTCGCCGGCGCCGTCGAGGCGACCTCCTCGATGGGCGGCCAGATCATGCCACCGGTGATGGGCGCGGTCGCCTTCATCATGGCCGAAACGCTGAACGTGCCCTATGCCGAAGTGGTCAAGGCGGCGATCATCCCGGCGTTGCTCTATTTCGGCGCCTGCTTCTGGCAGGTGCATCTGGAAGCCGGCAAGGCCGGCCTGCACGGCATGGCGAAGGCGGACCTGCCCAACCCGTGGGACGCGGTGAAACAACACTGGCCGCTGGTGCTGCCGCTCGCAGCCCTCATCTATCTTTTGTTCGCCGGCTATACGCCGATCTTCGCCGGCACGATGGGCCTGGCGCTGACCATCGTGCTCATCCTCGGCACGCCGCTGGCCGCGGCGATCGGGCCGCTCGCCTTCCGCATCGTGTTCTGGTTGGCCCTCGGGCTTGCGGCGGCTTCGTTCATGAAATTCGGCGTCAACCTCCTCGGCCTCGTCATCGCCGCGCTGGTCGTCGCCTGCTTCACCTCTAGGGGCGGCCGCGAAACGCTGCGGATCTGCGTCGATTCGCTCGCCGAAGGCGCCAAGAACGCACTGCCGGTCGGCATCGCCTGCGCCATCGTCGGCATCGTCATCGGCACGCTGACGCTGACCGGCATCGCCTCGACCTTCATCGGCTGGATCATCTCGATTGGCGAGGACAATCTTTTCCTGTCGCTGGTGCTGACCATGGTCACTTGCCTGGTGCTCGGCATGGGCATCCCGACCATTCCCAACTACATCATCACCTCGTCGCTGGCCGGGCCGGCGCTTTTGTCGCTTGGCGTGCCGCTGCTGGTCAGCCACATGTTCGTCTTCTATTTCGGCATCATGGCCGACCTGACGCCGCCGGTGGCGCTGGCCGCGTTTGCCGCGGCACCGATGGCCAAGGAAAGTGGCCTCAAGATCGGCATCCAGGCGACCAAGCTTGCCATTGCCGGCTTCGTCGTGCCGTTCATGGCGGTCTACACGCCGGCGCTGATGCTGCAGGATGCCGGGCCGATCGCCGCCCAGTTCGGCTATCCGGTCGAGGTCGCCTACATCGTCGCCAAGGCGTGCATGGGCATAATGCTGTGGGGTGCCGCCGCCGTCGGCTTCCTCGTCAGGCGCATGGCGTGGTGGGAGCGCCTGCTGGCCTTCGCCGCCGGCGTGCTGCTGGTCGCCGCGGTACCGCTCACCGACGAGGCCGGCTGGGCGCTGTCGCTTGCCTGGATCGGCTGGCATTGCTGGCGGGCGCGGCAGGCGTCGATCTCCGCATGAGCCTGTGCATCCTGGCCGCCGGCAAGACGGTGACGCTCTCGGTTGCCGCCTTCACGCTGTCCTGGACCCATTCGGTGGAACGGACGCGCTGGCAGGAGGACTGGAAGCTGACGCCTTCCGGCCTGCAGGTGGTCGAGGCGCGGATCGAAGGTTCTGGCGCCGGCATGGAACCTCCGGAAGGCGCGGTGCTGAAAGACGGCTGGTGGATTTATACGCCTGATGTCGGTCCGCAGCGGCGCGTCGTGCTCGCTGCCTCGGGTGCCACCGGCGACGGCTGGACGCTGTGCACGGTTCAGGGCTGCCGTGAACTGGGCAGGGCGACTGGCGCCTCCATCGTGCTGGAACCATGCGGGTCGGACGGCACGAGCCAGCCGCGATAGCGCACGATCAATCCGATGAGCGGATGGGAAACTGAACACCATGCCCACGACCGGAGCACAGAACGCAGACGCCATCGAAAACGATGAGGATGGCGTGCGTCGCTGGATATTTCGGAGGGACGATCCGACGTGGGACGGTCGGTCACGCCGGCCTCGGCTGTCCTATGATACTAAGCCAGCCAGCAATGGCACCAAAAGCCGTGGCGATGTCGCATGTCGCCCGTCGACGACAGCGGGACGCTCGGCGCGATAGGTGGTGGCGCGGGTAGAGGTGGCGGGCCTGCAAATCCGGCTGTCGTGGCGATTTTCGAAAGCCATGATCAGTGCGCGCCCAGCGAGTTGCCGCGACGGGCGCAGGCCGGGCCGGGGCCGCGCATGTAATAGCGCTCGGGCCGATATGTCGGCGCAACGAATTCGCGGATGGCGGCGGCATAGCCGATGAGGTGCGCGATGAAGTTCATTTACCTGGTCCCTGTCCCGATTTTCGGATGTCCCTTCCGAATTGCGGTCATCATAGCGTCGAGGCGTGAATAGTCGGTGAACGTGATGTTAATATCGGGTCAAAAATGCCTTGCTTCGTGGCTGGAATGCGGCTGATTCGGGGTCTTTCCGTGCAGTTGGTCGGCATTCCGGCCAATGTGACTTTTGCATCACATATGTTTCGTTTGAATGTCGCCCGCGCGCGGTTCTGTTTCAACTTTTGCCGCGCCCGTGAAATTTCCGTGCTTGGCGCCTCGGCGCCGCAAACCGACCTGGACCTCCATTCGTCGCGCGATGGCGGAACTGGAGCGGGCTCTGTCCGTTCTCACCCTTATCGGGTCGTGGAAGGGAAAAGTCATGGCGCCGCGTCCAGCCTGGAAGGGCTATCTGAAGCTGTCGCTGGTCACCTGTGCCGTCGAGCTGACCAATGCCGTCAGCCACGCCGAGAAGGTCTCGTTTCGGGTGCTGAACCGCAAGACCGGCAACACGGTGAAGCGCATCTATGTCGATTCCGAAACCGGCAAGCCGCTCGGTGACGGCGACGAGATCAAGGGCTATGAGGTCGACGACGGCGAATTCCTTCAAATCGAGGAGGACGAAATCGAGGCTGTGCGGATCGAAGCATCGCATACGCTGGCTCTCGACGGGTTCGTCGACAAAGCCTCGATCCAGCAGATCTATCTCGACACGCCCTACTATGTCACGCCGGCCGACAAGGTGTCGGAAGAGGCGTTCGCCGTCATCCGCGATGCCATGGCGGGCAAGAAGATGGCCGGACTGGCGCGCATCGTGCTCTATCAACGCGAGCGCCCCGTGGTGATCGAACCGCTCGACATGGGCATGGTGCTGACGACGCTGCGCTACGACACAACGGTGCGCGAGCCCGACACGGTGTTCGGCGACGTCAAGGCGGTGAAGACCGATCCGGAGATGACCGAGCTGGCCGAGCTGATCATCGACAAGAAGAAAGCGAAGTTCGATCCAGCGGAATTCGAGGACGAATACGAGAACGCGCTGCTCGAGCTGGTCCGCGCCAAGAAGGCGGGCAGAAAGGCGCCCAACGCCAAAGCGGCGCCCAAACCCTCCAATGTCGTCAATCTGTTCGACGCGCTGAAGAAGAGCCTGTCGTCGGATGGCGACGCGACGAAGGCTTCGGCGAAGGCTAAACGCGCCAAGCCGAAAGCCGGTGCGCCCAAGCGCAAATCGGCCTGAGGACACGAAGCGATGGCCAGCCTCGAACAGTATCATTCCAAGCGCGATTTCAGGAAGACCGCCGAGCCGGCCGGCAAGGTTTCTCGCGACACCAAAGCCAAGGCCGGCGGCATCTTCGTCATCCACAAGCACGCCGCGACGCGGCTGCACTACGATTTGCGCCTCGAGCATGACGGCGTGCTGTGGAGCTGGGCGGTGACGCGCGGCCCGAGCCTCGACCCGCATGAGAAGCGGCTGGCGGTGCATGTCGAGGATCATCCGATCGACTATGCACCGTTCGAAGGCACAATCCCCAAGGGCGAATATGGCGGTGGTTCGGTGATCGTCTGGGACGAAGGCACCTGGACACCCGAGATCGATCCGGCCAAGGCGATGAAGAAGGGCCATATCAGCTTCGAGCTCAAGGGGCACAAACTGCACGGCCTTTGGCATCTGGTGCGGCTGAAGCCGCGCGCGGGTGAAAAGCGCGACAACTGGCTGCTGATCAAGTCGGACGATGCCGCCGCGCGTCCCGGCGAGGACATTCTGACGGAAGCGCCGGAATCGGTGAAGTCGGGCCTGACGATCGAAGAGGTCGGCGAAGGCAAGACCGCCAAGGGCCAGAAGCCAAAGGTCTGGCATTCCAACAAGCCGGCCGCCGGCAAGGCGAAGGCCGGGAGCACGAAACTCGATTTTATCGAGCCGCAGTTCGCCACGCTGGAGCGGGAAGCACCGCCGGGCAAGGACTGGCTGCACGAGGTGAAGTTCGACGGTTATCGCATGCAGGCGCAAATCGCCGGCACGGAGGTGCGGCTGCTGACCCGCACCGGTCTCGACTGGACGGAGAAGTTCGGCGGGGAGATCGTCGCGGAACTCGCCGGGCTGAAATGCAGCGACGCCATCATCGATGGCGAGGTCGTCGTGCTGGCCGATAACGGCGTGTCTTCCTTCGCGCTGCTGCAGGCCGATCTCTCAGCGAAGCGGACGGACCGCTTCCTCTACTATGTCTTCGACATGATGCGCCTCGATGGCGAGGATTTGCGCCGGGCACCTCTGGTCGAGCGCAAGCAGGCCCTGCAGGAGCTGCTCGGCAAGCAATCCGAGAATCCGGCGGTGCGTTTCAGCGACCATTTCGCCGAACCCGGCAAGATCATGCTGGAGCATGTCTGCCGCATGGGGCTGGAAGGCGTCGTCTCCAAGCGCGCCGATGCGCCGTATCGCAGCGGGCGCGGCCCCACCTGGGTGAAGTCGAAATGCACGGCGCGGCAGGAATTCGTCATCGGCGGTTATCTACCGTCGGACAAGACCGGGCGGGGGTTGCGCTCGATCCTCGTCGGCTTCCACGAGGGTGGCAAACTGCATTATGCCGGACGTGTAGGCACCGGCTTCTCCGGCAAGGGCGCCACCGACTTGAAGGCAAAGCTCGATGCGCTGACGGCAAAATCATCGCCCTTCGCCGCAGCCGTGCCGAAGGGCAAGGGACTGGTCTGGGTGAAGCCGGAACTTGTCGGCGAAGTGGAGTTTCGCAGCTGGACGTCCGACCGTATAATACGCCACGCCTCGTTCCAGGGATTGCGCGAGGACAAGCCGGCGGAGGAAGTCGTGCAGGAAAAGCCGAAGGCGGCGACGGGCAAAGGCCCAGCCAAGGCCAAGCCGCCGGCCGGCAGTGCCGCCAAACCCGCCGGGTCGATGACCACCACGGTCAAACTCTCGCATCCCGACAAGCTGCTGTGGCCGGACGAAAAAATATCCAAGCAAGGGCTGCTCGACCACTACGCGCAGGTATGGCCGCGCATGGAGCAATTCATCGTCAACCGGCCGCTCAGCCTGGTGCGGGCGCCGGACGGCATCGGCGGCCAGCGCTTCTTCCAGAAGCACGCCTCGGCCGGCATGAGCGACAAGATCGCCCGCATGAAGGACCCGACCGACGGCGAGGAGATACTGTTCATCCGGGATTTCGACGGCGTTGCGGCGCTGGTCCAGTACGGCGTGGTCGAGATCCACATCTGGGGCTGCACCGTCGACAGACTGGAGCAGCCGGACCAGATCATCTTCGATCTCGATCCCGATGAAGGCGTCGACGTGAAGGCGGTGCGCGAGGCGGCACTCGATATCAGAGGCAAGCTCGACGAGCTGTCGCTGCCGAATTTCGTCAAGACATCCGGCGGCAAGGGCTACCACGTGCTGGTGCCGCTGAAGCCGTCGGCGGATTGGGAGGCGGTTAAACCGTTCGCCCATGATTTTGCTCGCGCGCTCGAACAGGGTGCCCCCGACCGCTACACGGCGACGCTGTCGAAGAAGGCGCGCACGGGAAAGATCTTCGTCGACTATCTGCGCAATGGCAGGGGCTCGACGACGGTCGCGCCTTATTCGTCACGCGCCAAGAGGGGCGCCACCGTGTCGATGCCGGTGACCTGGGCCGAGATCGAGGCCGGGCTGGCGCCGAACGCTTTCCCGATCGGCGACAAGACGACGATGAAGCAGCTGGCGCAAGCCGATCCGTGGGCAGATTTCTTCAAGCAGGGCAAGGTGCTGAAGCGGGGCTAGGACTTCGCCCGCTCAGGCTAGAAACACCTTCTCGAAAGCCTGCTTGCCCGCGGGCGAGAAAATGACCGCGCGGCTGTCCTTTTCGCGGCGCGCCCATTTTTCCGAAAAGATCTTGTCGAGGATGGCGGCGCCCAGCGTGCCGGCGAGGTGCGAGCGGCGCACGCTCCAGTCGAGGCAGGCGCGGCACACCGGCCGGCGCGGCTTGGTGTAGACATCGATGCCGATAGCGGCGAAATGCGATGCGGCCGCCGGCCCGAGCCTGATTTCCTTGTCGTCGCGGACCAGGACGTTTTTTGCGACAAGGCGATCGAGCATCGCCACCGCCTGCTCGCCGGCGAGGTGATCGTAGCAGACGCGCGCCACCCGCATCGCTCCGTCGCGGGGACCCGGTCGCACGCGCTTTGGGCCAACGGCTTCCGCGACGCCGGTGATGGCTTCGATCATGCCCGCCACCTGCGGTCCGGCGAGACCGTAATAGCGATGCCGACCTTGGCTCGCCACCGTGAGCAGCCCGCCTTCCATCAGCTTGCCCAGATGCGAGCTGGCGGTCGGCAGTGACACACCGGCCTCGAGCGCCAGTTCGCTCGCCGTCAGCGCCGTGCCGCCCCTCAGGGCATTCAGCATGTTTGCCCGTGCTGGATCGCCGACCAGACTGGCGATGCGGGCTATGTCGGGTCCTTCACGCATAGTTCGTTCTCCGTCGAAGCATTCTTGTCAGATAACCACTATTCTCCGGGCAGATCAAGGAGACGACGATGACCGCGCGAACCGCTTTCCCCTCGGCACCGCTCCCCGGCCGTCAATCGTTCCCGTTCGTTACCTGGCTGCGTTCGCGGCTGCTGGCCCGCTGGTATGACCGCCATTTGCAACGTCTCGACCTTGCCGAGATCGACGACCATTTGCTGCGCGACCTTGGCCTGACGCCGCAAGACGTGCGCCGCGAATGCGCGAAATCCTTCTGGCAAGCGTGACCGTCACCACGATTGCCTAGCAGACCAGGCGGCACAATGTATCGACGCTGCTCGAACTATCGATGCGAAAACCCAAGGAGACCACCATGACCATCACCTGTTTCATCCGCTACGAGATCGACCCGTTCGGCAAAGCCGCCTTCGAGGAGTATGCGCGCAACTGGGGCCAGGCCATTCCGCGCTGCGGCGCCGATTTGATCGGCTATTTCGCGCCGCATGAGGGCTCGGCCACGACCGCCTATGCCGCTTACAACATCGACAGCCTGGCGGCCTACGAAGCCTACCGCGCCCGGCTTGCCGCCGATCCCGCCGGCAAGGCAAACTATGAGTTCGCCAAGCGCGAAAGATTCATCCTGAAGGAGGACCGCATGTTCCTGAAACACGTCTCGGGACCGCACGCGAAACTGGTGCTGCCGTGATTGCCGTCATCTTCGAGGTCGAGCCGGCGGCAGGCAGGCGCGATGCGTATCTGAGCATCGCCGCCGACTTGCGGCCGCTGCTCGACGGCATCGACGGCTTTCTCTCCATCGAGCGCTTCCAGAGCCTGGTCGACCCGAACCGCATCCTGTCCTTGTCGTTCTGGCGCGATGAGAAGGCGGTGGAGGCCTGGCGCAACACCGAGGAACACCGGCAGGCGCAGAAGGCCGGCCGCGGCGGTATCTTTGCCGGCTATCGTCTGCGCATCGCGCATGTGGTGCGCGACTATGGACTGACAGAGAGGGACGAGGCGCCGGCGGACAGTCGGGCGGTGAATGGGTGAGTGGTTCTTCCTTTTCCCCCTGTGGGACAAGGAAAGAACACTAGGCATTCCCGATCAGCACACCCGCCGCGAACACCAGGGCGCCGCCCAGCACCACCTGGAAGGCGGCACGCAGGAAGGGCGTCTGCATGTAGCGGTTCTGGACGAAGGCAATCGCCCACAGTTCGAAGAACACCACGACTGCCGCGACACCTGTCGCCGTCCAGAAATGCGGGATGAGATAGGGCAATGCATGGCCAAGGCCACCCGCCGACGTCATGACGCCGGTGGTGATGCCGCGTTTTATCGGCGAACCACGGCCCGATAGTTTGCCGTCGTCGGAAGCCACTTCGGTGAAGCCCATCGAAATGCCGGCGCCGATCGAGGCGGCAAGCCCGACCAGAAAGGTCTGCCATGTGTCATGCGTGGCGAAGGCGGCGGCGAAGATCGGCGCCAGCGTCGACACAGACCCGTCCATCAGCCCGGCAAGCCCTGGCTGCACATAGGTGAGGATGAACTGGCGCTGCTCGGCGGCGGCCTCTTCGTCCTTCACTTCACCCGGCACGTGCTTCTGCTCCAGGCGCTGCGCCAGCGTCTCATGACCCTGTTCCGCCAACGCCAGATCGTCGAGCAGTTTCCGGGTCGAGGCATCCGTGGTGCGCTTGGCCGCCTCGACATAGAACAGATAGGCCTGCCGCTCCATCGCTTCGGCCTGGCTGCGCACGTGCTCGATGCCAAGCGGCCGGACCAGCCAGTCGGGCTTGCGCTCGTAATAACCCTTCACATGTTCGCGCCGGATCAGCGGAATGCGCTCTCCGAACCGCTCGCGGAAAAGCTCGATCAGCGCGTCGCGATGGCCGTCCTCCTCCTCGGCCATCTCCTCGAACACTTTTGCCGATTGCGGGAAGTTCTCCGTCAGACCATCGGCGTAGGCGCGATAGATGCGTCCGTCATCCTCCTCGGACGAAATGGCCAGAGCCAGGATCTCCTGTTCGGTAAGCGATTCGAAGGGACGGCGGCCGAAGCCGAAGACGCGGGAAAGCATGAGGAATTCACCCTAGTTTAGAATAGTTCTAAACTATGGTTTGAGATGCCTTCGGTCAATTGCGTGCGGTCAAGAATTGTTGAAGCCCGCGCGCGTACCAAGGCCTTCATTATCAGTGAATGTTTACCTATATGGGTGAGCCAAGCCAAGAACAAGGAGCCGGCAGATGACGGCAAAACAGCCTCCGCATCCCTATGATCCCAAGCCCGTTCTCGATCTCATCGCCAGCATCGAGGCCGATCTGCATCGCCTGAAAGGCCTGGTCGAGCAGCAGATCGAGAAATTCGACCCCGCCAATCCGCACAACAAGGCGCCTGACGGCAAACTGACCGAGGAAGGCGTCGAGTGCTGCTACCGCATGTTCGACGAAGGCAAGTCGCGCTATTCGGTCGCCCAGCAAATGAAAATCTCCTTTGCGGCCGCCACGCATCGGTTCAACAACTGGCGCAAGCTGGGCGGGAGCAAGAGGCAGCGGACGCTGTTGGGGTGAGAGCCCGGTTCGCCGCAGGCGAATTGAAAGATCCGGTGGACCTTTCAAAGGGCTCGAACCGGGGGGCTGCCGTAGGCAGCGGGCCCCCGGCTGAGCGCTCGACCGCCAGATGTCGGCGGGACAGCACCCCCCTCTGGCCTGCCGGCCATCTCCCCCGCAAGGAGGGAGATTGGCAGTTTCGACTTCGGCGCTTCTCTTGTCGACGTTGGAAGTTGGCGAGAGTGTTCGTGACGTCTAATCTCCCCTGAGAGGGAGATGGCCGGCAGGACAGAGGGGGGCGTGCAGCGGCGGCGTTGCCGCCCCGCCAAACTTTGTAACGGTCACATTTTTTCATTGGTGCGCCACGTTTGTTTGCGCGCATCATGCGAGGACACCTTCTCTTCCACTGGACCTTACATGACCGCCATAACCCCTCCCGGCATTGCCGACATCCACCGCGCTGCAGCCCGGCTTGCCGGCTTGATCGTCGAAACCCCGTTGATCGAATCGCAGGAGCTGAATAAGCGCTTCGGCGCCCGCATACTGTTCAAGCCGGAGACACTGCAGCGCACCGGCTCGTTCAAGTTCCGCGGCGCCTACAACAAGCTGTCGTCGCTCAGCGAAGAGGAACGCAGCCGGGGCGTCGTCGCCTTCTCGTCGGGCAACCATGCGCAAGGCGTCGCGGCGTCGGCGGCGATGTTCGGCGTCAAGGCGGTCATCGCCATGCCGGCCGACGCGCCGGCGATGAAGATCGCCAATGTCCGCAAGATGGGCGCGGAAGTGGTGCCGTTCGACCGTTTTCGCGACAACCGCATGACCGTGATCCGCCCTTACCTCGAAAAGGGCATGGTGCTGGTGCCGCCCTTCGACGACCCGGCCATCATTGCCGGCCAGGGCACGATCGGCCTCGAATTGATGCGCCAGGCAAGAGCGCTTGGCGTCAGCCTCGACGCGGTTGTGGTTCCCTGCGGCGGTGGTGGCCTGTCGAGCGGCATTTCCGTCGCCGTCAAGGACGTCTCGCCCGACACTGCGGTCTGGGCGGTGGAACCCGAGCACTTCGACGACACCCGCCGTTCGCTGGTCGCGGGCACCAGGGTTTCGAACGAGCCGGGCCACGCCTCGATCTGCGATGCGATCCTGACCGCCGAGCCCGGCCTGATCACCTTCGAGATCAATCGCAGGAACCTCACTGGTGCCATCGCCGTCTCCGACAAGGCGACGGCCCAGGCGATGCGCGATGCCATGGCCTACCTCAAGCTGGTGGTCGAGCCCGGCGGCTGCGTCGCGCTGGCCGCGCTGTCATCGGGCGAGATCGAGCTATCGGGCAAATGCGTTGCCGTGGTGCTGTCCGGCGGCAATGTCGATTTCGGTACCTATGCCGGGATCATGGCGGCGGCATAGCTGGTTCCGAAGAATTGCAGCGGCGCAGAATGATAGCTGCAGCGATCCTTCACACCCCCTCTGGCCGGCAGGCCAGAGGGGGGTGCTGTCCCGCCGGCTTCCAAGACTTCCGCGCTGCAAAAGCACCCTGACGCTCACGCGGCGTCTAATCCAGCGTCCGCCTGAACCGCACCAGTGCGACGCCGGCAAACAATGCCACGAACACCACCAGCCAGCCGATCTCCGTTGCGACCGCTGGCAGTTCGGCTCCCTTCAGCATCACCGCGCGGATGATGCGCAGGAAATGCGTCAGCGGCAGGATCTCGCCGAACACCTGCGCCCAGCCGGGCATGCCGCGATAGGGAAACATGAAGCCGGATAGCATGATCGACGGCAGGAAGAAGAAGAAGGTGAGCTGCAGCGCCTGCATCTGCGTGCGGGCAATGGTGGAGATCGTATAGCCGAGCAGCACCAGCGCCAGCACGAAGATCAGCACGGCGGTGAGCAGCAGCGATATCGAGCCGGTGAAGGGGATGGCGAACAGAAGCTTCGCCGCGGCCAGCACCACCACCACCTGAACGGCGCCGACCGCCAGATAGGGCAGCACCTTGCCCAGCATGATCTCGAGCGGGCTCGACGGCATCGCCAAGAGGTTCTCCATGGTGCCACGCTCGGTCTCGCGCGTCAGCGCGATCGAGGTCATCATCACCATCGTCATCTGCAGGATAACGCCGAGCAGGCCGGGCACGATGTTGTATTGCGAGATGCCTTCGGGATTGTAGCGCCGGTGCACCACCACTTCGAGCTGGCCAAGCGCCGCCTCGGCGGCCGCCTCCTGTATGCCGCGCGCCCGAAGCAGCGCCTGGCTGGCGACGGTGCCGAGCGTCGAGATGGCGCCGCTGGCGACGGCCGGATCGGTGGCGTCGGCCTCTATCAGGATCCGCGGACTGTCGCCGCGTTCGACCCGCCGAGCGAAGTCGGCGGGTATGGTGACGACGAAGGCGACATCGCCACGCGACATCAGGAACTCCGCATCGGCAGCACTTTGCGAGACATGGTCGAAACGGTAGTAGCCCGTGGTCTGCAACGCCGAAACCATGGCCCGCGTGTAGGGGTCACTGCTTGTTGCCACGAGTGCCGCCGGCAGGCTTTTCGGATCATTGTTGATGGCGTAGCCGAACAGCACCAGCTGCATCAGCGGCACGCCGAGCATCATGGCAAAGGTGATGCGGTCGCGCCGCATCTGGATGAACTCCTTGATCAGCAGGGCGCCAAGCCGGGCGAAGGAAAAGACGCTGTTCATGCCATGTTGTCCTTCGAGCCGGACATGAACTGGATGAAGACATCCTCGAGGCTGGTTTCACCAGGCGAAACTTTCACGCCCTTGTGCTGCTTTTCGATATCGGCGAGTGCCGCCTCCAGCTTCTTTTTGTCGGAGCCGACGACATGCAGCGTCGCGCCGAACGGCGCCACCTGGTCGACACCAGGGCGCCCCTGCAGCGCTTCGGCCACCTGGTCGAGCCGCGGGCCTTGCAGGACGAACGTGGTCAGCCCGGCATTCTTGACCACCTCCGCGACTGTGCCGGTGGCCAGCATCTTGCCGTAGGAGATATAGCTGATTCGGTGGCAGCGCTCGGCCTCGTCCATATAGTGGGTGGAGACCAGCACGGTCAGCCCGCCGCTGGCGAGGCGATGGATCTCGTCCCAGAACTCGCGCCGTGCCTTCGGATCGACGCCCGCCGTCGGCTCGTCGAGCAGCAGCAATTTCGGCTGGTGCATGATGCAGGCGGCCAGCGCCAGCCGCTGCTTCCAGCCACCCGACAAGGTGCCGGCCAGCTGGTCGCGGCGCGTCGCCAGGCCGAGGTCTTCAAGCGTCCTGGCGACATGTTCTTCGACCGGCCTCAGCCTGTAGAGCCGCGCCACGAATTCGAGATTCTCGCCGATCGTCAGATCCTCGTAGAACGAGAATTTCTGCGTCATGTAGCCGACTTCGCGTTTGATGCGCAGGCTGTCGGTGCGGATGTTGAAGCCGAGCACCGTGCCTTCGCCCTCGTCGGGTGTCAGCAGGCCGCACATGATGCGGATGGTGGTGGTCTTGCCCGAACCGTTCGGCCCGAGAAAACCGACGATCTCGCCTTCGGCGACCGTCATCGTCACATGGTCGACGACGGTCTTGTCGCCAAAACGCTTGACCAGGCCATGGACGTCGATGACATTCATTTTGCGCTGTCCGCCAGATCGACATCGACGATCTGGCCCGGCTGCAGCGGGCCGGCATCGCCCTCCGGCCGCGCCTCGACGAGGTAGACCAGCTTCTGCCGGTTCTCCAAGGAATAGATCACCGGCGGGGTGAATTCGGGATCGGGCGAGACGTAGCTGACACGTGCCTTCACATCCGGGCCGCAGCCGTCGCAATGGACTCCGAGCAAGGTGCCGACCTTGACCGAGGAGAAGGCGCTCTCCGGAATGTAGACGCTGAGCTTTACCGCTCCGTCGGGCAGGATCGAGATGACCGGCGCGGTCGGGCCGGCGGTGTCGCCCGGATTGCGGATGACGTCGTTGACGCGGCCTGGCGAGGGTGCTGCCAGCACGCGCTTCGACAGCCGCCACTCAGCCTGCTCCAGCGTCGCCTGCGCCTGCTTGACCTGGTTGTCGGCGGCCTTGATCGTCTCCGGCCGTGCCGGCAGGCCGCCGACGGCGAGATTGGCATTGGCCTGGCCGACCTGCGCGTTGGCCGTCTCCAGCGTCGCCGAGGCGGTGTCGAAATCGGCCTGCGTGCCGGCGCCGCGTTTGAACAGGTCCGCGGCGCGGTCGAATTTGCGCTTGGCGTCGGCGGCCTGGGCACTCGCCATGTCGACCTCGGCCTTCAGCACGGCGATCTCTTCTGGCCGCTTGCCGATCTGCAGGTCAGCCAATTGCGCCTGCGCCTGGGCGAGGCCGGCCTCGGCCTGCGCCACCGCGATCCTGGCATCGGCACTTTCCAGCGTCACCACGGTCGTGCCGGGCACCACACGATCGCCGCGCTTGACCATGACGGTCTCGACCTGCGCCACCTCGATCGGCGCCAGCAGCACATAGTCGCCCTCGACATAGCCGACGGCCAGCGGCGCAGCCGGGGCACAGGCGCTGAAAAGCTGCGCGGCGAGCGGCAGCGAACACAAAATGCTCATGGTCTTTGCCTCTTCATCCTTGCCTCTTCCGGGCAGCCAGTATGGCCTTGAGATTGCCCGATGTGGCCGCCACCACCTTGGCGGCCTCGGCGGCGCCGATGTCGTGCCAGCCCATGCGGCGCATCACCGCCTCGCGACCGATGCGGAAATAGATGACCTGGCCGATCAGCGTGAACACGGTAAGCCTCGCAGCCTCGCTTTCGGCCGGCTCGCCCGTCGCCTGTTCCCAGAGCTGGCACAGCCGGCGGTGCGTCGGCTCGAAGACGCCGTCATAGATGCGGTCAAGCGCTGCCGTCGGATGGGAAAGCTCGCGCAACAGGAACTGCACGATCTCGCCGGCCTGCGGGCTTGCCACGACAAAGCCGACCATTCGTTCCAGAGCCGCGAAGAGCTGCATTTGCGCCGCCTCGGGACTGCCCGGCGCGGTTGCCTGCATATTGCCGAGCGCCTGGCCGGCAACCGTCTGAATGGTTTCGACGATAAAGTCGGCGGCAGCGGTGCGAAGACCCTCCTTGCCGCCGAAATGATAGGCGATCGAACCGATATTGGCGTGCGCCTCCGCGGCGATCTCGCGCGTCGAGGTGCCGTCAAAACCCTTTCGGCCGAACAGTTTCAGCGCCGCCTGCACAAGAGCGGCGCGCGTCATCTCGGTGGGCTCGCGGCGAGGGCTTTTGGGGTCGGGCGACTTTGTCATGACCTCCATTTAATCAATCGATTGATTAAAGTCAATCCGTGAGCGCCAACTGTGTACATTGTCTTGCCATGAACGGCGGCAACCGCTTTAGTGCGCGGCCATGGGCAAGGAAATCGAACGCAAATTCCTGGTTTCCGGCACCGCATGGCTGGAACTGGCCGAGGCGGATATCCGCATCCTGCAGTTCTATCTCGCCGCCGGCCCCGCGCGCACGGTGCGCGTGCGCATCAGTGACGGCACTTCCGCCAAGCTGACGCTCAAATTCGGCGGCAAGGCGCGCGAGCGCGACGAGTTCGAATATTCGATCCCCCTGTCGGAGGCGATGGAGATGCTGGACTTCGCCCTCGGACGTGTCATCGAGAAGACACGTCACCATGTTAGGCACCGCGGCTATCTCTATGAAGTCGATGTCTTTGGCGGGCCGCTGGCGGGACTTGTGGTCGCCGAACTCGAGACGCCGGAGGACGTGCCGGACGAAATGCTGCCTGACTGGCTCGGCCGTGAAGTGACCGGCGAGCAGAAATTCTACAACGCGTCGCTCGCCCTCGGGGGGATACCGGAGATCGCCGCATGAGCTTTCGCATCGATCCACGCCTGCCGCTGACCGACGAGGTCAGGCGTATCCTTGCCGAGGAAATCGGCAAGGCTCTGCATCATCTTGACGCCGCGCGTAGCAGGCCGGAGCAGGCGCTGCACAAATGCCGCAAGCGGCTGAAGAGCGCGCGTGCCTTGCTGCGCCTTGTTCGTTCCGGAGACGAAACATTCTGCGAGACAGAGAACCAGTGCTACCGCAATGTGGCGGGGCTGCTTGCCGGCCCGCGCGAAGCGACGGCGCTGATCGAGACCATCGACCGGCTGGCGGCAAGCTTTCCCAAGGAGAGCGCCGACGATGGGCTGACCGCCGCACGCGACAGGCTGATCGCCCACCAGCATGAATTGCACGAAGGCAGCGGACTCGAAGCGGCGATCGGCGCGGCGACCGCCGCTTGCGAGGAAGGCCTCAAGCGGATCGAAAGCCTCGTCTTGCCCGACCAGCCGGAACAGGCCGCGGACGTGCTTGCCGAAGGCGCACGTGCCACGCTGCGTCGCGCCAGAAAGGCGCTGGACAAGGCCGGATCGCGCGGCGAAGCCAATGATTTCCACGATCTGCGCAAGGCGGCCAAGACCCACGGCATGCATCTGTCGCTGCTCGGCAGGCTGTGGCCGACACCGATCAAGGTCCGGCGCAAGGCGGTCGACGAACTGGGCGAGCGGCTGGGCGACCTGCACGATGTGTTCGTCATGCGCGACCTGCTCGAGGCCGACGGGCGTCCGCTCGGACCGCACGAGGACACCAAGCTTCTAGGCAAGCTTTTGAAGCGGTCGGAGAAGCAGCTGAAGAAGAGCTGTCTGGCCGAGGCGGCCGAACTGTTCGGCGACAGCCCCAAACGCTCGACGCGCAAACTGGCGCGCAAGGCGCGCGGCGATCTGGCTTCGCCGCCGGAAGACGCGACGGTCAGCTGACCGACATGCGGCTGGCGCCCGGCTGCCCGCCTATGCTAATCGCCTAGGATATGACCGAGCCCGGCAACACGCTTCTGGATCGACTTGGCCGCTGGCTCGCCGGCCGGCTGCAGGAAGAATCTTCCGGCTACGAACCCTACACGCCATCCGATGCCGAGACGCTGCGCCGCACGCTTGAGCCCGGCGATATCCTGCTGATCGAGGGCAACCAGAAGATCTCGGCGGCGATCAAATACCTGACTCAGTCGACCTGGTCGCATGCGGCCTTCTATGTCGGCGACGCGCTGGCCGAACCGGAGGACGGAACGGAGAGGCGGCGGCTGATCGAGGTCACGCTCGGCGAAGGCTGCGTGGCGGTGCCCCTGTCGCGCTATCGCACCTACAACACCCGCATCTGCCGGGCGAGCGGGCTGACACCGGAGGACCGCGACAAGGTCGTCGCCTTCATGGTCAGCAAGCTCGGCCTTAAATACGACCTCAAGAACATTTTCGACATGCTGCGGTTCTTCTTCCCGACGCCACCGGTGCCGGTGCGCTGGCGCCGCCGCATGCTGGCCTTCGGCTCCGGCGACCCGACACGGGCGATCTGCTCGACGCTGATCGCCGAGGCCTATGGCCAGATCCGCTATCCGATCCTGCCCGAGATCACCCGTGCGCCCGGCCGCGCTTCGGCGCAGTCGAACTATTCGCGCAAGGAAATCCTGCACATCCGCCACCACTCACTGTACACGCCGCGCGATTTCGACCTGTCGCCCTATTTCCGCATCGTCAAGCCGACGCTGGAATATGGTTTCGACTACCGGCAGATGGTCTGGGACGACAAGGCAAGCACAGACGCCGCAGCCGCAAAGGCTGGCGCAATCGCCTCAGACACCTGATGGCCCCTATGGCGCGGCCTATCGCTATCCAGCCGAGGTGCAGGCGTTTCACATGGCGGCCTATATCACGCCGAAACCGCAATAGCACCCTGGTTTTTGGCTCTGTGTTCGACCCAGACATGGACCGGTTCGTCCCGGCCGCGGATGCTCACCGGTCCATGATCGCGCGCATTCAACAGTGTCGTGGGCGATTCCGCCTTCGCGGCCTCAATCAGTCGTGACCCAAAGCAAATATTCGCCTGAAGCTCACGGCAGAGCGACTGCAAACGGCTGGCGACGTTGACGGTGTCGCCCACCACCGCGAAGGACAAATTGCGCTCGCTGCCGACCGCGCCGATGACCACTGCGCCATATTGTGCACCGATCCGAACGTCCAGCGGCGGGTATCCCCTGGACACCCGCTGGACATTCCAGTCTTCGAGAGCGGCGACCATCGCTTCAGCACACTGAATGGCCCGAGTCGCGTCGTCATGGCTGGCTTGCGGAACCCCGAATGTCGCCATGATGCAATCGCCGATATAGTTATCGACGGTGCCATTGTGGTCGAAAACGACCTGTTCCATGCGACGGTGGAACTGACGCAGAAGTTCGAACACTGCTTCGGCCGGATGATCCTCGGAATAGTGTGTGAAGCCGACGATGTCGGCGAACAGCACCGCGATATCCTGCCGGCGGACCGGGCCGAAGGGCTCGTCATCGGTGGCGAGCTGGTCGACGACATTGGGCGAAAAATGCCGGGCGAGATTGGCGCGGGCGCGCTCTGCCTTGACATAGTCTTCCGACAAATGTCGGGAACGATAGACGACCAGCGCCATGATCGCGCCGATAATCAGCACAACCAACACGTTGGTCGCCTGCGCAAATGTATCGACGAAATTGGGGTTGAGATAGAGGTTCAGTCGCTCTGTCACCGGCAGCGAATAGAGGTTCGTCGCCGGAATGACGGTTCCCGGATGAGAAATCACCCATCCCACCCCGATCGCCCATGTCAAGGCCGCGAGCGCGCCGAGATAGAGCGCCAATCGTGTCGAAAGGGTCAGCGCGCCAAGGCATACGAAAATCAGCAGGAATTTGAAGCTGCCCTCGCGCAGTTGCATCGCGGCTGGTGCGACCTCCAGGGAAAACGGGTTGGGCGTTACCAGCAGAACGGTCAACAGAATGATGTCCAGCGTACCGACGAGGTAACCGATCCACCATCGCGCCGTGCGACGGCGCGCAAAGAGAAACTGGATCAGGCCGACGAGCTGGAACAGCACGAGGCCCGCCAGCACGAAGAGCAGCGAAGCATCCCAGCGGCTGATCAATGAAAAGAAGCAGGAGATCACAGCGAGCGATGCCGTACGGGCCCAGAACTGCAATGCAGCACCCTGGCGTTCTGCGCGCGCCCGCAAATTTTTCAGGCGCGAATAGCGGCGAAGTTCAAGTGTTGGCGCGGTCGGCATAGGATCACTTCGATTTCACGGGGACGTGTCACGCATTCGGCAAACCCGCCCTCTTCAGTCTGGCAAATCAGTGCGCGAACTCTATCATGAATGTGATTTCATTTTTGAACCGCGGCTGTCAGGCCGGTAACGGGCGGCGTCCCTTTGCGGGAGCGGCGGGCCGATCGAACGCGCCGGCATCGCGCGGGTGCGGGCCGATCGGCATGATCGCGGGAAATGGCGTTGCACCGAAGGCAAACGTCCATTTGTAGCCAACCAGCCCATCCTCCGGCGTGGTGTGCTGATCGTGATGGGCCAGCAATTTGGCGCGGTCGGCGAGGTCCTGGGCCTCGCGCCGCACCATTTCCGCCGTCTCCGGCCGCATCCGCCTCGAGAAGCTGACGAAGGTCGCTTCGTTCTCGATATGGGTGATGGCCCAGCCGATGAAATTCTTGTTGGTCATCTCGAACAGCGGCCGCAGCGGCCCTTCGAAATTCCACTGGATCGGCGTCTCGACCAGCAATCTCGCCGACAGACCCCGTCGGAGCGCGATCAGGCCAAGTTCCTCCAGATCCCGCAGATAGAGGAACATCGAGGCTTCGCTCAGGCCTTGCGAGCGCATGATGCCCTCGGGCGTGAACTTCTCCGACAGCATGACGAAGATGAACAGCAGTGCCGGCCGGCCGGCGAGCCTGCGCTCGATCTCCGGCGCGATGTGGTTGACCGGACCCGGCCCCCTGTTCATCGAGCCGAGCACGTTCTCCAACTCGACGCCGGCAGCGGCGCAGATCTCCATCAGCCGGTCGAGCTTGCAGTTGCGCTCGTGGAAGATGCGCTTCACCGTCGGCTCGGAAACGCCCATGCGTTCGGCGAGCTCGCGGTAGGTGACGCCCTTCGCCTTCAGCGTCCGCTTCAGCGCGTCGAAGATCAGGCCGTTCATGGGATGCACCTCTTGTCGGGAATTTCGTATCGATTTTCGATACTAGTGGTAATATGGCTTTCGGGAAAGTATCGAAAATCATAGCTCTCCGTTGTCATCACAGGAGACCAGCCATGAAAACCTTCGTCACCTCAGCCTTTCTCGCCGTCATCGGCATCGCCGCAGTGCCTGCCGCCCAGGCCGGCGAACTCTGGCGCGCCACCGGTCTCGAACAGCCGGAATCGGCCCTGTTCGATGCCGCCAACAACCGCATCATCGTCTCCAATATCGTCGGCAATCCCGGTGAGGCCGACGGCAACGGCTATCTCAGCGTGGTGTCCTTGGACGGCAAGACGGTCACCCAACACTGGACCGACGGCATGGATGCACCCAAGGGCATGACAATATCGGGCGGCAAGCTCTATGTCGCCGACATCACCAAGGTTCGCGTTGTCGATCTCGCCAGCGGCAAGCTCGTCGCCAGCATCGCGGTGCCGAACGCGGTCTTCCTGAACGACATGACATCGGACTCGTCGGGCAAGGTCTATGTCACCGACATGCTGGCCGACACGATCTATCGCATCGACGGCGACCGGCCGGAACTGTTCGTCAAGGACGCGATGCTGGCTTCGCCCAACGGCGTCTTCGTCGATGGTATCAGGCTGATCGTCGCCTCCTGGGGCAAGGGCATCAAGCCCGACTTCAGCACGGCGGAGCCGGGCGGGCTGCTGTCGGTCGACATCGCCAGCAAGGTGGTTTCGCCCTTGCCGGACGCGCAGAAATTCGCCGACCTCGATGGTGTCGTCGCTATTGGCGACACCATCTACGCCACCGCCTACATGACCGGCACGCTCTACCGCTGTCATCCCGGCGCCGCGCCGGAAGCGGTGGCGCATTTCAAGCCGGGCAGCGCCGACATCGGCACCGACGGCAAGTCGATCCTCTATGTGCCGCTGATGAACGAGGGCGAGGTTGCGGCGCTGAAGCTCGACTGAGAGCCATGATCGGCGCCTCGAGGCCGATCTCCTCGACGTTCGCCAACAGCCGCGAGTGCAGAGGTCAAAGATTCCCAATCCCGACGCGCTCGACCAGGGATCGGCCATGAACGCAGCGGCCAAATTGGCGTGGGGTCAGTCCGGTTACCTCTCGGAAGCGGGCGGAAAAGTGGCTTTGGCTGCCAAAGCCGCAGGCATGTGCCACGTCGGACAACGGAGTCTTGCCTGCTGCAAGAAGCCGCTTGGCATGGTCGGTACGTCTCCGCAATACGTAGCGATAGGGGCCAAGGCCAGTCGAGCGTTTGAAGGCACGGGCGAAGTGATAGGGGCTCAGACCGGCCACGGCAGCCAGGTCCTCAATCGTCAGGTCCTGCTCCAGATTGGCTTCGACATACTCCTGCACCCGCCGCAGAACGACTGGCGCCAGACCGCCGCGGATGAAGAGCGCTCTCGGCGGGCGTTCGCTGCAGCGGGCCGCGAGATAGGTGGTCAGCATTTCGCCGGCCTGAGTTATGGCGATGCGGTCAGCCGGCTCCTCCCACGACAGCGGCAGCACCATGGAGCGGATAATGTTTTCGAGCGACGGATCGCGTTGGAGGCCCGCTTCGCGCAGGCTTATCAGGCTGGGGTCGGCATCGAGCGTCTCCACCACTCGCGACTCAAACACCGGCGTCGGGATGTAGAAGTGGAGCAGCCGGCCTTTCCCGGCAGCCTCCCATGCGGTCGGTGCGCCCGCCGGCACAACCCAGAGGCTGCTTTCGCCATGGATTGGGTCGTAGCTGCGTCCGCGCAGCCGGCGAAAGCCCGCACCACCGGCGACCCAAAAACTGAGCGTATGGTGATTGGCCGGGTTGTAGCGGTAATGCCCGTGTCCCTCCCGCTCCCAGAGCGCAGCTGCCAAGCCCTCCCCGAAGCGTGTCGAGGCCCGCAAAGGAACACCCGACTGCTGCAGATGATTGAAGGTGGTGTAGTCCTGCAATCGTAACATGGCACAGTTCAGGTAAGCGAAATCTCTGCCGAAGCAAGACCGCCGCCCATTCCGCAGCAAGATCAGAACAAAACCCGGAGCTTTTGGGCTGACAGCGCCGCGGTGCCTGCGCTATGTGTCGCCCTGCGGTGGGCTTCGCAGAGCGAGGCAAGAACATGCGATTGCTTGACGACGCAATTGCTGTGCATGGTGGCGAAGCTGAACATCGCCGACGAACTGGCCGGTGGGCTGCATACCCCCAAGGAACTCGCGCGGATGGCTGGAAATGGGAGGCTGAAATGCCTCGAGCGGAAACTCGCGTCGATCACTCGTCGAGTGTGCGACTACTTGGAGTTGTGTTGAAGGCTACAGACGTGGCTCCCAAAGCTTGGCTGTTGGCCGTCTCCAGACGTCGGGCAATCGCGGATTTGCCCCCCGAGCGGCTGAGGGACATCGGTCATGCCGAGGCCCCAGCGGCAGTGCTTGAAGTCAACCCAGGTTTAGTCACGAACTTGATGTCGATGAGGTAGGGGCGGTCCGGACCTGCGGCAGTGTTCGGAACCCGCACTGCCAAGAATACAGCGCGGCTTGAAGCCGCGAATTAACCGTCAACACTGAGGAATGCGCCATGTTGAACCATCTCCAGCGCGCTGCTGCGCGCACGACAACGCTTGCCCGCCAGCCCGGTTCGATCTCGGACGGGACAAGGCTGCGCTCGGTCGACCAGCCGATTGCCACGCAGGAACTTCCTTCCGCCGTCCCGCTAATGGCACTTTCGACGGGCTTCTGGGCTTTCAAGGCCCTGGCTGCAGCACACGAGCTGGACCTCTTCAGCCGCCTCGCGGGCGGCCCAGGCACGACTGCTGGCGAGCTAGCGCAAGCGCTCGGTCTGCATCCACGCCCGGCCGAGATGCTGTTGACCGGCTGCGCAGCACTCGGGCTTCTGGAGAAAGCGGACGGCCGCTATCGCAATACGCCTTTAAGCGAAGCCTATCTCGTGCGCGGGAAGCCGTATTACTTCGGTGGCTTCGTGCAGATGGCCGACAAGCGGCTCTACGCGGGCTGGGGCAAACTTACCGAAGCGCTGCGCACGAACCGGCCAACCACATGGGACACGACAGTGCAGTCCTCGGCATTCGACGGCGAGGATCCGACGATGCTGGCAACCTTCTGGGAGGCGATGCATTCGCTCTCCACGATGACCGCGAGTATGCTTGGGGAGGCCGTGGATCTCAGCCGTTTCCGCCGTCTTCTCGACATCGGCGGCGGATCGGGCGCGTACGACATCGAGCTTTGCAAGCAATATGGAGCGCTGCGCGCGACCGTGTTTGATCTGCCGCATGTGGCCGCGATCGCCGCGGGAAAGATTGCCGAGGCCGGCTTGACCGACCGGATCGAGACCATAGGAGGCAGCTTCTTCGAGCAGCTTCCCGGGGATCACGACGTGCATCTCCTGTCGATGATCCTGCACGATTGGGACGAGGCGAAGGACCGCCCCCTGCTGCGCCGATCCTTCGAGGCTTTGCCGAGCGGCGGCGCGGTCGTCATCAGCGAGCTTCTCGTCAATGACGAAAAGACCGGGCCGACGCCGGCCGCGCTAATGAGCCTCAACATGCTGATCGAGACGGAAGGGCGAAACTATACGCCGGCCGAATATTCGGCGTGGCTCGAGGAAGCCGGATTCAGGCAAATCGAGACGGTCTGGTTCGACGCACCCGCCGCGAACGGCGCCGTGATCGGCCGCAAGCCCTAGAGCCACGGGACGGAGGAAAGCATGAGCATTCGCGACTTCGGATCTGCCGCGGCGCGCGTGGCGTCGCAGACGGCCAGGCGGGTGTTGCCCGCAGCATTCACGGCGCTGGTGGCGACGATCGGATCGTCGCCTGCCGGCGCGGCCGACCGCGAGCTGGTCGAACGGGGGAAATACCTGGTGACCATCGGGAACTGCACCGATTGCCACACGCCGGGACATTTCCTCGGCAAGCCGGACATGACGCGTCACCTCGGAGGCTCCGAGGTCGGCTTCGAGATCCCGGGCCTCGGGGTCTTCTACGGCCCCAACCTCACGCCCGACGCGGCGACGGGTCTCGGGCGCTGGAGTGAGCGTGATATCGTCACGGCAATCCGAACAGGCAAGCGCCCCGATGGACGCACGCTCGCTCCGATCATGCCGTGGGCGGCATTCGCGGAGCTCACCGATACCGACGCCGGGGCGATCGCGGCCTATCTCAAGAGCCTGCCGCCGGTGAGCAACAAGGTCCCTGGACCGTTCGCACCGGGCGAGGCGCCGACTTCGTTCGTGATGAAGATCGTGCCGCCGGCGAAGCAATAGCGCGCATTGCAGGGCGGCGCCCATCCCTTTACGGAGTCGCCCCTGCCAAGAGCAACCCGTCCTCGCGACCGCGTAAAGAAGAAAGTGAATGATCGACCCACGTGGCGCGATCACTCCATGTAGCGGGTTGCCGATCGAGCTTCGAAGTCAGCCTGATAGACTTTTGAAATGGGCGGCATACAATCCATTTTTCTGCTTTCAATGAAAGCAAAGCGAAATGGCCGAAGAACGCGCCCAACGCCGTCTTGCCGCCATATTGGCCGCCGACGTGGTGGGCTACAGCCGACTTCTGGACCTGGACGAGAAAGGAACGTTGACCGCGTTAAAGAGAAGGCGGAAGGAGATCCTGGAACCACTGGTCCGCGACCGTCACGGCCGTGTCGTAAAAGTGATGGGCGATGGCGTCCTAGTCGAGTTCGGAAGCGCAGTGAACGCTGTGTCATGCTCCGTCGAACTCCAGAAGCGGATGATGGCCGCGAATGAGGGTTTGGCGTTCGACCGACAAATCAACCTGCATATCGGCATCAATCTGGGCGATGTCGTTGTCGAGGACGGCGATCTGTTCGGCGATGGCGTTGTTATCGCAGTGCGGCTTCAGGCAATGGCCGGGGCTGGAGATATCTGCGTCTCCGGCAGCGTCTATGACCAAGTCAAGCGAAAGCTTGAATGCGACTTCGACGAACTCGGTCCGCAAGCGATCAAGAACGTTGCCGAACCGGTGTCCGTTTATCGGATTCGGATATCGACCTCATCTGACGGTGGCGGACCGGCGGAGAAAGCGCCGCTGCCGCTCCCCGGCAAGCCCTCCATCGCCGTCCTTCCCTTTACGAACATGAGCAACGATCCGGAGCAGGAGGCCTTTGTCGACGGCCTCACCGAAGACCTGATCACGGATCTGTCGAGGAACAGCGAGTTGTTTGTCATCGCCAGCAACTCGGCTTTTGCATATAAGGGCAGGCACGTGGATGTGCGTCGCATCGCGCGAGAACTGGGAGTGCGCCATCTTCTTGAGGGTAGTGCACGGCGGGCAGCTGGACGGGTGCGTATCAACGCTCAATTGATCGATGCGATCGGGGGCGACCACCTTTGGGCCGAAAGATTCGACCGAAGCCTTGAAGATATCTTCGCCGTTCAGGACGAGGTGACCGGCAAGATTGTCGAGGCTCTGGTGGGCCGTCTGACCGCCGCGCCGGCGCGCAACAGACCGAGCAACCTGGAGGCCTATGATCTATGTGTGCGTGCACGGGCCTTGGGGCTGCAAACGGCGGTCACCGCGAAAGAAGCCATTTTCCTGCTGAACCGGGCAATCGCGCTCGATCCGGAATATGCGGAGGCCCATCGTTGGCTGGCACTCAACCTCTGGCTGGGCTGGGAGTTCTGGGACGAACCGATGGATCCCAATCGCGCAAGTGCGCTTGCCGAAGCACAGCAGGCGGTCGGACTTGACCCGAATGACGCTGGGAACCGATGGGTATTGGGCGTTATATTAGGACATGAGGGTCGCTGGGCGGAATCGGATGCCGAATTCGCCGCCGCCCACAAGCTGGATCCCAACCACGCCGACGCATGGGCGATGCAGGCTGAACTGACGACGGAAAACGGCCGGCCTGCCGAAGCCATAGAGCAGGTGCGCAAGGCGCTGCGACTCAACCCTCACCCGCCCGGTTGGTATTACTGGATGTTGGGCCAGGCTCAGTATGCCATCGGTGACTACGAATCCGCGGTTCAAACGTTGCGGAGACCCGAAACTTATCGCACGACTTCACGACGCCTGCTTGCGGCAAGCCTTGCGCGACTTGGCCATTTGGAGGAGGCGCGCTGGGAGGCGGAAATGTTCATGATAAGCAATCCGCACTTCACAATCCGGCATTGGTCAGCTTCGCAGCCTTTCCCGGCCGAAGACGTGCGGCGGCATATCGTGGAAGGCTATCGCATGGCCGGGCTGCCAGAATGACTGTCATGGCTATGCCGTCGGGGCCGCAGTGGATAGGCGTCTCGAGGCTGCCGCAGCAGCGAATTTTTGGTCTCTGCTGCCGGGAACGAAATTCGTCATATCGAGACTTGAACATGGCCAGTGAAGACTTTCGACACCGGAAAGCACAACGCGAGGATTACGCTCATGGACGCGGCGATCTCTGAACGCCAGAACCCCTTTCCAGATTAGTGTGCGACTTGGAAAGCTGCCGCCATCAATTCTTTGGGATTTGGGGCCCGGCATACATTCTGGCCTTCCTCTTCAGCTTCCGTGAAGGTCCAGCGCACAATGCCTTCCCGATCGAGCAAGAACTCGCCGACAAGCGGCATGTGACCGGCGATCATAATCTGCCGGTCGGCCTCCGTAATTTCGTACCCGTCCTTTTTCTCAAAAAAGTCGCCCGCCGCAGCCGGGTTCATCGGCTCGGGCAACTCCCCTGGCAGATCGATCCGCATTGTCATGACTGCGTCCATTCCGAGCTTGTGCGGCCATTCGGTTTCATTCTCCGTGAGCTCGAGGATGGGTAAACCGAAGGCGCGGTGTGAAGCGCCCTCCGGGTCGGATGCGCTAAGAAGATCGGGTAGCGGATGGTAACGGAAGTAGAGCCGCGCACGTTCGACCGGCGTCTTGACCACTGCAAGACATTCTATGCCTTTTTCCTTCAGGGCCGGATTGAGCTGCGCCATCGCCGCGACATGGCGCCGGCAGAATGGACAGTGCAGGCCTCGAAACAAACCGACCAGTAATGGGCGGCCTCGAAAATCGTCGAGCGCGATCTTGCCGTCGCGCGAGATCGCGTCGAACACGATATTCGGTACCCGGTCGCCCGGCTGCAACGGCCGGTCGATACGACTCGTGGACATGGACAACCTCCTCGCCCGGATCAGTCAGAAAAAGGCAGCACACCCAGCGTTTCGGAGTTGAGCCCGTGCTTGGGCGCATAACTTCCTGCGCCAGGCAAAATAGCTTTCGGCCTCTGCCATTGCAGAGGTCGATTAAGCGTCGCAACACCATCATAGCACGGAAAAATCATCTGCGGGTCGCCCTCGCGCTGTCTCGAGCGCCTCTATAGTAGATAGTAGCTAACCGCCAGCACCGGCCTTGCCAAACATGTCGGCCAGCGTGGTCGTTTGGGAAGTCGGCTTTCAGGAAGCGCCAAAGGCGCCCTGAATGGCCGCCATCAGGCGCAAAGCGGTCGCTCACGTCGCGCCTTGCGTGAGTCAACTCAGGATCAAAAGTTGGCGTTCAACCGGCGGACACCTTGCACAAAGCGGCCACCGGCCAGCAAATCCTGGTTGCCTACTCCGCCTCCAGCTTTCCTTTCAGCTGCGCCCGAGCGTCCCGGATCGAAGCGGCATAGGTCACCAGCGGACGCTTGACGCCGTGGTTGATCAGCATGCGCCGGATCTGCGGCGCGGCACCCGATATGATGAAGCGGACACCGGCGCGCTTGGCCTTGTGCGCGGCGCCCTCGATGACATTGGCCGCCGTCGAATCGAAGAATGGCACGGCCGAGCAGTCGAGGATGAAGTTCTTGCGCTGGTCGGCGATGCGGTCGAGCACGGTGCCGACGGTCGACGCGGCGCCGAAGAAGAAGGCGCCCGAGATGCGGTAGACGACGGTGTCGGCGTCGGTCGCCTCGCTGGAATCGTAGACGCTGGTGCTGTCGGCCTCGTCCTCCCGCACCAGCGGCTGATCGGCCTCGACCGCAATGCTCTTGGCCATGCGGTCGATGAACAGGATCGATCCCAGCACGAAGCCGACGACGATCCCTTCGGTGAGATCGCGGAAGATGACGAGCAGGAAGGTCGCCATCAGCACCAGCGCGTCGCCGCGAGAAGCGCGCAACAGCGTGGCGAAGGCCTGTTTCTCGAACATGTTCCAGCACACGACCGCCAGCACGCCGGCAAGAGCGGCGAGCGGGATGTAGCTGGCGAGCGGCGCGGCCACCAGCATCAGCGCCAGCAGGATGGCCGAGTGGACCACGCCCGAAATCGGTCCGTGGGCGCCGGCCCGCACATTGGTCGCCGTGCGAGCGATGGTGCCGGTGGCGCAGATGCCGCCGAACAGGGCGGACGCGATGTTGGCAAAGCCTTGCGCCACCAGTTCACAGTTGGAACGATGCCGCCGGCCCGTCATCCCATCGGCGACCACCGCCGACAGCAGCGATTCGATCGCGCCGAGCAGGGCAAAGGCTATGGCATCCGGCAGCACGGCGACCATCCTGTCCAGGCTGATCGGCGGCAAGGCAGGCATCTGCAGACTGCGTGGAATACCGCCAAAGCGGGTGCCGATCGTTTCGGCAGGCAGTGAAAGAAGCGCCACGGCCAGCGATGCCAGCCCGATGGCAATGAGCATGGCGGGCCAAGTCGGCCGCCAGCGCCTCAGGCCGGCTATGGTGACGATGGTCAACACCGCCACGAAGGTCGCCGCGGGGTTGATGGTGCCGGCCGCCTCACCGACCGCGATCAACTTCGGCACCAGCGGTCCCGGCTCCCTGCCGGCAAGCTTCAGCCCGAACAATTCGACGATCTGTCCTGAAAAGATGATGACGGCGATGCCGGCGGTGAAGCCGACCGTCACCGGATAGGGAATGAACTTGATGTAGGTGCCGAGCCGGAGATAGCCGATGGCGAGCAGGAAGACGCCTGCCATCATCGTTGCCAGCAGCAGGCCATCGATACCGACCCGGGCAACCGTCGCGGCCACCAGCACGATGAAGGCACCGGCCGGACCGCCGATCTGGAAGCGGCTGCCGCCGAGCGCCGAAATGATGAATCCGCCAATGATCGAGGTGTAGAGGCCGCGCTCCGGAGTCACGCCCGAGGCGATCGCGATCGCCATCGACAATGGCAGCGCGACGATGGCGACCGTCAGCCCGGCGATGGCGTCGGCCTTGAAGTTTGCGAGCGTGTAGCCCTCGCGCCAGACCGTCACCAGCTTTGGTGTGAACAGTTCGGAAAATGTCGGCTTTGCCGATTTGTGGGCCGACTTATGGGCCGTTTGATGCACCGCCCGCTGCGTCTGATCCATGAACTGCCTTCCGCACCCTGAAGGCGGCGGGATCGTCGGCAGGACTGTCGGCAGGACTGTCGGCGGTCGCCGTCGCGACTTTATGCCGGCTCAGCCTTGGGATCTGGCGGCACGACAGGCCTGAGGCGCACGCCCCGGCCGCCGCGCTCGCTGGTCTGGTTCTCGCCGATCAACTCCACCCCGGCCTCGTCGAGAGCCTGGATGACCTTCATCAGCGTGTCGACCACGCCCCTGACCACGCCATCGCTCGCCTCCATGCGTTGTATCGTTGGAAGCGAAACGCCGGCACGCTCGGCGAGCGTCTTCTGATCGATGCCGGCCAGCGCCCTTGCGGCGCGCATCTGCGCGGCAGTGATCATCGGCCGGAATCCCCGTCTGAGTCTGCAGAAATAATGTATAATACCATCATTATGATGTTTCAAGCATCAATATGAACGTCTGGGACATAAGCTTCGTCGCCTGACCAGCCATTTTTTCAGATACTTCCCGAGGATTGCGAGCTAGGGTGTCCCATCTGGCGTGGGAGGTAACGCGTTGACTGTTTTCAAGACCTTCGTGACATCGGCAGCCTTGCTGTCCGCGGTTTTCCTGTTGGCGGGTTGCGGGCATGGGCTGATCAACCGGCTGATCTAATCTCCAGTCTCGCTGTCGCCGTTCGGGCGCTGCCCGCGCCATCGCTGCCACGCTCGGGCAGTGAGCCAGCACAGCATCGCCCAGATGAAGCCGGCGCACCAGCCGGCCAGCACATCCGACGGCCAGTGCACACCAAGGTAGATGCGGCTGATGCCGACCAGCAGCGTCGTCAGCACCGCCAGCGACAGCACATAGATCTTCGTCGTTCGCCCGGGTAGGAAGCGCGCGGCCAGCGCGCCGAGCGTCAGATAGGTCACCGCCGACAGCATGGCGTGGCCGCTCGGAAAAGACAGCGTTGTTTCGTTGACGAGATGCGAGACGAGTTCGGGGCGCGGCCGATCGATCCCGGCTTTCAGGAGGCTCGACAGGACCTGACCACCGGCCACCGCCACGAAGATAAAAAGGGCGGTCGCCGGCCTGCGGATAAGCAAGAGATAAAGGATTACCGCCGTTACGATCAGCACCAGCACGCTGCCGCTGCCCAAGCTGGTGATATCGCGCATCGCCCCTTCCAGCCAGGGCGGGCCGATCGGGCTGTCGGGCTGACCCGCCTTGCGGAAGGCGAGCATGATTTCGGTGTCGAAAGCGTGCGGCGTGGTGGCCCGCGCCACCTCCATCAACTCCTCGAAGCCCCACAGGCCGGCGGCGATGGCAAGGCCGGCCAGCAGCACCGGGAATTCGATCCGGTTAAGCAGTGTGTTCGCGGCGTTCTTCATCGGCAACTCGCCTGTTACAACCGACCTTGCAGATAGGGCCCGAGCGTGATCAGCGCCACCGCGGCGATTGCCAGCATGATGCCGGTCGCCTGCAACGCGTTGACGCGCTCGCCGAAGAAGACGAGTGCCACGGCATTCACCGAGACCAGCTGGATGACCGCCGACAGGCTGAACGACACCGACATGCCGAATTCGCGGATCAGCCGCAGCATGATCAGATTGCCCAAGGAATAGAGCGCCAGCGTCAGCAGGATCTTGCCAAGGCTCGGCGCCAGGCCCCATTGCTTGGCCGCGGTGGCCGCCAGCAGGAAAATGACAGTCGAAAAGCCGAGCTGCAGCAATCCCGAAAAACTCAACGTTTCATCCTCTCTCGAACGGCTTCCGCCGCGTGTGTCGCGGACGTTGTTTCCGAAGCGCGCCGGGACGTCAAGCGACCCCGACCAAACGTAAGGTCTTGGCAACGGCAAGACGGAAGCTCAATGTGCTGAAATCGCCCAACCTATCGATTGAAGGGCGGTCAGGGGATCATGATTCGTATTTTTCAAAACTTGGCGCGGCGCTGGAGCGAGCTTTCCCTTGCTCTGCAATTCGTCGTTGCCGGCGGCTTTGGCCTGCTCGCGGTCATGCTGGTGGTGGGCGCCTGGGTGACGGGTCAGATCCGGGATGGCGTCATCCGCAATTCGGCCGCCACGACGGCGCTGTATGTCGACAGCGTGATCGCGCCCCTGCTTCCCGATTTGCGCAAGCAGCATGAGCTCAGCGACTCCGTCAAGCAGGCGCTCGACGAGACGCTTGGCCAGGGCGCGCTCGGCAAGCGCCTCGTATCGTTCAAGCTCTGGACCCGCGACGGCACGATTCTCTATGCGAAGGAGACGGCGCAGATCGGCCGCCGCTTCGATCCGAGCGACAACCTGCGTTCCGCCTTCGGGGGCAGTGTCGTCGCCGAATTCAATACGTTCGATGACGATGAAGGTGAGGAGAGGGCTTCCGGCCTGCCATTGCTGGAGATCTACAATCCCGTGCGCGAGCCGTGGTCCGGCGAGGTGGTGGCCGTCACCGAATTCTATGAGATCGCCGACGACTTCAAAGCCACGCTGGCTTCCGCTCTGTGGTCAAGCTGGCTGGTCGTGGCCGGCGCGACGCTGGCGGCCTTCCTGCTCCTGTCGGGCATCGTCCTGCGCGGCAGCCGCACCATCGACGATCAGCGCGGGGCGCTGCGCCGCCAGGTGTCGGAGCTGCAGGGTCTGGTGACGCAGAACAGCGCCTTGCGACTGCGCGTGCAGAGGGCGTCCCGTCGCGCCACCGCGCTCAACGAAAGATATTTGCGACGCATCGGCGCCGATCTCCATGACGGTCCGGCGCAACTCGTGGCGCTGGCGGCGCTGCGCATGGACAGTCCGGTGTTTTCCGGCGATGGCCATTCGGGTGAAAGCCGCTCGACCGAGGTCGCGATGATCCGCAAGACACTGGAGGATGCGCTGCGCGAAATACGCGGTATCTGCACCGGCCTGGTCCTGCCGCAGATCGAGACGGCTGCCGCAAGCGACATTCTTCGGCTGGCCGTCAACGAACACCAGCTGCGGACGGGAACGTCCGTAACCCTCACGCTGGCCGGGCAGTTGCCAGAACCTGGCGCCTCGGAGAAGATCAGCATCTATCGGTTCGTGCAGGAAGGGCTGAACAACGCCTATCGCCACGCGCGAGGCAAGGATCAGGCGGTGAGTGCCGGGATGAAGGGTGGCAGGCTTTTCGTTGAAGTATCGGATGCCGGGCCAGGCTTCGATCCCGCACGGGACGAGGGCCTCGGGCTCGCCGGTCTCAGAGAGCGGGTCGAAAGCATTGGCGGCCAGTTTGAAACCTTGACCGGGCCGCACGGCACGCGATTGGTAATCCGTCTATCGGTCGAGGAGCAAGCATGACTGGCGCCATTCGCATCGCCATTATCGACGATCATCCCCTCTTTCGCGAAGGTGTGACGCGCAGCCTGTCGGAGATCGGAGGCTTCGAGGTGGCTGGCGAGGGTGCCACGGCGCAGGATGCCGAACGCATCGCCGCGACGGTTCGGCCCGACATATTGCTGCTCGACATTTCAATGCCGGGCGGCGGTCTGGCCGCGGTCGCAAGCATCCTCGCCGGCCATCCCGCCCAAAAGATCGTCATGCTGACCGTTTCGGAGGCCAATGCCGATGTGACCATGGCCCTGAACGCAGGGGTGTGCGGCTATGTCCTCAAAGGTATCGGATCGCGCGCGCTTGCCGACATCCTGCGCAATGTGGCGGCCGGCGAAAGCTATCTTTCGCCGACGCTGTCGGCCCGACTGCTTTCGGATCTCCAGTCCCAGCAGCCGACCAACGGCATAGCGGACCGGCTGCGGCAACTCACCGAGCGGCAGACGGAAATCCTGCGGCTGGTGGCGGAGGGGCTGAGCAACAAGGAAGTCGCCTTGCGGCTGGAACTTCAGGAGAAGACCGTCAAGCATCACATGACCGGCGTGCTGTCGAAACTCAATGTGCGAAACCGCACCGAAGCAGCTTTGATGATGCGTGAGGCGCGCGACCGCGACAGGAACCAGTCTTAAGCCGCAAAACGAGGTCACCTCCGCCGGGGGCGGCGGAGGTGACATGCGAAGCCGGCCGTTGCCTGTTGGCTAGCTTCACAAGGTCTTGAGACGGCTGACATCGGCCGGCGTGGCCCGGCGGTCGATGATCGTGCGACCGAATGCATCCTCCATCCTGAAACGACCATTCTCGATCTTTTCCGTTATGCCGTCGGGATGCCGGACTGTGATCCTGTTGCCTGTCACGTCGACCTCTTTGACATGGCTCGCGCTATTGTCGTTCTTACCTCTGTTGGCTCCCGACTGGCCGGCATTGCCACTGTTGCCATTCCCGCTGCTGCTGTTGCCGCCATTGCCGCCACCGCTGTTGCCGCCGTTTCCACCGCCGCTGTTGCCACCGCCATTGCCACCCTTTTCTGCCTGTGCGCTGGCGGCGTAAATCCCGGGAACGGAGCCGTCGAAGGCAATCTGATAGGGAGCGATGGTCAACGCCAGCGCAGCCGCGGATTTGAGCGCAAGCCGGCAACAACGGGTCGTGAGCGATCTGTGCATCCTGATCTCCGTCGATTGAGCCCGGCCCGCCCACTCTCAAACGCTGCAGTTGCAACCAACATCGCCGAAAGACGTGGTGCCCGGAAGCGACCTCCGACCGTTGCGGTTGTCTCCTAGGACTTTTGGAAGCGCAAGGTTGGACTAAAGTCCTACACATGTGCTAATAGGTGCCGTATGAACGGCGGCGCGACCGCCGATGGCCATCGGGAAACTGGCTTTCCCGATGCCTGGCGGCGGCAGACGCCGGACATCAAGTCACCTCCGCCGGGGGCGGCGGAGGTGACTTGTGAAGCCGGGCCGCTGCCTGCTGGCCTTGCCTCACAATGCCTGGAGGCGACTGAAATCGCGCGCCGTCGCCGGACGTTCGATGATCGTGCGGCCGAGGGCATCCTTCATCTCGAAACGATCATTCTCGATCTCTTCCGTGGTGCCATCGGGATGCTCGACCTTGATCTTGTCGCCGTCCACCTCGACCTTGTCGCCAGTGGCCGCATTGACATGATGACCGGCTCCGCCGTTGTCGGATCCGGAATTGTCGGTTCCGCCATGGTCGTTGCCGGCGCCATCGCCGCCGCCGCCGGGCCCGGAATTGCCGCTGTTTCCGCTGGCACTTCCACCGCTTCCACCACCGCTGCCATCATGTCCGCCATCCTTGGCATGCGCGGCCGCGGCAACGATGCCAGAAGCGGAGCCATGGAAGGCGGGTTGATAGGGGACGACGGCCAGCGCCAATGCCGATGTCGCTCTCAGAGTCAGCCGGCGATAGCGGGTGGGGATCGATCCGCGCATCCCGGTCCTCCTCTTCATCAGGCCGATGCCGAAATTGGCAAGCGGCCGACCATTGCCGGCATAGCGGCTTTGGCATAGGGGGCCTACGACCGATGCCGCGCCAACAGGGACCTTTGCTTGGCCTGATCGGGGACCTTGGTCCCCACATTGCGCCGTTGCGAAAGGGGTCGGCTGCCGAGATCGTGGAACGCGGTTGAAAGCGGCCTGAGCTGTCACGAAAATGTGATCGACCGGATATAAGGGGTTAAACAGGCAACACGCTCCAGCCATCCCCCAAAGCCAGAGGCAAGCCCCAAATGACCGAACATCGCTCCCCCGACGCCCGATTCCGCACCAGCCTGCTCGAGGAAAACGACGGCCCGGCCACCAACCTCACCGACAACCGCACCATGGGCGAGGTCATCGCCGCGCGGTTCTCGCGCCGTGGCTTCCTCAAGGGCTCGCTGGCCGTCTCGGCCATCGCCGCCACCGTCAGCCCACTGGCGCTTATCAGCGCCGACGAAGCCCGGGCTGCGGAAGGCTCGGCCTTCGCGTTCGACGAGTTGGAGGCCGGCATCGACGACAAGCACCATGTCGCGCCCGGCTACGACGCCGATGTGCTGTTGCGCTGGGGCGATCCGCTGTTTGCCGATTCGCCGGAGTTCGACCCGGCGAAACAGTCGGCGCAGGCTCAGGCGAAGCAGTTCGGCTACAACAACGACTATGTCGGCTACATCGCCATCGACGGTTCGGCCGAACATGGCCTGCTGGTCGTCAACCACGAATACACCAACCCGCATCTCATGTTCCCGGGCATCGTCAAGATCGTCGAAAAGGATGGCAAGAAGTCGGCCGAAGTCGCACCGCTCTCGAAGGAGCAGGTCGATGTCGAGATGGCTGCCCATGGCGGCACCATCGTCGAGATCCGCAAGGTCTCGGGCAAATGGCAGGTGGTGCGCGACGGAAAGCTCAACCGCCGCATCACCTCCAACACCGAAATGGCGTTGTCCGGTCCGGTCGCCGGCCACGACCGCGTCAAGACCAATGCCGACCCGTCCGGCGCCAAGGTTTTCGGCACGCTCAACAATTGCGCCGGCGGCGTCACGCCCTGGGGCAGCTATGTGATGGCCGAGGAGAACATCCACGGCTATTTCTCCGGCGACCTGCCGGAGGGCCACAAGGAGGCCGCCAACTACAAGCGCCTGGGCATTCCCGAAGGCGCGTATGAATGGGCCGCGCATTACGATCGTTTCGACCTCGCCAAGGAGCCCAATGAGGCCAACCGCTTCGGATGGATCGTCGAGGTCGATGTCAACGACCCGACCTCGACGCCGAGGAAGCGCACCGCCATGGGCCGCTTCAAGCACGAGGGCGCCGAATCGATCGTCGCCAAGGACGGCCGCGTCGTCTTCTATCTCGGCGACGACGAGCGCTTCGATTATGTCTACAAATTCGTCACCAAGGCGGCGTTCAATCCGAACGACCATGCCGCCAACAAGGACCTTCTCGACGACGGCACGCTGCATGTCGCGAAGTTCGCCGACGACGGTTCGGTCGAATGGCTGCCGATCGTCTTCGGCCAGGGGCCGCTGACGACCGAAAACGGCTTTGCCAGCCAGGCCGACGTGCTGATCGAAACACGCCGCGCCGCCGACCTGCTCGGCGCCACCAAGATGGACCGCCCCGAAGACATCCAGCCCAATGCCGTCAACGGCAAGGTCTATGTCATGCTGACCAACAATTCGAAGCGCAAGGCAGACCAGGTCGATGCCGCCAACCCGCGCGCCGAAAACGCCTTCGGCCACATCATCGAAATATCGGAGGATGGCGGCGATTTCGCCGCTGCCAAGGGCAAGTGGGAAGTGCTGCTGAAATGCGGCGATCCCACCGTGGCCGATGTCGGCGCCACCTTCTCGACGGCGACGACGGCCAATGGCTGGTTCGGCATGCCCGACAATTGCGCGGTCGATTCGGCCGGTCGCCTGTGGGTGGCCACCGACGGCCAGGGCCCGAAAGCCACCGGCCGCACCGACGGCCTGTGGGCGGTGGACACCGAAGGGTCGGCGCGGGCGACCTCGAAACTGTTCTTCCGCGTGCCGATCGGCGCCGAAATGTGCGGTCCGCTGTTCGCACCGGACGATCAGACCGCCTTCGTCGCCGTCCAGCATCCGGGCGATGGCGGCGAGGACTGGGAGCCGTTCGGCCGCCCATCCTACTACGAGGACCTGTCGACGCGCTGGCCCGACTTCAAGCCCGACATGCCGGTGCGGCCGGCGGTGGTCGCCATCACCAAACAGGGTGGCGGCAAGATCGCGGTCTGATATCAGGCACTCGTTTGCAACTGGTGCTCACCCTGCTCGCGGAGGGACTTGCTAATGGAGGTCGTGGGTTCCGGCGGCTCGAGCCGAAATCAGCGTGAGGCACCGGACGAGGCGCCAGCGGAACCTGCGATCCGTTTGGCGATCGCCTTGGCCAGGATGCCGGCATTGGCGAAACAGCCGCGAATGCTTGGCCGCATGCCGGTGAACCACAGGCCGGGGAATTTCGGATCGGATTGGCCGCCATTGAAGAGCGGAACGCCCTTGCCGTCGAGCACGCCGAGCTTGCCGACCATGGGCTCCAGCCCGGTGCGATAGCCTGTCGCCGCAATGACGATGTCGGGATAGACCAGACTGCCATTGGCCAGTATCACGCCGTCGCGGGTGAATTCCCGTATGGCTGGCACCACGGTAATCTTGCCCGATTTGATGGCGCTGACCGCGCCGTCGTCGGCGGCGATCGCGGTATAGTCCGAGGTCAACCGGCTGGCGCCGCCCGAGGGCGCTGGCGGCAGGCCGAATTTGGTCAGGTCGCCGAAAACCAGGCGCTGCGTTGCCGCCATCACCGCATCGGCGATCCACAACGGCAAGCGCGCCATGAGCGGCGAAAGCCTGTGTACTGCGACCTTGCCGACCCGCTTGGGCAGCAAAGCGGGGCCGTTGCGGGCCGACAGCCAGATGGCTGCCGTGTTTATGCCGGCCAGATGATTGAGCGCGTCGAAACCCGAATTGCCGGCGCCTACGACCAGCACTTTTTGGCCCGCATAGCCCTGCGCGTCGCCGAAATCCGCCGAATGGATGATGCGGCCGGCGAAATCCTTCATGCCTTTCCATTCGGGAATGAACGGCAGCCTGTCGCGGCCAGTGGCGATGACGACATTGCGGGCAAGGCGCGGTCCGGCGCTGGTCCGCAGCGCCCAATGATCGCCCTTGAAGGTGATCTCTTCGACAGCGACGCCAAACTGCACCGGCAGCCGGTTCTCCCCACTGAAATCATTCATGTGGCGGATGACGGCCGTCCTTTGCGGAAAGGCAGGCGTGCCGGGGGGATAGGCAAGGCCGGGCAGCGAAGAAAGATTGCGGTGGGTGTTGAGATGCAACTGCTGATGCCGCCGATGCCAGGGTTCGGCCAGCCGGCTTTCCTTTTCCAGGATTGCCGTCGGAACGCCGGCGTTCATCAAGGCATGCGCCGCGACCAGTCCGGCAACACCGGCGCCGACGACGATTGCCGGCTCGACCGTTATCGGCAGGTCCGCAACCGATCGGATTGTCGTATCAGTCATTCACCCTCGAATCCCCATTCGACCATTGCAGCAAGCTCGCAGGGCGCTGTAACCGTTTGATCCCGTGCAGGATCCATAGAGCAAACCGCCACTGATTTTCCAGCCATACGATTTTCGAGCCATCCATTGGGCCGCGATTGCGCTCTGTATGGCATATGCGCGATATCAGCGGTAATCAGGTCGCGGCAATGTGATTGATTCGAGGCCTTTGGGGGCTGGTCTCTGTCATCCCCACGCGCATGCCCGGAGTCAGGGTTCGGTTTTCAAGGTCATGCGCAGAATCAAAGTGTTACAGCACCTTTGCGCGTCTTGAACGCGCGACGCTGTGGCGGCACGCGGAATCTCGACCATGCCCTCCTTGCGGATCTATTTCGACAAAATCCTTGAGGGCGCCGCGCCCAAGGTGGCGCGGCAGGAGCTGACGCATGTCGAGCGCCTGGCGCTGGTTCGCCGCCATGGTGACTTCTCGCTAGCCTATTCCAGCGCCGTTCAAAACAAGCTTTCCTATTTCGGCGACGCCGACGGCTACATCGCCTTCGGCACCAAGATGAAGCATCATTTCGCGCTCGGCGACCCGGTGGCGGCTCCAATGCTGCGGTCCGACTACATCAGACGCTTCGTCGAGACCGGCGGCAGCCCGTGGTTCGTGCAGATCGGCGAGGAGACCGCGCGCGTGCTGGCCGGACTCGGCTACAAGGTCAATCGGCTCGGCATCGATACGCGCCTCACCCTGCCTGATCATGATTTTTCCGGAAAGCGCAACGAGACCGTGCGCTACTCCGAGCGTTGGCTGTTGAAGAAGGGCTTCTCGTTCGAAGAGGACAAGCGCACGATCCACCTCGACGAGATCGCCCGGCTCTCCGACAACTGGCGCGGCGACCGCATCGTCAAGCGTAGGGAAATGGGCTTTCTCAACCGCCCGTTCGCCGACCATCTCGGCATCGATATGCGCCGTTTCGTCCTGCATGGTCCCAATGGCGAGCTGGTCGCCTTGCTCGACTTCGACCCATTGTATCGCGACGACAAGGTCATCGGCTACACCACCGCCTTCAAGCGCAAGCATATCGATGCCTCGCCGCATGCCGAGATCGGCCTGACCAAATTCGCCGTCGACCGTTTTCGCGAGCAAGGCATCTCGGTGGTGACGCTCGGCCTGTCGCCGCTCGTCGATATCGGTCCGAGCGGATTTCCCGAAAGCGATTTCTGGCGCAACACCTTCCAGCGCGCCTACGATTCTGCCTGGGTCAACCGCCGCAGGTTCAACCTGCAAGGCCAGGCGGCGTTCAAGCGCCGCTTCCACGGTGTCGAGGAGCCGGTCTACATCGCCTTCCGCAAGGGGACGTATGTCGAGATGCTGGGGTTGCTGCGGCTCGTCAAGGCGATCTAGACCTGGCTGCGGCTCAGGCACTTTCGCCGCTCAGTTCCTCAGCCGGTAACCGGTCCTGAAGATCCAGGCGACGATCGTTATGCAGATGGCCAGGAAGACGACCGTCATGCCTAGGCTGATGCCGACCGAGACGTCGGACTTGCCGTAAAAGCTCCAGCGGAAGCCGCTGATCAAATAGACGACCGGATTGAACAGTGTCACCGTGCGCCAGATGCCGGGCAGCATGTTGATCGAATAGAAGCTGCCGCCGAGGAAGGTCAGCGGCGTGATGATCAGCAGCGGCACCAGCTGCAACTGCTCGAAACTCTTTGCCCAGATGCCAATGATGAAGCCGAACAGGCTGAAGGTCACCGCCGTCAGCACCAGGAAGGCGACCATCCAGAACGGGTGCAGGATGGTAAGCGGCACGAACAGCGACGCTGTCGCCAGGATGATCAGGCCGAGGATGATCGACTTGGTCGCGGCACCGCCGACATAGGCGATGACGATCTCCAGATAGGAGACCGGCGCCGACAGCAATTCGTAGATCGAGCCGACGAATTTCGGGAAGTAGATGGCAAAGGAGGCGTTGGAGATCGACTGCGTCAAGAGCGACAGCATGATCAGGCCCGGCACGATGAAGGCGCCGTAGCTGATGCCGTCGATCTCGGTGATGCGCGAGCCGATGGCCGAGCCGAAGACGACGAAATACAGCGATGTCGAGATGACCGGCGAGACGATGCTCTGCAGCACGGTGCGGAAGGCACGCGCCATTTCCATCCGGTAGATCGCCCATACCGCACGTAGATTCATGGCCGGGCGCAGGTTCATGGCTCTCTCCTCACCAGATTGACGAAGATCTCCTCGAGCGAGCTGTTTTGCGTGTCGATGTCGCGGAACTGGATGCCGTCGGCCTCGAGGTCGCGGATGAGCGAGGCGACGCCCGGCCGCTCGGCCTGGTTGTCATAGGTGTAGGTCAGCTGCCCGCCATCGGCCGACAGCTCCAGCGCGTAGCTCGAGAACGCCTCCGGAATTGCGGGCAGCGGATTGCGCAGTTCAAGCACCAGCCGCTTGCGGCCGAGCTTGCGCATCAGTTCGGCCTTGTTCTCGACGAGGATGATCTCGCCGCGGTTGATGACGCCGACGCGGTCGGCCATCGCCTCGGCTTCCTCGATGTAATGCGTGGTCAGGATGATGGTGACGCCGTCCTCGCGCAGCCGGCGCACCATCGCCCACATGTCCTGGCGCAGCTCGACATCGACGCCGGCGGTCGGCTCGTCGAGGAACAGGACGCGCGGCTCGTGCGACAGCGCCTTGGCAATCATCAGCCGGCGCTTCATGCCGCCCGACAGCGTGATCGCCTTGGCGTCCTTCTTGTCCCACAGCGACAGGTCGCGCAGCACCTTCTCGACGAAGGCCGGGTTGGCCGGCTTGCCGAACAGGCCACGGCTATAGTTGACCGTCGCCCAGACGCTCTCGAAGGCGTCGATGGTCAGTTCCTGCGGCACCAGCCCGATCAGGCTGCGCGCGGCGCGATAGTCCCTGTTGATGTCGTGACCGTCGACGGTGACGGTGCCCGACGAGCGGTTGACGATGCCGCAAACGATCGAGATCAGCGTCGTCTTGCCGGCGCCGTTGGGCCCAAGCAGCGCAAAGATCTCACCACGCTGGATGTCGAGATTGACCTCCTTGAGCGCGGTAAAGCCGGTGGCGTAGGTCTTGGAGACCCCGGAAATGGACAGGATGGAAGGCATGGCTGAAAACGGCTGCTTGAAAGAGGTCCCTTGATATAGGCCGAATGTCGCTGTGCGCAACCGGAAGTCAATGCCGCTGCCGCCAGTTCTCGACAATGATTGCAGGGTCACGGGCGCTCAGGCCGAGCACGCGCCACGCCTGCGTCATGTTGGCAGGGCGCTGCGGCGTTCCGCCTCGCGGCGGGACGCCGCTTTGACCAGGCCCGGCTTGCGCCCTATTCTTCAATCACTAGAAGCAGCCGGAGCCCACCATGGACCCGCTCATCCTGTCGCGCATGCAATTCGGCGCCAATATCTCGTTCCACATCCTGTTTCCGACGATCACCATTGCGCTTGGCTGGGTGCTGCTGTTCTTCAAGCTACGCTACAACGCGACAGGCGATTCCGCCTGGATACGTGCGTATTTCACCTGGGTGAAGGTGTTCGCGCTGTCCTTCGCCATGGGTGTGGTTACCGGCGTCACCATGAGCTTCCAGTTCGGCACCAACTGGCCGGGCTATATGAAAACGGTCGGCAACATCGCCGGGCCGCTGCTGGCCTACGAAATCCTCACCGCCTTCTTCCTCGAGGCGGCCTTCCTCGGCATCATGCTGTTCGGCTTCCGCCGCGTCTCCAACCGCATCCACACGCTGGCGACGGTGCTGGTGGCTGGCGGCACCACCGTCTCGGCCTTCTGGATCATCGCGCTCAATTCCTGGATGCAGACGCCGGCCGGGTTTGAGATCCGCGACGGCGTGGCACACGCCGTCGACTGGTGGGCGATCCTCTTCAACCCGTCGATGCCCTACCGGCTCACCCACATGTTGCTCGCCTCCGGCCTGACGGTGTCGTTCCTGATTGCCGGCCTGTCGGCGCTGCGCTATCTCAACGGCGACCGCTCGGAATCGATGTGGAAGGCGCTGCGCACCGGCGTCTTCACCGCGGCTATCCTGATCCCGATCCAGATCTTCGCCGGCGACCAGCACGGGCTGAACACGCTGGAGCACCAGCCGCAGAAGATCGCCGCCATGGAGGCCAACTGGAACACCGGTCCCAACGTGCCGCTGGTGCTCTTCGCGCTGCCCGACGAGGCGGCCAAGGAAAACAGGTTCGAGATCGCCATTCCCGACGGGGCCAGCGTGGTGCTGCGGCACTCGACCAGCGGCGTGGTGCCGGGGCTGAACGACTATCCCGGCAACCATCCGCCGGTCTTCCCGGTGTTCTGGGGCTTCCGCATCATGGTCGGCACCGGCATCCTGATGCTCCTCGTCTCCTGGTCGGCCGCCTTCTTCCTCAAGCGCCGGCACAGGCTGCCGAAGCCGCTCGCTTTGCTGATGGTGCCGATGGCGCTGTCGGGCTGGCTGGCGACGCTGGCCGGCTGGTACACGACCGAGATCGGCCGCCAGCCCTGGCTGGTGACCGGCGTGCTGAAGACCGCCGACGCGGTCGGCCCGGTGGCCGGCAGCCATGTCGCGGTGACGCTCGCCATCTACCTTGTTCTCTATGCGTTTTTGCTGATCGCTTTTCTCGGCGTGCTGGTGCACCTGGCGCTGAAGGCGGCGAAGGATGGCGATAACTCGCCGCTGCCGGGCGTGCTCAACGCGCCGATGTCGCAGCCGGCCGCGGGGGAGTGATTGCCGAACCGAGGATCAGCTTAGCGTCCGATTTGCGGAGATATCATGCCAAAACAGACGGATAGACGATCGCCTCGGCCCGATTTGGCACTCCATCCCAGCGCCGGCGCCGCCCCTCACCTGCCTGCCGGCATCCTCTCCCCGTATAGTGGCGGGGAGAGGGACGCTGTCATCGGCGGTTTCGCCGACAACCAGCGTTGCAGAATAGGCGCCGAGGTTGCGGCCGGCCGCAGGGGAGTGATTGCCGAACCGAGGATCAGCTTAGCGTCCGATTTGCGGAGATATCATGCCAAAACAGACGGATAGACGATCGCCTCGGCCCGATTTGGCACTCCATCCCAGCGCCGGCGCCGCCCCTCACCTGCCTGCCGGCATCCTCTCCCCGTATAGTGGCGGGGAGAGGGACGCTGTCATCGGCGGTTTCGCCGACAACCAGCGCTGCAGAATAGGCGCCGAAGTTGCGGCCGGCCCCCTTCTCCCCGTCGTTATACGGGGAGAAGTGCCCGGCAGGGCGATGAGGGGCGGCTCCCAACTTTCATCCAATCGCGTGGCGATTGAACAGCTCCGGCGAGTGAGGAGAAGAAAATGACCTTCGACTGGCCAACCGCGCTCCCCCTCATCTTCGCCGGCCTGATGGGCCTCGCCATCCTGATCTACGTCATCCTCGACGGTTTCGACCTCGGCATCGGCATTCTCTTCGCCGCGGCGCAAGATGCCGAACAGGACACGATGATTGCCGCGATCGGCCCGTTCTGGGATGCCAACGAGACCTGGCTGGTGCTGGCCGTCGGCCTGCTGCTGGTCGCCTTCCCGCTGGCGCATGGCGTCATCCTGACCGCGCTCTACATTCCGGTGTTCGTGCTTCTGGTCGGGCTGATCCTGCGCGGCGTCGCCTTCGATTTCCGCGCCAAGGTGCCGACCGAACGCAAGCACCTCTGGAACCGTATTTTCTTCCTGGGTTCCGTCATCGCTTCGCTGGCGCAGGGCTATATGCTGGGCGTCTATGTGCTCGGCCTCGATGTCGGCTTCGGCGGCATGGCGTTCGGCGTGCTGGTGGCGTTCTGCCTTGCCGCGGCCTACGCGGCGATGGGCGCCGCCTGGGTGATCTACAAGACCGAGGGCGAGCTGCAGAAGAAGGCGGTGCGCTGGCTGCGCACGACGCTGGTGCTGACCGCGCTCGGCATGGTCGCCATCTCGCTGGCAACGCCGCTTGCCAGCCCGCGCATCTTCGACAAATGGTTCGTCTGGCCCTCGATGCTCTATCTGTCGCCGCTGCCGATCCTGTCGGCGCTGCTGTTTCTGTGGCTGTGGCGGCAAACCTTCCATCTGCCGAAGCCCGACGACCGCCATTCGCTGTCGCCGTTCCTGACACTGGCCGCCATCTTCGCGCTCGGCTTTGCCGGGCTTGCCTGGTCGTTCTATCCGTTCGTGGTGCCGGATCGCCTGACCATCTGGCAAGCGGCCTCGGCACCGGAAAGCCTGGCCATCATCCTGGCCGGCACCGTCGTCGTGCTGCCGGTCATCATCTTCTATTCGTTCTACGCCTACCGGGTGTTCGGCGGGAAGGCGACGGATTTGACTTATGATTGAGGTGTGATCTCCCCCTCGAGGGGGTTGAGGAGTGGTCCGCGCAGCGGACGGAAAGCCAATTGCTTGGCTTTCCGAACGACGAACGGCCGGCAGGCCAGAGGGGGGTCGCTGCGCGTGGAGCGCTAACCTTCTTCTGCCGCAAGAGGCCGAGTCCGGTCGAACCGACCCCCTCTGCCGCCTTCGGCGACATCTCCCCCACAAGGCAGGGCTGTCCGGGGAAAGTTTTGAGTGAATCGAAATGCCGCATGTGCATGCCCCGTAAAACGGGGTTTGTCCGTCTTCT
>NZ_JAMYLL010000039.1:0-56094 GCF_040318045.1 Mesorhizobium sp. M1338 | reverse complement strand
TGATCGTCGATGAACGCGATCATGGCTTGAACCGGCGGTCGAGCTCCGCCTGGGCAAAATACGCGGAAGCCTTGCGAAGGATCTCGTTGGCCTGGCGAAGCTCGCGGTTCTCGCGTTCCAAAGCCTTGAGTTTCGTCGCCACATCCGTAGGCACACCGGCTCGCACGCCACTGTCGCGCTCGGCCTTCTTCACCCACTCATGCAGCGTCTGCGCCGTGCAGCCGATCTTGGCGGCGATCGACGAGACCGCCGCCCACCGCGAGGCATGCTCGCCTTCGTGATCCAGAACCAGCCGCACCGCACGGGCTCGGACCTCGGGAGAGAACTTGTTGGTCGTCTTGCTTGTCATGGCTCCGCCGCTCCATTGCGGACGTTCGCTGCGATATCCGTGAACCTCATCGTCCGCCGCTGCGTCCAGTTTGACTGAGGTTCCTGGATGCTTTTCGAAATGCTTTGCGCCTCCAGCCGAATTGCGCGCGCTTATGAAGGACGTTGGCGGTCGGGATCCGCAGTGGTGCAAACTTCATCGAAGCGCTTATCGGGGGCTCGAGTCGGAAGAGCGCTATCGCCCTTCCCCCCACCCGAGATGCGGGCATGATCGCGCACGCAGCACGCGAATGAAGGCGACACAAGGGGAAGCCAGTCGGCGGCTTCTAGCGCTTTACTCTGGAGCTTGCAGAGGGACGCGCCACTCAAGCCCATTCAAACCTGAACCGTTCGCAAGGCGTGTTCTTAAGATTCAGCGATGGGGCCTCAGCCAGAGCGCCCTAGCGTTATTTTAATTCGGCTACTGCGCGTCTTCGCGAAACAGAATGGCCGGTTTGCTCAATATTCTGGCAGAAAATCCCAGGAAATTGAGCTTTCTGCATATGTTTTGGCAGGTTTGTGCTTACCCGTGCCCAAATCGGCGGCAGATTTGCGCGGCTTATAATTGGAATTTTTACTTCTAATTTGGCGGGCAACGCAAAAAATATATCCTGCTCTCAAGCAGACAGCCAGACATCGAAGGAATGTGGATTGCCGACGACAGGTTCGACATACAGGGGAAGGGTTTGACCATGAAACAGGTGAAAGTCTCGACGAATTCACTGACCAGAAGAAAGTTTCTTAAAGGTAGCGCGGCCGCTGCTGGGGCTGCCGTCGGATCGTGTGCGATCGGCGGGTTTCCAACGATCTGGGCCCAGGAGATTAAGGATATTGAATTGCGCCATCTCGGCGTTTCGTACTCGGTGGTGAAGGCCATCGGTGACCAGGCCGCCAAGGACCTCGGCTTCAAGGTGACGATGCAGAATCTCGACACCTCGGCAGCCATCAATCGTTTTATCACCCAGCCGAATTCGGTCGACATTGCCGATCTCGAAGGCTGGCAGGCCAAGCTCGCTGCCAAGCGCGGCGTGATCCAGGGCATCGAAGCCAAGAGGATCAAGGAATTCGACAACTTCCTGCCGATCTTCACCAAAGGTGAACTCGACGGGCACAAAATCCCGCGCCAGGGTATCTCTCCCTATGAGGCGCTCTACATCGAGAAACCGGGCTCGACCGAACTGCATGACGGCGTCACCGAATGGCTGACGAATGTCCCGCAGGTCTACAATGCCGATTCCGTCGGCTACCGTCCCGATCTGGTCGGCCATCCGGTCACCGAATGGAAGGAATTGATCGACCCGAAGTTCAAGGGCAAAGCGGCGATCCTCGACGTGCCGGCGATCGGCATCATGGACGCCGCTCTTTGTTTTGAGAGCGCCGACCTGATAAAATACGGCAACAAGGGAAACATGACCAAGGCCGAGATCGACTTCACCATCGACAAGCTGATCGAACTGAAGAAGTCGGGCCACTTCCGGGCCACCTGGACCACATTCGACCAATCGGTGCAGTTGATGGCGGCTGGCGAGGTGATCATCCAGTCGATGTGGTCGCCAGCCGTCGCCGCTGTGAGGGTCAAGGAAATTCCTTGCGTCTATGCCCCGGTAAACAAGAAGGGCGACAAGGAAGGCTATCGCGGCTGGTGCAACGGCATGGGCCTGATGAAACATCTTACCGGAAAGAAGCTCGACGCAGCTTATGAATATATGAACTGGTACATGTCGGGCTGGCAGGGTGCCTTCGTCAGCCGCTACGGCTATTACAGTCCGGTCCCGTCCACTGCGAAGAAGTTCATGACGCCAGCCGAATACACCTTCTGGTACGAGGGCAAACCGGCACCGGAAGAGGTCAAGGATCCCTATGGTGTGCCAATGGAGAAGGTGGGCACCGTGCGCGACGGCGGCTCCTTCGTCGAGCGCGTAACCAATATCTCGTGCTGGAACACGCTGATGGACGAGGCGGCCTACATGAACAAGCGCTGGAACGACTTCAAGGTCGCCTGAGGCGCTAGCCGTAACCGGGCACGCCGTGCCCGGTCGTACCTTCATCCGAAATCTTCGGAGTTCCGCGATGGCGCAAAGCGCTGCGTTGAAGCAAAATCTGGCCGGATGGGCTTACGTGGCTCCACTGGTCGTCGTGCTGATCCCCTTCTTCGTGCTGCCACTGATCGCCGTGGTGGCCGCGAGCTTCTTTGACACCGACGGGTTCGGGGGATTGTTGCCGGCCTTCAACCTCGACAACTACACCGAGATCCTGACCTCGGGACTGACGTTCAATCTCTATTACGAGACGATCAAGTTCACCGTGCTGACCTGGTTCTTCAGTCTCCTCATCGGCTTCTTCGTTGCCTATTTCCTCGTCTTCCATGTCAGAAACCAATTGCTCGCGCTTGGGCTGTTCCTGCTCTGCACGGTGCCGTTCTGGACCTCGAACATCATCCGGATGATTTCCTGGATCCCCTTGCTTGGCAAGGAAGGGCTGGTCAACGAGGCCTTGCTCAAGCTCGACTTGATCGACCAGCCGCTCGAATTCCTGCTGTTTTCGAGCTTCGCGGTGGTGGTCGCCTATGTCCACCAACTGACCATCTTCATGATCGTGCCAATCTTCAATGCCATGGGGCGGATCGACAAACGCATCGTCGAGGCCGCGCTGGACGCCGGCGCCAGTCGTTTCGACATCATGCGGCTGATCATCGTGCCGCTGTCGAAGAGTGGTATCGCGCTGGGCTCGATCTTCGTCATCTCGATCGTCATGGGCGATTTCTTCGTGGTCAAGGTGATGTCGGGCGGCGGTTCGGCCTCGGTCGTCGGCGCCTTCTACGAGGACATCTCTGTGCTGCAGTATCCGACCGCAGCCGCAAGTGCGGTTCTGCTGACGACAATCCTCGTTGTCACGGTCGGCCTGATCCTGCGCTTGGTCGACATTCGCAAGGAGATCACGCGATGAGCCTGGCCCGTGTCTCGGACGCAACCGTCGCCAGCGCACCGGCGCGCAGAAGCAGGGCGATCGCGCCGGCCAGTGGACGCCGGCCGTGGACCTTCTACGTGCTTGCCACCCTGTTCACCCTCTATTTGATGGCGCTCTACGGTCCAATGGCCTGCATCTATATTCTTTCCTTCCAGGATCTGCGCGGCGGGCTGGTCTTCCCGATGAAGGGCCTGTCGCTGCACTGGTTCGTCGACCTCTTCACGCAAGTTCGCACCGGCGATGTCAAAGGCTCCTTCGAGCGCTCGTTCGAGCTTGCGATCGTGGTCACGGTGCTGACGGTGGCCGTGTCCTTCTTGGCCGGGCTCGGCTTCCGCAAGCGCTTCGCTGGCGACACGATCATCTTCTACCTGATGATCGGCAGCCTGGTTGCTCCTGGCCTGGTGCTCGGCATCGGCGTCGGGCTCATCTTCAACGCGGTCGGCGTCGAGGCAAGCCTGTTCACATCGGCGCTTGGCGCGCAGCTTTCATGGACGCTACCTTTCGGGGTGCTTGTCATGTTCGCTGTCATGTCGCGGTTCGACCATGCCTGGGAGGAGGCCGCGCGCGATCTCGGCGCCTCGCCCTGGCAGACGATCCGCCTCGTTGTGATCCCGGTGCTGGCGCCCGGCATTGTCGCTGTCGCGCTGTTCGGCTTCACGCTGTCTTACGATGAATTTGCCCGGACGCTGCAGACGGCCGGCTCGCTCAACACGCTGCCCCTGGAGATCTGGAGCATGACGCTGAACATCACCTCACCGGCGCTCTATGCGCTCGGCACTGTCACAACGATCGTCTCCTTTGTTGTCATTGCTGCGAGCCTGGGCACGATCGCCTCCATGCGGAATCGGCGCGAGTCGCGCCCGTCTGGCCAGTTGGGAGGCGCGGCATGAGCCTCGGCAAGGGCCATATCGAAATCGCCGGGGTCGCCAAGAGCTATGACGGCTTCACCTATGCGGTCGACGGCGTCAATCTGAAGATCCCGGACGGCGCCTATTGCTGCATTCTCGGCCCGTCAGGCTGCGGCAAGACCACGATCCTGCGCATGATCGCGGGCCATGAGGATCCGACCGTCGGCGAGATCCTGATTGGCGGCGAGAATGTCGTCGGCCTGCCGCCGGTCGAGCGCCGCACGGCGATGATGTTCCAGTCCTACGCGCTGTTTCCGCATCTCACGGTGCGCGACAACATCGCCTTCACGCTCAGGGTTCGCGGGCTTTCGAAGACGGAGCGCTACGCCAAGACCGACGCCATGATCGAGAAGGTGCGGATGGCCGAGTTTTCCGACCGCCTCCCGGCGCAGCTGTCTGGTGGCCAGCAGCAACGCGTTGCGCTGGCCCGCGCCGCCATCACCGAGCCGCGGGTGCTGCTGCTCGACGAGCCGCTGTCGGCGCTCGACGAGCATTTGCGCATCAGGATGCGCGCCGAGCTGAGACGCATGCAGCGCGAACTCGGTATCACCTTCGTTCATGTCACGCACACCCAGCTCGAGGCGATTGCGCTCGCCGACATGGTCGTCGTCATGGAGAACGGCAAGATCAAGCAGTCGGGTCCGGCCCGCGAAATCTATGCCGCACCGAAGGATCGCTACGTCGCGGAGTTTCTTGGCGGGCAGAATGTCCTGAGCGGCAAGGTCGGCAAGATCAACGGCACGCGGGCGATGATCGCGAGCCCCGAGATCGCCGGCATTCAGATTCCAGTGCACGCTGGTGCCCGGCTTGAGGCCGGCCAGGCAATCGACATCGCGGTGCGGCGCGACGATGTCGAGCTCTTCCGCCAGGATACGGTACTCTCCGAGGACATGGCATCGGTGCCGGCGACGATCCTCGGCATCGAGTACCAGGGAAACTTCGTCAAGGTGATGCTTGACGCGGCCGGCGAGACGGAATTCGTCGCCTATGTGCCGGAGCGCCGTTTTTTCAAGAATCCGTTCGATGTGGGCGACAACGTCCTTGCCGCATGGCTGATCGACCGCGCACATTTGCTTGCCTAGCCCGGAGCCCGTGATGGAAATCAATCTTACACTCAACACACGCCCGATCAGCGTCTCGGTGGATCCGGCGACGCTCCTGGTTGAGCTTCTGCGCGAGCAGCTCTCGCTCACGGGAACTCATGTCGGTTGCGACACCAGTCAATGCGGTGCCTGCCTCGTGCATTTCAACGGCGAGTCCGTGAAGAGTTGCACCATGCTGGCTGTCTCGGCCGATGGTGGCTCGGTGATGACGGTCGAAGGCCTGTCGGTTGCCGGGCGTGCCAGTCTGCATCCGATGCAACAGGCCTTTCATGAAAACCATGGGCTGCAATGCGGCTTCTGCACGCCGGGCATGTTGATGAGCGCGGTCGATCTCGTCGGACGCGATCCCGACCCGACCGAGACGAAGGTGCGCGATTGGTTGGAGGGCAATCTCTGCCGCTGCACCGGCTACCACAACATCGTCAAATCGGTGATCGCCGGCGCTGCCGCCATGCGCGATGCGAAGTGAGGGGCTTATGAACATGTCAAAAGTGGTCGGTATCGGCGCGTCGCCAAAGCGCAAGGAGGATCTGCGCTTCGTTACCGGGCGCGGCAACTACGTCGCGGACATGAGGCGGCCGGGCATGTTGTACGGCGCGTTCCTGCGCTCGCCGCATGCGCATGCCCGGCTTGGAGCGATCGATGCGACGGCAGCGCGGGCCATGCCGGGCGTGGCGGCGATCTATACCGGCGAAGATCTTAAAGCCGACAATGTCGGCGGACTACCGGTCGGCTGGGGCATCCACGGCAAGGACGGCAACCCGATGAAGGAGCCGCCACACCCGCCGATCGCGCATGGCAAGGTGCGCCACGTCGGCGACGCCGTCGCCTTTGTGGTGGCGGAATCGGTCGAGCAGGCGCGGAGCGCCGTGGAGGCGATCGAAGTCCAGTACGAGGTCCTGCCCGCCGTGGTCGGCGTCGTCGAGGCCCTGCAGGCGGGGGCGCCCGCCGTCCACGACGAGATCCCAGATAATCTTTGTTGCGACTGGGAACTGGGCGACGCCGCCGCCGTGGAGGCGGCTTTTACTGACGCCGCGCATATCGCCAGCATCGAACTCGTCAACAACCGCCTCATAGGCAATCCGATGGAGCCGCGCGCGGCCATCGGTGAATATGATTTCGCCACTGGCCAGCATACGCTGTGGACCACCAGCCAGTTTCCGCATGTGGTGCGCTTCTTGATGGGCGAGTTCGTGCTTCATATCCCCCAGCACAAATTGCGCGTCGTGGCGCCAGACGTCGGCGGCGGCTTCGGCGTCAAGCAGTTCCACTATGCCGAGGAAGCCGTCGTCACCTGGGCAGCCGCCAAGCTCGGCCTACCGGTCAAGTGGGTATGCGAGCGGTCGGAAGGCTTCATCTCCGACGCCCATGGCCGCGACCATTTCACCGAGGCCGATCTGGCCCTCGATGAGAGCGGCAAGTTCCTGGGTTTGAGGGTGCGCACCCTCGCCAATATGGGGGGCTACCTCTCGACCTTCGGACCCAATATCCCGACCAATCTTTATGCACCGCTGCTATCGGGGGTGTACCGGATGCCGGCCATCCACTGCTCGGTCAAGGTGGTCTTCACCAACACCGTTCCCGTCGATGCCTATCGCGGTGCCGGGCGGCCGGAAGCAACCTTCGTGTTGGAGCGTCTGGTCGACGTGGCGGCGATCGAGATGGGTATTGATAAGCGCGCCATCCGACGTCTCAACATGATCCCGACAGAGGCCTATCCCTATCAGACGCCGGTCATCGTCGAGTATGACAGCGGCGACCCGATGGGTTGCCTCGACCGGGCCGAGAAGCTCGCCGATGTGGAAGGATTCGAGCAGCGGCGGCTGGAATCGGCGCGCCGCGGCAAATATCGCGGCCTTGGGCTCTCCACCTACGTGGAAGCCTGTGGGCTTGCGCCATCGCGGCTCGCCGGTAGTCTCGGCGCGCGCGGCGGCCTCTATGAAAGTGCCACGGTGCGCGTGCATCCGACCGGTGCCGTCACCGTGCTGATCGGCACTCACAATCACGGCCAGGGCCATGAAACGACGTTCGCGCAGATCGTCTCGGATCGCCTTGGGGTACCCTTCGAGGATATCGACATCGTCTGCGGCGACACCGCCAAGGTGCAGTTCGGCATGGGCACCTACGGCTCGCGCTCGCTCGTGGTCGGCGGCGCGGCACTTTCGAAGGCGGCCGACAAGGTGATCTTGAAGGGGAGGAAGATCGCGGCCCACCAACTCGAGGCCGATCTAGGGGATATCATCTTCGACGCGGGGGAGTTTTCCGTCGCCGGCACGGACCGCAAGAAGAAGTTCACCGAGATCGCCGGCGCGGCCTATGTACCGTTCGATTATCCGTTGGAAACGCTCGAACCCGGGCTCGAGGAGCAATCCTTCTACGACCCGGTCAATTTCACCTATCCCGGCGGCGCGCATTTCGCCGAAGTCGAAATCGACCCCGACACCGGCACGGTGACGCTCGAGCGCTATACCGCCGTCGATGATGTCGGCACGATCATCAATCCGATGATTGTCGAGGGCCAGTTGCAAGGCGGCATCGCCCAGGGTGTCGGTCAGGCGCTGTTTGAGCACGGGGTCTATGACGAAAGCTCCGGACAACTGCTCTCCGGGTCCTTCATGGATTATTGCATGCCGCGCGCCGACAATTTTCCGTCGATCATCGTGGCGCCGCATTCGACGACCTGTACCCATACGCCGATGGGCGTGAAAGGTTGCGGCGAATGCGGCACCATCGGTTCGCCGGCTGCCGTCATCAATGCCGTGGTCGACGCCCTGCAGCCACTGGGCATCACCCATGTCGACATGCCGGCAACGCCCAACCGGATCTGGAACATCATCCGCAATTCACGCGCCGCGCTTGCAGCCGAATGAGGGGGCTTCGATGAAATCCTTCGCCTATCTGAAGCCCGAGACGACCGTTGCGGCAGCCGATCTGCTTTCCGAGCATGACGACGCCAAGATCCTGGCCGGCGGCATGACGCTGCTACCCACGATGAAGCAAGGCCTGGCCGCGCCGGCAGCGATCATCGATCTCTCAGCGGTAGCGGCACTTCGCGAGATAGCATTCGAGGAGGGTGCCCTGGTCGTCGGCGCAATGGCTCGTCACTACGACGTGGCGGTCTCCGTTCTGGTGCAGACGCATATCCCCGGCCTGGCCTTGCTCGCCGGGCAGATCGGCGACCCGCAAGTGCGCCATCGCGGCACGATCGGCGGCTCTGTAGCCAACAACGATCCAGCCGCCGACTATCCGGCGGCGATCCTCGCGCTCGATGCGACTGTGGTCACGACCAGACGGACCGTTGCCGCCGACGCGTTCTTCGTCGATATGTTCGAGACGGCGCTCGAGCCTGGGGAAATCGTCACCGCTTTCCGAATCCCGGTTCCGGACATGGCAGCCTATGCGAAATTCCGCAGCCCGGCGTCGCGCTATGCGCTTGTCGGCGTGTTCGTCGCACGGACGGCCGGAAAGGTGCGTGTCGCCGTCACCGGTGCGGCCTCGTCGGTTTTCAGGGCGCTCGACGTCGAGGCGGCGCTGCAGGAGCGGTTCGATCCGGATGCGCTCAACCGCGTCTCGATGGATCCATCGGGACTGAATTCCGATATCCACTCGGATCGCGACTATCGCGCCAATCTGGTGATGGTCATGGCACGCCGAGCGGTAGCGGCTGCGCTTCGAAACGCCGGCCAGGGTGCAACAAAAGGACAATAGCGGCCGGCCGGCGCGGTTCGGCCGCGCGAGTCCGGCCCGGGAGGGCTTATGACCGTCAATCCAGCCAATTTCGGCGCGGCCAGCGCGCCGGGCGACCTTGCGCGTCTTTCCGCCGCCGACATGGTCGCCGGCTACAGAGCAGGGCGTTTCGACGCTGTCGACGTGATCGACGATACGGTGTCGGCACTGCGCCGCGCGGACGCTGTCTGTGACATCGTGGTGACCGACCTTTATGACGAGGCTGTTTCCGCCGCCAAGGTGATAGCACAACGCTACCGAAAGGGCATTGAGAACCGTGCGCTGGCGGGCGTTCCTGTTACTGTCAAGGATCTCGTCTTCGTCGCCGGCAAACCGGCGAAAGCGGGCGCACCTTCGCTCGCCGGTTTCGTGCCTGAGGTCGACGCGCATGTCGTGCGCCGCCTCCGTGACGCCGGCGCCATCGTAACCTGCAAAACGACCACCTGTGAATCCGGCTACAAGCTCACCGCCGACAGTCCGGTCAGCGGCATTACCCGCAATCCCTGGTCACCGGACCGCACCAGTGGCGGCTCAAGCGGCGGTGCCGCCGCCGGTGTCGCCGCCGGCTGCGGCCCGCTGGCGATTGGCACCGACGGCGTCGGTTCAATCCGCGTCCCGGCTTCGTTCTGCGGGGTCTTTGGTCTGAAGCCGACCTTTGGCCTCGTTTCGCGCGCGCCCGGCTTCTTCCCGCCGTCATGGGGATCGCTCGCGCATACCGGCCCCATTGCTCGAACGGTCACCGATGCGGCCCTGCTGCTCGAGACAATTGCGGGCTACGACGTGCGCGACGCCGCCTCGCTCGCCCTGAAGCCACAGGAATATTCGAGGATACCGCCGTCAGCGAAGGGCCTGCGCGTCGCCTTCTCGGCCGATTTCGGCTACGCGCCGATCGACCCGCAAGTCCGGGCGGCGTTTGCCACCGCAGTGGATATCCTGGCTTCCGCCGGCGCCGAACTCGTCGAGTTCCCTTTTACCCTCGACCCGCAGATGCTGGACAAGGTGCTCAAGCCGATCGCCTTCACCGAACAAGCGGCATCGGTCGGCGACCGCGGTGAAGAGGCGTTTGTCGGTTCGGACGATGCGTTCCGCGCGGTTCTTCAAAAAGGCCTTGGCTACAGTGGCGCGGACTACATGGCGGCAACGCATCTGCGCACAAGGCTGAGGAGCCAGTTCGTCGAACTGTTCGGCACCGTCGACATATTGCTGACGCCGACGGTCGCAGTCACCGCCTTCGCCGCCGGCACGCTTGGCGCATCCTGCGTCGACGGGCGTCAGGTCGACGCGCATCTGGGCTGGTCGCCCTTCACCTGGCCGGTCAATCTGTGCGGCCTGCCGGCCGCGACGGTTCCTTGCGGGCGCGATTCCTCGGGTCTGCCGATTGGCCTGCAGATGATCGCGCCATGGATGCGGGAGAGCTCCGTCATTGCGCTGGCGGGAGCCTTCGAGCAGGCACGGCCTTGGGCTCTGGAATGGCCGCCGCTCAACTTCCAGTGAGGGGTTCTTCGCTTTCAGCTTCACGCATGTCCGGCATCAGCACACCGCCGATCTCGCGGCTGATATCGAGATAGTGCGAAAGATAGTCGTACAGTGCCTTGGCGGCCGGCGTGGTCGCGCCTTGCGCCTTGTAGAGCAGCAGGTCCACCTTCGGCAGTGTCGGAAATTCGCCGCTAGCGACGATCTCGCGCATGCCCGAAACGAGCGCGCTGCGGCCGAGCACTGTGATGGCCATACCCGAAAACACCGCGGCCTGGAGCCCGCTGACGCTTTCACTGACGCAGGCGATGCGCCAGGGGCGGCCCGCCATTTCTAGGTGCTCGATGGCGTGGTCGCGATAGATATTGCCAGGCGGCAGCAGTGCCAGCGGCAAGGGTGTCTCGATATGCGCCGTTGAGTGTTCCCCGGTGATCCAGACGAGCTGTTCCTGACGCACGACCCGCCCGCCGACGAAGTCGTTCATCCGCGTTACCAGCGCGATGTCGATTTCGCCGCGATGGACCTGCGCGACCAGCGGCGTCGACAGCGAACATTGAAGCTGGACCTGGACACGCGGGAAGGCGCGCTGGAATACAGCCAGGATCGACGGCAGCAGATAGGCCGCGTAGAGATCGGGCGTACCGAGAATGACCTGGCCTTCGATGTCGGGCGACGAGAGGCGCGACAGCAGCTCGTCGTGCAGGCGCAGGATCGAATTTGCATAGGAAAGCACCAGCCTGCCATCGGAAGTGAGCACCATCTTGCGTCCGTCATGACGGAACAGGTTGCAGCCGCAAATGTCGTCGAGTCGCTGAAGTTGCAGGGTAATGGCCGGCTGTGAGCGGCTGAGGCGCCGCGCCGTCTCCGTAATGCTGCCGGTTTCCGCGACACATTGCAGCGATCGGAGCATTCGTATGTCGACGCTGATGAGGTTCATATTCGTGCCCGAGCCAGATCCAATGCGCCCAGCCAATTTCAAGCAAGATTCATTCCAAATCTGATGCGCATGCATATGGCTTCCACCCACGAATATGAACGCCGAGATGCGGCCGGGTCTGACTGCGAAGAAGCAGATGGCCGCAGCCCGATCACCGTGCATGACGGCTACTAGCGAGCGGTCGGCTGGTCGATCGCCACGGGGCTTGCGGGCTGGACCAGATCTGCGAACGCAGGGTAGCAATTTGATCCCAGTCAATGCGAGGTGCCGGGTATTCGGGGTTAGAGTCGGGGAGTCGGGAGAGCGCTACCGCCTTTCCCCCCACTCGGAGAGCATGCGATATGTTCCACAGTGTCGGGCGTGATGGGCCTGTCTCGGTGCTGCAAAGACCGGTAGGGAACGGGAGAGTCTGACCCGAAAGCTATCCACGACGCGAACGGCAACTTCGCGCCTGATTTCGGTCGTAGAGGCAAACTTTGCCTTCGACGAAGCTGCGCGTCTTGGACGGCCGCGTGAGATTGCCTGAGAAGCAGACGACGGTGGGATTTGTCATGGCAGTCACCGGGGTTGCGGGTCCAGTATGACCGGGCAGCTTTCGTCTTTCGCCCAGTCGGCGAAGCTCAGATAGTAGGCGCGGACGTCGTCATATCCGGCTCGGACCGCGGCGGCGGCCGCGAGTGCCGCCCGGCCACCACCGTCGCAATGGGTGATCACGTGACCCCCGGCCTGGAAGCCGGCCTTGGAGAGGAGATCGCGAAGAGCGCTGGGCGACTTCAGGCGGCGATCGTCGAGCAGGTCCGCATGCGGAAGCGAGCGCGCGCCCGGCAAATGGCCGCCCCGAGCGTTACGCCGCAAGTCGGTGCCGGCAAACTCGTCCGCCGTTCGAGCGTCGAGAAGTTGGACGCTGTCCAGGTCGGCCTTCAGCATGTGCCGATCGACCAGCCCAACCGATCCGGCTCCCGGTCGAGCTTGGAACGCCGCTACTTCCGAAGCTTCGCGTGCCTTTGCCAGAAGTTCCGCGCGTTCGCGGATCGCAGGCCATCCGCCGTTCACGATCAGCGCCTCGGCGCCGAAATACTGCAGGACGAACCAGACGCGGGCGGCCTCCGTCATGCGCCCGTCGTCATAGATCACAGCGGGCCGTGGGCCGCCGACGCCGAGATCGGTGATCGCCTGCTCCCAGTAGGCGACGTTCTCAAAGGAGGTCTCGCCCGACTTCGCGGCGGCCTCCCATTCTTCGATTGGCACGCGAACGGCCATCGCCGGGTGATCGGCCTCGAAGGACGCAGGCTCACGTACGTCCAGCAGACGAAACTCGCCAATTGATGGCAGCGCGTCGGGCTCGATGATGGGATCGTGTGGCATCAGATTCTCTCTGACAGGAGGCGCGGCGCCGAATTGTGCCGCAACTGCATTTTGGGCGAGTACTGGCATGGATGCGCTAGACCTCGACCTTGGTGCCGTCGAAACGGGCGAAGCTGAACCCCTCGAACGGCTCGCGATATGTTTGCCGCTCGTTGCGGAGAATGCTGATCGCGAGCTCTTCGCCGAGCGCCAGCGACGCCGAGAAATCCGAGCGCCAATGGATGCCGGCCCAGTCGCGGCCGACGCCGTAGTTCCAGGCAAGCTTGTTGAGCTCGCCTCCGACAGTGAGCGGCCCACCCCGGTAGGGGATGAGCTTAGTCGGATCCTTGGGATCAGTCTGAACCGGGTTCGAAATCACGGCGTCCTCATCGAAGAGCGCCTTGAGGATCGTCACGTTGGACGCGGCGATCTGGGCGGCTCCGCCGGGATAGCTCGAGTGGATCGGCGCGCCCTCGGGGTAGACGTGCGACAGGAGATGGCTGCCGAACTTGCCGACGCTTCGCGCCAACGCAGCCGAGTTCAGGACGTCGCTGTGGACCGGATAGACGTCCACCTTGTTGGCGATACGGTGATGGATCAGACCGCCATACGCTTCCGGCCGTAAAGTGCGGTGGACATAGAACTTCTGCCAGTACGCAACGCGAATGGCCAGCGAGGCGGTGATCGGCAGCAGGCTCTGCGCGTAGGGCAGCCCGAACGTGCCGTAACCGCCGGTCTGCGTCTTCGACTTCACATACGGATTGGATTTGCTGAAGGGGATTCCAAAACCGCCATAGTCCGGATTGGCCTTGTCGGGTGCTACACCAAGGAGCAGGGCTGCCGACCAGAAGGCGGCCGGGTTGTTGTGGACGTATTCCGCGAGATCGCGGCCGGTTGCGATGTAGCGCGGCGTCGGGTCGAAGCTGGTCGGCTTGGCGGGCGGATTGCCGTTCTGGATGGCGAGCCACTCGTCGTAGCCGGTGAGGAAATCGGTCCCGGCCGCGGCGGTGCGAATGCGGGCGGAGATGAGTTGGCTGCCGTAAGGAGCGTCCTTGAGCAGGAATTGCGAGATGTAGGGACCCTGAAGTGTGCCGGGCGGCGTCACATAGCGACCGGTTCGCCGCGACGGATCAGCCACGTCGACGTAAAGCGCCGTCCCACGAAACAGCGACTGTGGAGTAATGCTTCCGTTCCTGCGCGGCCCCTTGAAGGCAGCGAGCTTGCTCAACTCTTCAACCGCGGCGAGCACGTCCTTGCTGCTGGTGTCGTCCGTCAGCTCCGACAGCGGAACGTCGCGCAGGATCGACTGCCAGTAGAGTTCGACAGCCTCGCTGGCCCGCGCCACGCTGTCGAGCGCAGGTGCCGGCGGGATCGCGAACTGCGGACCGACGCAGCCCGTCAGGTTCACGGCAAGGGAGCCGATCGGATTGAGCTGCTTGCGCTTGCCGCCGAGCGGTATCGCCTCGAAGTCGGCCGGATCACCCGAGGCGTAGGCCTTCAGCGTCGCGTCGAAGGCTGGTCTGTCGACTTCACCGCGTTTGTCGTGCGGCAGGCCGCGCGTATCGGAACCGATGAGAGTTGGGTATTTCTCTTCGTCGCCACTGACCGGATGCGGCACGACCGCCACCGCGAAATCCGTGTCCGCCGCGGCGCTCCGCACGACAAAGGCGTGTTTGCGGAAAACAAGGTGGGCGTCCGTCGTCTCCTCGCCGGCATGCGCCCTGGCCGAGCGGACGACCGCAAGGGAAGGCAAGCCTGTGACCGCTATCGCCGCGACGCCTCCGGCTGCTCCAAGAAAGCGGCGGCGGCCGCCGTTGTGGACATCTGCCCTATCCGGTGCGGATGCCTCACGGCCGGTCTGGCCGTCGCCTTCTGATCCGTGATCCCAGTGCGTCATTGCGATCTCCTTGTTTCGCCGAAGCGCTGCATTGATCGAAGGTGTGCCGCGCCTAAACCTCTTCGAGAATTCGCGCTTGCAGGGCGACGGCCGACGTGTCCGCGGCCTCGCGTCGAGGGCGAGGGAGATCGACCGGATTGTCGAGCGCTATGGCGCCGTCGCGGATGACAATCACCCTGTCGGCAAGGGCCACCGCCTCGGCGACATCGTGAGTGATGAGAACCGTCGTGAAACCGTGCTCGCGCCAGATGCGCTCGAGCAGACGATGCATCTCCATGCGCGTCAACGCGTCAAGAGCCCCGAACGGCTCATCGAGGAGAAGAACACCGGGCCGACTCACCAGGGCACGGGCAAGGGCGACGCGCTGACACTGGCCCCCCGACAAGACCGCGGGCCAATCGTTTGCCCGGTCCGCAAGCCCGACATCGGCGAGCGCTGCCGTGGCGGTCTCGCGCCAGCCATTCGCCCGTGCGATTCCGACATTGCCGAGAACACGATGCCAAGGGAGAAGCCGCGCGTCCTGGAAGAGCAGCCGGACGTTCGACTGCAGCGATTGGACCTTCGCGCCGCCGACCGAGACGGTCCCGCTCGTGGGGCGGTCGAGGCCGGCGATCAGGCGAAGGAGCGTGGACTTGCCGCAGCCGGAGCGACCGACAATCGCCAGCAGTTGCCCCGCCGGAATACTCAGACCGAACTCGGACAGCACCCGCCTTTCTCCGAACGACTTGGACAAGCCGTCGAGCAGCACGGCTTCTCCGTTCGCTGAGCGCTCTTCAAGACCACGCTCTGCGAATTCGCGGAGCGTCTCGGTACGAACCAGGACGGAATCCGTTTCCTGGAATACTGTGGGGCCGCCTTCGCGCAGCCGGAGCGCGGTTGCAACTTCTCTCATGGTGCTGCCCTGGTGGCGGCGGGTTGGTACGCCGGATGCCAGGCGAGAGCGCGCGCCTCGATCAGCCGGGTGATCGCGTCGGCGAGCTTGCCGAGCAGCGCGTAGACGATGATGCCGAGGACAACGATGTCGGTCTGAAGGAATTCCCGCGCATTCATTGTCATGTAGCCGATGCCCGAGGAGGCCGAGATCGTCTCGGCGACGATCAGCGTCAGCCACATGATGCCGAGCGAGAAGCGCAGGCCGACAAGAATCGACGGCAACGCACCCGGCAAGATCACCCGCCAGAACAGCGCTAGGCGGCCGAGCCCATAGACGCGCGCCATCTCGATCAGCTTGACGTCGATGGTGCGGATGCCGTGAAAAGTATTCAGGTAGATCGGAAACGCGGTCCCGACCGCCACCAGAAAGATCTTCGCCTCCTCACCGATCCCGAACCAGAGGATGACGAGGGGAATCATGGCCAGGTGCGGCACGTTGCGCAACATCTGCATCGACGAGTCGAACACGGTCTCGGCCGGCCGCGAAATTCCGGCCAGAACGCCGAGGACGAAACCGATACTGCCGCCGATAGCAAGCCCCTTCAGCGCCCGTTCCGTCGAGATGGCGGCATGGGTGAGAAGCGTCCCATTGCGCAGGCCTTCCCAAAAAGCGGCGGCCACCGCGCTCGGAGCTGGCAGCAGGCGGGTCGACATTATTCCGCTGCGCGAAGCAATTTCCCATACGACCACAGTGCCGATCGGCAACGCCCAGGACGCGAGGATCTGCAGTGCCGCTGCGCCTGCGTTTCGAAGCTGCGTCGGGTGAGCCACGGTCAGGATGCCCTTGGCGGCGCCGGGCGCAGATACGGCAGGTCTGTGGCACGCCCGTCAGTCGCTGTGCCGAGGTACCTGCCGTCTCCATGAGACGGCAGGAACCACAGCACGTTGACGCGGTCGGGAAAAAGCTCGTCGGCGACGTTCACGACTGTGGCTTCCTCACGGCATCGGCGATCGAGATCGCGGTCGGGATCAGGCCGAGTTCATGGAACACATCGGCGATCTTCTGCTGCGCGGCCACCACGTCCGGTGTGATCGGTTTCACGCCATAGGAGCGCCGCTGGACTGCGACTTCGAGAATGTCGGCAGGAATGCCGAGTGCCGGCGAAAACTGTTCGGCCACATCGCCGCGATTGGCGTTGATCCATGTGTCGATCTCGCCGAGGGATACCACGATGGTGTCGACGACCTCGGGGTGAGTGTCGACGAAGCCGCGCGAGGCGAGATAGAATTCGTGGTTGTCCACCACGTCGCTGCCGTTCGCCAATTGGCGGGCACCGGTGGCTGCTTCCGCGGCCGCCAGAAATGGTTCCCAGATCACCCAGGCATCGACAGCCTGCTTCTCGAATGCGGCGCGTGCGTCGGCAGGCGGCAAAAATGAGACTTCCACGTCAGAATAGGCCAGCCCGGCTTTCTCCAGCGCCTTGACGAGAAGGTAATGGACATTCGAGCCTTTGTTCAGCGCGACCTTCTTTCCCTTCAGGTCGGCGACGGTCTTGAGCGGGCTATCCTTGGGGACCAGGATCGCCTCGGCTTCAGGCGCCGGAGGTTCATAACCCACATAGACGAGGGGAGCACCGGCAGCCTGCGCGAAGATAGGCGGCGCTTCGCCAGTCGTGCCGAAATCAATGGACCCGATGTTGAGCGCCTCAAGCAGTTGCGGCCCCGCCGGGAACTCGGTCCACTCGACCGTGTAGCCCTGCGGTTTCAGCTTTTCCTCAAGGAGCCCCTTTGTCTTCAGTAGAATGAGTGTGCCGTACTTTTGGAACCCTATTCGGACGATTTTGTCATCCGCATGAGTTGCGGTGGCGGCGGCCAGCGCAATGGTGCCGGCGAGAGCGAGCTTCGCAAGGTAGCTTATGAAGGCATTCATCAATCGGACTCCTCTTCCCAACGTCAGTACAGGACTTTGAAATCAGCTGGCATGAAGCATGCCGCAGTGCTCTGCGCCCGCAATTCAGGAGCGCAGTCGGGGATGCCCGATTTCGTTGAGCGTAACGGGCGGGAGGAGCCCTCACAAAGGATATTCTACTAATCTGATAGAATTTATTGAGAAAGGTTTTCCTTTGGAGGAGAGGACCGACAAAGCACCGGCCCGTGGCCCGAACAAGAAGGCGCCACCTGGCGTCACGTCGACGAAGGCTGGCTGAGCAATGCGGTCGCGAGGCGCTGGCATTGAACGCGGATGTGGGATCGCTTCGATCTCGAAAAAGGTGCCGCGGGTAAGCGCACTGCTGAAATGCGATCTCTGCGGATACGTGAAGCAGCGACGATTTGGCCGTGGTGCCCGGCGAGCATCAGAGACAGGCATGTATCGACCATGCTGAGGCCGCTGCCGATGATGAGGACTTGATCGGCTGGATCGGGCAGGGCGGCGTCATCTGCCCCCTGACTGCGCAAGCAAGGACTGACTGCGGCTCGCCTTCTGATCGTGTCCCGTCGCCAGAACGCATCGCTGCGTCACAACACTTGAACCATCGGCCAGCTCCAAATACTCATCGCGCTCAACGATTCCGACGCATTCCTCGTCGATTATGCGCAATCTTCCATATGAGCCGTTCTCTTTCGAAGTCTCATGCAGCAGCTGCCCGAGATATCTGCCATACAGGCGGCGGGGAGCGAAATAGGTCGTCGGATCATCGATCTGGATATTGCGAGCCCGCAGCCAATGCACGAATGGTCGGGATCATCGGCGAAGGCCTCATATTCGAGGCCGGACATTGAGAAGGTGATCCGGGAGGTCGGTTGAATAGGCTAAGCCTCGTCCAAGCAAGGTCCGCTTTTCGAGGATGACGATGTCAAGGTCGGAATCTCGATTGCGCAGAAGCTGGTCGTCATCAGCACGCCGCTTGCACCGCCGCCGATGATTGCAATCGAGCTCGCCGATACCGTGGGGGCGGCCAAATTCCATTTTCGGCGATGGGCGACCGTCATCAACGAGCGATCTCCGTGCGGCTCGCGAGCGCGGGGCGCGACCCGGGAGGGGGGTATAAGGAGAAATCCGACACGCTCCAGTTAGATGTGATTACTAGGCGGCGTCGAGATTGCGTAGACGCTCGACACAGAGCGCCCGCAACACGCGCGCGGCATCCTGGATGGGCCGCCTCCGCCTGCGAGTAGGCGAGCGCCATAGCCAGGAGATTCTCGATCCCAACCGAGCCTTTGCCGAGGGCGCTCGTCTGCATCATTTCATAGCCGGTGAGCGGAAACCGAGAGCGGCAGAAATTCGCTGGGCGGCTTTGGCCACCATTTCACCGAGTTCGCATATGCGTTCTTCTGGTACGCGGTTTTCCGGGGCGGCGATGTTCAGTGCTGCGACTATCTTGCCAGGCGAAGCGAACACAGGCGCGGTGATCGAAATCAGATCGTCGTTGATCTCACCGCGACTGACGAAAAACTTGGCCTTGCGGATTTGCTCGAGCCCGCCCCTTAGAAGCCGAGGATCGGTCACAGTTTTCTTGGTGAAGCGCTTCAAGGGGCCGGAAAGAATGGCCTCGCGCTCCTCGTCATCCATATGGGCCAGGAATGCCTTACTCGAACCAGCATGTAGTGGGCGCCGTCGGCCGACAATCGCGTTGACGCGAAGATCTCGCTTCGGCTCCCATTTGGCGACGCAGAGGCTTTCCTGGTCATCGCGGATTCGCAGTTGTGTGGTTTCGCCGATCTCCTGACCGAGTTCTTCCAGAACAGGGTTTGCAATGCGGATCAGGTCCATCTGTTCGCTAGCGGCGTGGCCGAGCATCAGCGCGGCGAGGCCGAGACGATAGCCCTTTCCATCCGATGACCGCGCCAGCAAGCCGCGCTTCACCAGCGTCTGCAAAAGCCGGAAAGCTCGTGCCTTGCTGTCACCAGAACGCCGCGCGATTTCGGAAACACCAAGATCTGCCTCGCCGGCCACAGTGTGCAACAAACTGATCGCGCGATCGACGGAATCGACCGTGTATCGGGTGTCTGCCTGATCGGTCATTTCTCACTCCCTCCCCAAAACATCTGATTCCGAAGGTTAAATGAGGAATTTCGTTTCGTCCAGTGAAACAACGGTTTATCTGCGTTGACAAACGGAGAAGCTTTCTTTTCAACTCGCTGTCAGGAAGGAGGCCGGCACCGTAAGCGAACCCCCCAACAGGGTCGATGATGGCAAGCGGCAGCGGAAAAGAACTCCTCCGATGGAACTATCCAGAGTGGACACGGAGAAAACCAATGAAGAACCGGACAATATCGCGCCGTGCGCTGATGCAATGGGCGCTCGGCAGTGCCGCCGTCTTGCAAGGCGCCAACTGGACGGGAGTGGGGATGGCCCAAGCTGCGGCGGCAAGCGGCCAGTTGCGGATCGGCATGGCTGCTCCGCCGACGACGCTGGACCCGCATCTGAAGAGCAACGCGCCGAACAACGCGCTTGCCACCCACATCTACGACACGCTTGTCACCAATGACGAAAAATCCGTCTCGAGACCGGGGCTCGCGACGGCCTGGCGCGTGGTCGACGACACCCATTGGGAGTTCGACCTGCGGCCGGACGTGCGCTTCAGCGACGGCGAGCCGCTCACGGTAGACGACATCGTCGTCTCATTCGACCGGGCCAACACAATCGAAAGCACCGCGTCCTTCCGGACCTACACGCGCAACATCAAGTCGATCACCTCACCCCAACCCGGCAAGCTTCTCATCGAAACCAAGCAGCCGGAGCCGCTTTTGCCCAATTCCCTCAGTCGCATTCGCATCATCCGCGCCAAGTTCAAGGATACCGCGAGCGATCAGTTCAACAACGGCACCGCGGCGATCGGCACCGGCCCGTATGTGCTGAAGGAATATGTTTCCGGCAACCGTGTCGCGCTTTCCGCCAATCCCAACTACTGGGGACCGAAGCCTGCCTTGCCGGACGTCGAGCTTCGCATCGTCACCGATGCCGGCGCGCGGCTTGCGAACCTGCTCGCCGGCGATCTCGATCTGGTCGAACAGGTGCCCTATGAAGGCGTTGCTCGCGTCGAAGAGGACGAACGTTTTCATATCATCCGCGGCGTCTCGAGCCGGGTCGTCTTCTTTTCCCTGGACACGTTCCGAGACGTCACGCCCTTCATCACTGGCAAGGACGGCAAGCCGCTCGACCGCAACCCGCTGAAGGATCTGCGCGTGCGGCAGGCGCTGTCCATGGCGATCGACCGCGGCGCCATTGTGGAGCGCTTGATGCAGGGCAATGCCATTGTCGCTTCGCAGTTCCTGCCTGCCGGCGCCCCGGGCACTTCGGCTGCTATCAAACCCGTTCCATTCGACACTGCAAAAGCCAAGGCCCTGCTCGCCGAAGCTGGCTACCCCGAGGGCTTCCGACTGACTATCCACGGGCCCAACGATCGTATCGTCAACGACTCCAAGATCGTGCAGGTGGTGGCCCAGATGCTCACCCGCATCGGCTTGAAGGTCAGCGTGGACGTCATGCCCTGGTCGGTTTATGCCGACAAAGCGGATGCGCATACGTTCAGCTTCAATCTGGATTCTTGGGGCGTAAACACAGGCGAGACTTCGAACCCGCTGACGGCGCTGATTGCGACGCAAAATTCCGACGCTGGTCTGGGCATCGCCAATTCGGGCCGCTACTCCAATCCCGACGTTGATGCCAAGCTCGCCGTGGCCAAGCGGACGCTCGATGATGCCAAGCGCGAAAAGATGCTGTCGGAAATTAGCGAGATTGTCTTCAACGATGTCGCCCTGATCCCGATGCACCACGAGGTTCTCGTGGTGGCTGCCCGCAAGGATATTCAGTTCACGACGCGGGCCGATCAGTACACGCTGGCCATGAACGCCAAGACTGCCTGAGGAGTTGTCGACTTGACGAGCATTACCACTGGGTTCGTTGCAGATCGCGGTCGCGCTATCTATGATCTTGGCGCGACCGCAATCTTTGCTTCCAAATCAGATCCGCGCTTTCACTATTGTCTCTATGTACCGCGCTCGGTCGGAGACGGCGCCAAGGTCGATCTGCTGGTTGCCATGCACGGCACCGGCCGAACCTCCTTCCTGGACTTCCGAGACGGTTTCGCTGAGTTCGGGCGCTGGAATGACTGCGCCATTTTGTGCCCGGTATTTCCAATGGGCGTTCTGGGCGATGGTGCCCGCAGTGGTTACAAATACATGCTGGAGGGCGAGATCCGCTACGATCAGGCGCTGCTCGCCATCGTCGAGGAAGTCAGTGTCAAATACCGTCAGGACTGGAGCCACTTCGCTATGTTCGGCTTTTCCGGCGGCGGGCATTTCACGCATCGTTTCGCCATTCTGCATCCCTATCGGCTGTGGGCGGCTTCGATCGGCGCGCCCGGCTCGGTGACCCTGCTCGACCCGACCCGGGACTGGTGGGTAGGCATTCGCGATCTTCCAGAGAAGTTCGGTATCACCTTCAACGCCGCCGCACTGGCCAACGTGCCTGTCCAGATGATTGTCGGCGACGCTGATCTGGAGACTTGGGAAATCACGCATCGTGAAGGCGGGCCCCACTGGCTACCCGGAGCCAACGATGCCGGCCGCACGAGGCCGGAACGCCTCAGGGCATTGTGTCAATCGTTCGAGCAAGTGGGCGTGCGCGTCCGCTTCGATTTGCTGCCGGGGGTCTCGCACGACCGATTGGAGGTTCTTGATCCCGTCCAGGATTTCCTCGCAGAAGAACTCAAGCAACGACGGAACGCGTCGTGATGAATGCAATGATCGTTGCCCCACAGCCCGAAGCGGTGGAGGCAGGCGCCCTTGTGCTCAAGCGCGGCGGCAACGCCGTCGATGCGGCGATTGCCTGCGCTTTCATGCAGGGCGTCGTGGATCCACAAATGTCCGGCCTTGGGGGCTTTGGCTCGATGCAGGTCTATATGCCACGGCGCGGCGTGCACGAGGTGCTTGAGTTCTATGCAAGGGCGCCGCTCAAGGCCTCCCCGGATATGTGGAGCGAACTGCTGGTCGGCCAATCGCGTGACGGTTTCGCTTTTCTGCTGGAAGGCGGCATCAGCGAGGTCGGCTATCTCGCCGTTTGCACTCCGGGCAGCGTCAAGGGTTACGCCGAGGCGCTGGAGAGATACGGCACCTTCGATTGGGCCGACGTCATCGCACCCGCGGCCGGGCAGGCGAGGCGAGGTTTCATGGTCCGTCCGCATGTCCATTGGTATTGGGCGCAGGACGGAGTCGATACCGGCGAAGTGCGGACCCTCGACAAGCTGGGTTTCAGCAAGACCGGACGCGCCATTTATTTCCGCGCCGACGGCACGGTGAAGCTGCCGGGCGACATCGTCGTCAACGCCGACCTCGCGCACACGTTGGAGCGCATCGCTGCAGCTGGCCCTGATATCTTCTACAAGGGCGAGATCGCCGACGAAATCGCAGCCGACATGGCCGCGAATGGAGGCCTGATCGAGAAAGACGACCTGGCTAACTATCAGCTCTCTATCGCCGAGCCACTCTGGGGGGAGTATCGCGGCTACGGCATCGCGACCAGCCCGCCGCCCGCCAGCGGCATATCCATGCTGCAACTGCTCCATACCCTTGAGCATTTTGACATCGGTGCCCTGGGCCACGGCAGCACCGAGCATGTCATCGTACTGGCAGAAGCGATGAAACGCATGACCAACGACAAGGATCGACACCTCGGCGATCCAGCCTATGTCGATGTGCCGGTCGGGCGTCTTTTGTCCCGGGAGTATTGCGGTCAAATGGCCGACGAGATCAAGGCTGGGGTTCGGGCCCAAGTCCAGCGAGTGGAGGACCGGTCGCCGCGCGAGACGACGCATATCTCGGTGATTGACCGGGAAGGGAATGCCGTCGCATTGACCCACACGCTGGGCAGTCCGTCGGGAGCGATCACCGATGGCTTGGGTTTCATGTATAACGGAACGATGAGCCGCTTCGATCCGAGGCCGGGCAGGGCAGGATCGCTGGCTCCTGGCAAACGGCGAGCCAGCTCAGCGGCGCCCACTATTGTCTTCAAGGATGACCGGCCGGTAATTGTGATGGGAGCGCCGGGCGGCAGCTATATCGCGCCATCGATGGCCCAAGGCCTGATGAACATCATTGATTTCGGCATGAGCATGCCGGAAGCGGTGGCCGCCCCGCGGATCGTGGCGGTGTCGAACACGATCGACGTCTCCAACCGCGTTCCACGCTATGTCACCGACGAAATCGAGGGCAAGGGCTACGAGGTGAAGCGCTCCTGGCAAAGTTACGCCTTTGCCGCTCTTCACGGAATCCAGATCGAGGACGGAGTTTGTCGCGGCGGCGCCGATCCGCAACGCGATGGCATGGCTATGGCGGTGCCGGCGTGACGCGTTTCGTACACGCGACCTGCAACAGTTCCCGGCAGGCAAGCTGGGGTAGGTCGTCATGATCGCCGCCATCGTGCGTCGTCTGTTCCAGGCCGCATTGGTCATGTTTGCCATGACCGTCATCGTCTTCATCGCGGTCAATGTCATCGGCGATCCGGTCGATATCCTGATCTCGCCTGACGCCGACCAGATCGAGCGAGCGCGCGTCGTCCAGGCCCTTGGCCTCGACCTGCCGCTTTGGCAGCAATATTTCCGCTTCCTCCAAGCCGCGCTGCATGGCGATCTCGGCCAGAGCTACGTCTACAACGAACCGGCGATCAGGGTGATCTTGGAGCGGCTGCCGGCAACGCTTGAACTGGCCGTTTCGGCGATACTCATAGCGACCGTCGTCGGCGTGCCGCTCGGCCTCTATGCCGGGCTGCGGCCGGATGGCATCGTTAGTCGCATCATCATGACGGTCAGCATTCTTGGTTTCTCGCTGCCGACCTTCTGGGTCGGGCTGGTGCTGATCATGCTTTTTGGCGTGCAGCTCGGATGGCTGCCGAGCGGCGGACGCGGGCAGACCGCCGAGCTGTTCGGCGTCCAGTGGGCATTCCTGACAAAAGACGGGCTTGCCCATCTGGTCCTGCCGGCGGTCAACCTCGCTCTGTTCGATGCCTGCCTCATCCTGCGCCTGACACGCGCCGGTGTCGCCGAAGTCCTGCCGCTCGACTACATCAAGTTTGCACGAGCCAAGGGCCTCAAGGAATCGCGCGTCATCGGCGTCCATGTCTCGAAGAACATCATGATCCCGGTGGTGACCATCGTCGGCCTGGAATTCGGTTCGATCGTCGCCTTCTCGGTCGTTACCGAAAGTGTGTTCAGTTGGCCCGGAATGGGCAAGCTGATCATCGACAGCATCAACGTGCTCGATCGCCCCATCATCACGGCCTACCTGATGGCAATCGTCGTCTTCTTCGTCATCATCAATCTCGTCGTCGATCTCACTTACACCGCGCTCGACCCTCGGGTGCGGCTTCAGGGCGAGGGGTCGTGAGATGAGCATCGACACCTTGCCGCCGCCACTGCCGACCGAGGTTGAAAAAGGTGAGGAGCCGCCGTTCCGGCTCCTCGTGCGGGCATTCTTCCGCTCGCCTATGGCTGTCGTCGGTCTGGTGCTGCTGACGGCGATCGTTCTGCTGGCGCTTTTCGCGCCGCTCATAGCGCCGCAGAACCCCTATGACCTCAGTCAACTGGATATCATGGACAGCCGCCTGCCGCCCGGCTCGCAATCGATGGCCGGCATGACCTACTGGCTCGGCACCGACGACCAAGGCCGCGATATGCTTTCCGGCATCATCTACGGCTTGCGCATATCCCTCGGTGTCGGCGTCAGTTCAGCGCTCTTCGCAGCGCTGTTCGGCGCTTCGCTCGGTCTGCTCGCCGCCTATATCGGCGGCCGCACCGAGACGGTGATCATGCGCATCGTCGACCTGCAACTCTCCTTCCCGTCCATCCTCGTCGCCCTGATGATCCTTGCCTTTCTCGGCAAGGGGGTGCTCAACGTCGTACTCGCTTTGGTGATTGTCGAATGGGCGACCTATGCGCGCGCCGCGCGCGGCACCGCATTGACGGAGCGGCGCAAGGAATACATGGAAGCCGCGGAATCGCTGGCCATTCCGCGATGGCGTATCCTGTTCGTCCATCTGCTGCCGAACTGCTTGCCGCCGCTGATCGTGATCGCGACGGTGCAGGTGGCGCGCGCCATCGCCTTGGAGGCGACCTTGTCCTTTCTCGGTCTCGGCGTGCCGATCACCGAGCCGAGCCTTGGTCTGTTGGTCTCCAACGGTTACCAGTACATGCTCTCCGGCATGACATGGATCAGCTTCTATCCAGGGGTGGCGCTTTTGGTAACCGTGGTGGCGATCAACCTCGTCGGCGATCGGCTTCGCGACGTGCTCAATCCGCGGGGGCGAGCATGAGTGGGGCACTGCTGGAAGTTCGCGATCTGCGGACCCATTTCGGATCGGCAAAAGCCGTCGACGGCGTCTCCTTCAGCGTCGCGCGCGGCGAGGTTCTGGGTCTCGTCGGCGAAAGCGGCTCGGGCAAGTCGGTCACTGGCTTTTCGATCATCGGTCTGGTTGATCCGCCTGGGACGATTGTCGGTGGCCAGATCGTGTTCGCCGGACGCGACATCACCCGCTCCAGCCGCGAGGAGATGCGTGCGCTGCGCGGGCGCCGCATGGCCATGATCTTCCAGGATCCGATGATGACCCTGAACCCGGTCCTGCGCATCGATACGCAGATGATCGAAGCGGTGCAGGCGCATGAAGATGTCTCACGAGCCGACGCCAGGGCGCGGGCCCGCGATGCGCTGGGTATGGTGGGAATTCCGAGCCCGGATGAGCGGTTGCAGGCCTATCCCCATCAGTTTTCCGGCGGCATGCGTCAGCGCGTCGTCATCGCTATCGCGCTGCTGCACCGGCCGGACTTCATCATCGCCGACGAGCCCACCACGGCGCTCGACGTGACGATCCAGGCGCAGATCCTGGCCGAGATGCAAAAGCTCGTGGCGCAGAACAACACGTCGCTGATATGGATCACGCATGATCTCGCCGTCGTCTCGCGGCTCGCCGACCGGATCGCCGTGATGTATGCGGGCCGCATCGTCGAATCCGGCCCGGTGTCGGACGTTCTCGCCCGTCCGCTGCACCCTTATACCGCCGGTCTGATCGACTCCGTTCCCAGCCGCAACCAGCGCGGCGAGCGGCTTCGGCAGATCCCCGGAATGGCGCCCAGTGTTGCGCGGCTGCCGACTGGATGCGCTTTCGCCCCGCGCTGCGCCCGTGCCGAGGCGATGTGTGCCGAGGCGGTGCCACTGTTCACTGCTGGCACACGCGAGCACCGCTGCGTTCATCCCTTACCGGAGCTCCGCATATGATCTCCTCCACTCCGGTTGCGGCAAATGTCCAAAGCGCCTCGGCCGGTTCTGCCGAGGCGGTGCCGCTGATCGAGCTGAACGACATTTTCCACAGCTTCGGCACGCGGCCAGACCTCGCCGCCCGTCTGGCAATCTCGCTCAAACTCGCCAAACCGGCAGCAAGGGTGCAGGCGGTCGATAGCGTCAGCCTCACCGTTCGCAGGGGCGAGGTTCTGGGCCTCGTCGGCGAATCGGGATGCGGCAAGTCCACCCTCGGGCGGATCGTCGCCGGCATCGTATCGCCCACCAGGGGATCGGTATCGTGGCGCGGCAAGGATATGAGGGCGCTCCCGCCTTCCGAGCGGCGTGAAGCCAAACTGCGCGTGCAGATGATATTCCAGAACCCCTATGCGTCGCTCAATCCGCGCCGCAAAGCGGCCGATATCGTCGGCGAGGCGCCGCGCGTTCACGGGCTGGTCAAGGGCGATCTCGGCACCTTTGTCGATGAACAGTTCCGACGTGCCGGCCTCGATCCGGCGCTGAAGCACCGCTTTCCGCATCAGTTCAGCGGCGGTCAGCGCCAGCGGATCGGCATCGCGCGCGCTCTGGCCGTGCAGCCGGAATTTCTCGTCTGCGATGAGGCCGTTGCCGCTCTGGACGTCTCGATCCAGGCGCAAATCCTCAATCTCTTCATGGACCTGCGCGAGAGGCTGAACCTTACCTACCTGTTCATCAGCCACGATCTCGGGGTGGTCGAGCACATCTCCGATCGCGTGGCGATCATGTATCTCGGCCGCATCGTCGAAGAGGCTCCGGCCGAGGAGATCTTTGCACGGGCCAACCACCCCTACACGCAGGCGCTTCTCGCCGAGGTGCCGCGGATCGAAACCACCAAACGCAGCTTTGCCGCGATCAACGGTGAATTGCCGAGCCCGCTGTCGCCGCCGAGCGGATGTCATTTCCACCCGCGCTGCCCGCACGCGATGCCTCGCTGCCGGACCGAAGCGCCCCGCCTGAAGGTGGTTGCTGCCGGACACAAGAGCGCATGCCACCTCAATGACGCTGCTGCCTGAACGCCTTGGAATTTTTAGATGACCGACCTCCAGGCACTCCAGTCCGTGACCGATGACATGGTCCTCTGCCGCGACGTCATGGTGACGATGCGCGATGGCGTAAGACTGGCGACCGACATCTACCGACCGGCAAGGGGAGGCCGCGCGCTGGACCGGTCAGCTCCCGTCATCATCGAACGGACGCCTTATGGCAAGGCGATGGCGTCGCGCGCCGAGCTCGAAGTCGGCATGACCGAACCGATGGATCGCGCGACAGTCGCCGAGCATTTCGTGCGCCATGGTTACATCGTCATCTATCAGGACTGCCGCGGCCGCTACGGCTCGGAAGGAGAGTTCGTCAAATATCTCTCAGAAGGTCCGGACGGCTACGACACGCTCGCATGGATCGCGGCCCAGCCCTGGTGCAACGGCCGGATCGGTACCATGGGCCTTTCCTACGCCGCGCATACCCAAATGGCGGCGGCGTGCCTTGCGCCGCCCGCTCTTGCAACCATGATCCTCGATTCCGGCGGGTTCTCGAACGCCTTCACCTGCGGCATCCGCCAAGGCGGCGCGTTCGAGCTGAAACAGGCGACTTGGGCCTACCGGGAAGCCCGCGAGAGCGCCGTTGCCGCCGGCGACGAGTTGGCCCGAAAGGCGATCGACGCCGAGAACCTGCATCGCTGGTTTGGCAAAATGCCCTGGTCGGAGGGCCGTTCCCCGCTCCGCTGGGCTCCGGACTACGAGGCTTATCTGCTGGAGCAGTGGCGGCACGAGACCTTCGACGATTTCTGGAAGCAGGCCGGCATTCATGCGGCGGGCTTCTACGACGCCATCCCCGACATTCCGATCGCCCTGATGTCGAGCTGGTTCGACGTCTATGTCTCGACGACGTTCGAGAATCTGGCAGGCCTTGCCAGCAATGGCAAACGGCCGCTCTCCATGATCATGGGTCCGGGCTTGCATGGCGACCGGAATCTGACCTTTGCCGGCGACGTCGACTTCGGACCGAACGCTCCGCTCGGCGGCAATGTGGCAGCAAGCTGGCTGGAGTTTCGTCGCCGCTGGTTCGATCGCTGGCTGAAGTGTGGGCCGCAGAACGATCTCGACAAGGAGCCGATCCGTCTTTTTGTCATGGGCGGGGGAAAGGGCACGAAAAATGAAGCGGGCCGTCTCGATCACGGCGGGCGCTGGATCAGGGCTCAAAAATGGCCGCTGCCCAATGTGGAGGAGCTAAGCTACTACTTGCATCGCGAGGGCAGGCTCTCGAAGTCCCTTCCTGCGCCCGACGACCCGCCGCTGAGCTATGATTTCGATCCCGCCGATCCAGTCCCGACCATAGGCGGCGCGCTGACAAGCGGCCAACCGATCTTCGCTGGCGGCGGCTTCGACCAGAGGGAGGACGAGAGGTTCTTCGGCTGCCGAAATTTCGGCCTGCCGCTTTCTGCCCGCCTCGACGTCCTTTCGTTCGAGACAGAGCCGCTGGTCAACGATCTGACCGTGCTTGGCAAGGTGGCAGTGGAGCTCTGGGCGGCGACCGATGCGCCTGACACCGATTTTACGGCGAAGCTGATCGACGTTCATCCACCGAGCGCGGACTATCCGACGGGCTTTGCCTTGAACCTGACCGACGGGATTTTCCGATGCCGGTTCCGGCATTCATTCGAAAGAGCCGAGCTGGTGAGGCCAGGTGAGATCATGCGGCTTCGCATCGAGCTGTTTGCAACCGCCAACCTGTTTCGTGCCGGCCACCGGCTACGGCTGGACATATCCTCGAGCAATTTTCCAAAGTTCGACGTCAATCCGAATACCGGTGAACCAGCTGGCTTCGGTCGTAGCCGTCAGGCGGCGCGCAATACGGTTTTTCTCGATGAGATGCGACCCTCGCGGTTGATCATGGATAAGATTGACATCAACTAACGGCACGCGTTTGGGCGCGACCGCTACTGTCGAACCTTCGACCGGACACGTCCTTGACCGGATCGCATCTGGTCATGAAATTTTGCCGGGCGGCGCGGATGTTGTCTTCGAATGCGGTCCTCCAGGGAACCGTGGGGCGGGCCGTTTTTGACGAGCCGTGACGTGGATTTGGTGGGCGGCTGATGGTCAGCCCTTCTGCGAAGAGATGGGCAAAGGCGGCGTGCATCGGCTTGCCTGTTGGCTTGTAGGTTCCGGAGTAGACCCCGAAGGCGGCGACACGGTCGCCGTCTTCGAGATAGATGTGAACGTCGGCGCGATAGCCGATCCATTCCGTGGCGAGGCGCCGGAAGACGCCGGCGATGATCTTTTCCGCGCCGACATATGTCCCGGCGTATGGGAAACCCTCGGCTTCGGTCCACCGCGCGTCGGGGGCGAGAGCGGCCAGCAGGTTGCGTCCGTTGTCTTCCGAGGCCCCCTCATAGGTGGCGCGGATCAGATCGAGATTGGCTCCCATCTCAGCCCCACTTCATTTCGCCGGTGGCAACCTTGGAGCCGATGTCGAGCGCGACCCCCATGCCGAGGCCGGGGAAGCGGGCTTCCATAGCGCTCTTGAGCGCGGCCGCGTCCTTGGCCTTGGCCAGTTCTTCCTCGAATGCAATGAGATAGGTCTTGGTGTGCTCAACGCCCGAGAGGTCGGTAGGGGTCTGTGGCGTCATATGACCGGCAACCACTATCGCCGGCTTGCGCGCCGCGATCTTTTCGAGATTGGCGATCCATGCCGCACGCTGTTCCTTAGTCGGCGTGTCGGCGGTCCAGACATGTACGCCGCCAAAGATCATGACGCCGCCGCACACCGCGTTCAGCGACGGCACGAAGAGATAGCGCCGATTGGCGAGGCCTTCGGCGCTGACGATCTCGATGGTCTCGCCATCGACGGTGAGCGTCTTGTCGTCGAACGCTTCGGGGATGACGACATCGGCGAGCGCCTGCGGGCCGTTCTCCTTGAGCTGCGGCCCCCAGACGGCGAGCTTCTTGTCGACACTGCCCTTGATGGCGGTCACCGTCTCGGAGGCAGCGATCACGCGTGCGTCGGGGAAAGCCTCCTTGATCGGCTTCAGGCTGAAATAGTAGTCCGGGTCGGACTGGCTGATATAGATGGTGGTGAGCTTCTTTCCCGTCGCCTTGATCGCCTCGGCCAGGGCCTTGCCATCGGGGAATGTGAAGCCGCCGTCGATCAGCACGGCTTCAGTGGCTCCGGAGACCAGAACAGGGGCCCGGAAGAAGCCGTTTTCCCCGGCGGGAAAATGCTTCCAGGAAAGTCGTGCGGCAGCATGGCCAAGCCCTGCGGGAGCAAACACGGCAGCGGCGCCGGCGGCGAGGGTCGTTTTCAAGATGGTTCTCCTGGTAAACATGGATGTCTCCTTGATTTTGGTTTCAGGGCATGGATTTCAGATATGGCGGGGTGCTAGGGAAGCAGGCCTTTGCACCGGCATTCGCAACGGCGCCGTCATCCGGCAGCATGCCGCCACTGGCGCCGATCGCTCCGACGACCTTGTTGTCGACGATCAGCGGTACGCCGCCTTCGACCGGAAAGGCGCCCGGCACCCCAAGCAAACTGATCTGGTTTTGAGTGACGATCAGATCCTGGATGGCCTTGGTCGGAGACCTGATCCCGTTGGCCGCCTTGGCCTTTCCAATCGCCGCATCGATCGTGCCGATGCCGGCCTGGTTGCCGCGTTCCAGATAGACAAGGTTGCTCCCGGAATCGACGATGGCAATGGTCATGTCGAGGTTGCGCTTGCGCATCTCCGTCGCGGCGGCTTGCGCCGCCTGCTTGGCCAGCTCGATGCTGATGGGAGCGCCATAGGGCAGGTTCTGGGCAAAGCCGGGTGTGCCGGTCAGAAGAACCGAAAGGGCAAGAACTACGCACGGGATTTGTTTGGTCGTCATCTCACGGCCTGTGCTGGTCTGGGGTAACGCGAGCGAACGTCTTGATGGGCGAAAATATGCCACGCGCGCATCGATTGATAAGACCAACAAAATAGACATAATGTATGCTATGGCCATACAATACGGCTGGAGCCGATCTGCTTTGGGCTATGCATGAACCTCAATAGGCTGGCGTACTTCGCGGCGGTCGTCGATGCCGGCTCCTTCACCCAGGCCGCCGAGCGGCTGGGCATCACCAAGGCGGTTGTGAGCCAGCAGGTCGCGCGGCTGGAGCGCGATGTGGGAACGACGCTGCTGATCCGCACGACGCGACGAGTCCAACCGACAGAGGCGGGTCGGGCATTGCATGCCCGTTGCCTCCTGATCCTGCGCGAGGCGGAGGATGCCTTTGGCGAGCTTGAGCAGGCCGCCGCCGAGCCGGCCGGCACGCTGCGGATCGCAGCACCAAACGACTACGGCACGTGTGCGGTCGTCCCGGTGGTGACCGCCTTCAGCGCGCGTTACCCCGCCTGTCGCGTGGAATTGGAACTTGATGACGAGATGATCAACCTCGTTTCCGGCAGGATGGACTTAGCGATCCGCGTCGGCTGGCTTGCCGATTCCAGCCTCCAGGCGCGACGGATCGGCACCTTCCGGCAACTCTTGGTATGCGGCGCGGGCTTCGCTGGGCAGATGGCGACTACCGAACCGGAAGGTCTTGCCCGGCTGCCCTTCGTCGCCAACACGGCGCTGCGTGAGCCGCTGCTGTGGCAATTTTCGCGTGGCGACCTCGAACATCACGCCGTGCACATGCAGGCAACAATCTCGATCAATGCCACACCGGCAGTGCTGTCGGCCGTCCGCACCGGCGGTGGCCTGTCGGTTCTGCCGGATTTCCTGGTGAGCGATGACTTGGCCGCGGGCCGCCTCGTCCACGTCTTGCCCGAATGGGTGCTGCCCTCCGGAGGCATCTACACGGTCTACCCCGCTGCGCGGTTCCGGCCACCCAAGGTAACCAGTTTCGTCGAGATGCTCATGGCGGCTGAGCGGCAGACGGGTTCAGGTCCGCAGGGTCGGGCACACGCGCCCTAGCAAGCTGTTGGAGAATCCCTTTGCAGACAACGACTCATCGTTGCAGACCTGTGGCGAGTTCATTCTAAACTTCACTGGTTCGGCCAAAGTAAGATATGCGTACGCCCGCTTTGCCCATCGGCGCGGCCCATCTGGTCTCAGATTGCCGGGACAAAGTGCCCGAGAACTCCTCCCCGGCCATGCGGCTCGACACCCAACGCCAACGAGGTGCCGGGCCTAACCGACGAGCTGTCTGTGAACTAGCCCGCCGGTGATGCGCTGGTCGGTCACGCCCCGGACGAACTCGTCGAGCTGCAGGCGTATTCGCTGGCCTTCCGCGAAGGCTAGGGCGAGCGATTCCAGGTCGAATGATCGAGTTAGTCCCTGATCTTCCTCGACCACACGGACGAACCATTCGCCACAGGCTTCGACCACTTCGATGCAAGGATGACCCTTGCCGTTGGCTATGTCACTATCCATCGCATTGCCTCCCGCAATATGAGGACAATCGCGAATTTATATGAGTGCTCAAATCGACCACAAGGCTTGGTACAGATCGTACAAATCGCAAGGAGCGCAACCTGGTTGGAAGCCTGATCGATCGACGGTGAAGATGGTCTAGTCGTTATAGCCTAGATATGCCTTCACCCGCCCCAGATCGCGCCCATCCGAATTTCTGGAGCTGTAGTCCCAGTCGATCTCCCAAAACCCTGTTTTCTCCATGGCCTCGGTTGCCCGGACCCGCTCCGACATGTCGGGAAATAGCTCTTTCAGAAGTGCATTGACAGCTTCGACTCCGCCCTCGCGGTAGGCCTGCTTATAGATATCGTCGGTCATTTGCGCGCCTTCCCAAAAAACAGCAATCGCGCCAGGTGAGCACTAAAGACGACCGGCTTGTGTCTGATGACGGCGAGAGTGAAACCACGACATCGTCATACATTGGGTGTTGCGACCCCCTCAAGCGCAATGATCCTGGTGTTGGCGCAACGCTTGCGAATTTCGATAAGGCGGGCGTATTCCGGCGAATTATACCAGCCCATCAATGACGCCATGTCGGGGAATTCGATAATAACCAAACGGTGTGGCTCCCAATCGCCTTCCAAAACCTTAGTCGCACCGCCACGACCCAGGTATCGACCACCGTAACGCTCTTCGGTGGCAGGCACATCCCGCCGGTATTCCTCGAACTCGGCAGCGTCTTTTATGTCTACATCCGCGATCAAATAGGCCGCCATTTGTGCTCCCTCACTCTAGCAGGGGCGAACCTTGCGCGCTCCCAGCTTAGCCCTAGGATGCCAGCCGCGCATGGCGTTTTCACGTTTCGCTTACATTAGCACGAATGCATATTTATGCTAGCCGAGTGCGCGGTTGGCGCCGCTCTCCTGTTCTCTTCAGGTGACGAGCGAACGCAGCATTCCGGACCTCACCGAAGGGGATGAAGCGGTCGGCGACGCGATGCGTCAATGTCGACGCGTGAAGCGCACGCGGCGAGGAAGATTTGCGGCACGCCTCGCAGCAAGATTTCAGTGAAGAACCGTAAGGGCCGACTTGCCGGCTAGCCCGAGATCAGGAATATAATCCTCTAGTTGCGGCGAAACCCTTCAACGGAGATCGCTACTATGGCCAGGACCAAACCATCCAAACACCTCTCACAGGCTGAAATCGAGTGCTTTCTGGTGGCAGCGGAAGCGCTGCACAAGAGCATCGTGAAGCCGCTTCTATCGCCTATGAGCGAGCATTACCGGGCGCTGCACAACACGCATGAGGCGCTGCTGAAGACGGTCAAGGACATCACCGGCAAGAATGCGCCGTTCATACAATGGAACACCACAGGACCGGTGCGGCCAGCGCCGACCAAACCGGCTTGACGGAACATTAGCGATCTCTAACTAATTTGTGCTATGGCAGACGATGCTCACCCCATTGCTGCTGATGATTGGGATCTTCACCGGCTCCCGATCGGCCCGCGCCTCCCGCAAGTGGCGCGGGCTTCAATTGTGCAGGAGATGCGAGATCGACCAGCCGGCCACACTTATGTCGTGAGCGTCTTCGACAAACCGTACTGGCGCACCACGGCGCTAGTCTCGGGGCCTGCTGGGTGGGAGGAGCACCTTCAAGGGAAGGGATGGATTTGCGGTGCTGGCCTGAGGCTGCGGGTTCGTTGCCTGCGCAATCTGTTGTCTTTGGTAAGCAACAATTGTGACGTAGCCCGCGATCGAGGCAACGATCGCGAATAGCAGAAGCATCGTGGCGATGACGAGCCCGCGCCGTCCCGGTCGCGACTTTGGGAGGTCCGCTGCTGCTTCGGAATAATTCGAGACGGGCTCGTTTGGCTGCGGCAGGTGGGCAGGCTCAGGATCGGGAAACTTACGATCGAGCGCGGCCTGCTTCCGACGCGTTTCCTCGTCAAATTGATATTTGCGTGCACCACGCCAGTTTGCCTGGAACTCTTCTTTTGCCATCGTCTCCAACTAGCCGCCGCTGTCTATGCCGCCGCCCTTCCGCAATCTTAAGAAGTGCTAGAACAGCAGGTAGGCGCCCATTCCGGCCATCAGCAGGCAAGCGGCCATGCCCAGCAAATCCCGCTGCCGGTAGCGCCAGACGGCGCCGGCAAGCACCGATGCGGTGATGGCGGCGATGTAGAGCGCTACCACCAGCCCCACGCTGTGCCGAAAGGATAGATGCCTGCGAGCAGCGCACCGAAAGCAGCGATGGTGGCGAGAAACGTCTGATACCAATCAAGGGTCAGCTTGCGTTCAAGCACAACGCCCTTGCCCATCCAATAGAGCCGGCCGTCAATGTCGTCGACTTCAAGCGCGTCGAATTGGTCAATGGTGATCGGCTTGCGCATCAGTTGACGGTCCGCTCGATCGTTTCTTTCTTGCCTCGCGACAACAGTACTAGCAACACGAGAATGATATCGCCGAACACCCAGATCCAAAGCAAGACGCCGACGGCAATGGTGCCGCCGATCGCGGTGCCGACGTGAGATGCGGCGTCGGTGGTCGCCTGATATTGTTCGCTCGCCCCCTTTATGCCGGCAAAGATCCACAGCCCCATCAGGGCATTGAAGGCAAGGAACATCCACCAGAAGATCATTCCGAAGAACCCGCGCTTCCTAGTCTCTACGCGTTCTATGTGCGGCATAGTAAAAACCCCTCCCTTTGTTTCCCCCGCCGTCAGCATTGCGCAAGTAGTGTGCGCGCGCAAGCGGGCTCCCCAAAAGGGAGCGGCTTGACGATTTCAGCCAATGGGCCGCGCCGACGTCGTGCGGGCAAAGTTGCGGAAGCAATAGGGCGCGCGTTACTCTGCGGCACCTTTCGACAGAAAGCCCTTGGCCTCCAAGTCATCGACGATCAGTTTTTCGACATAGGCAGCGACCGTACGCCTGTCCGCCTTGGCGGCGTTCTCCAGAGCCTCTTTCACGACGGGCTCGATCCGAAGTCCCAGTGCCGCAGTCCGTGCCATGCAGTCCTCTTGTATGCGATTGTTAGCAGATGCTAGTTGACGATTACCATAGCCGGCGCCTTGCCGCTGGCGGTGCAGGGGCAACTGCGGCGACGGAAACCATCGAGGATCGCATCAGGCGCCTTTCCAGCGGTTTATCTGAGGCCATGGACGAGTGGGCCGCAGCTCCCGGCAACAATGCAGAAACCAAACGTCTATGGCTGGCCAGGGCAAAGCCATGAGCGCACATCTGTCGGCACTGAAGCCCTTTGGGATGCCGAGAGGTATGAACCCGCGTGAATGGCGCCAGTCTGTCGAGAAGCGGCTCAACGACCTCCTAGACCGCGCCATGAGCCTGATAACGGTACTGGATCTCATGGAGGCCGATTGCGATCTGGAGGAAACCGCAGACGATGAGCCTTCTCTTGGCTGTCTCGATGATCTGGAGCTAGACAACGCGAACGACGGCGACGCCGAACCATGCCCGGACACCTACGGCGAAAGCGTCATGTGGCCCGAAGATATGAAGTCGCAGGAAGTGCTGGTGTCGCTATGACCAACCGTGACAGCCTTGGTGTCTTCAACCGCATAGCGACCGATGCCGAGACGCAGGCGAGATCAACGGTGGAAGAGGTCGAAGTGCTGGCCCGCATCATCATGGAGAAAATGCAGAGCCTTCACGGTGACAGCTATCGGATCGACGTCAACCAGCGCTGCGGTTACGTCCTGGTAACGAAGCACAACCGCTGACATACGCGACCGTCGCATTTGGCCCGCTGCCTCACGGTGGCGGGCTTTTTTCGCTGACAGGAACCTTACGCGGCGGCCAGCCGTTGAGCATGACAATCAAGGGAGGTTGAAAATGGCCGCCGACCAAAACGAAGCCGCGACACCGAGACCGACGCAGCGCGAAGCTCAGGAAGCCTTGGAGAAGCAGGTCGCTCAGCTGAAGCGGGAAATCAACAAGATCAATCGGACGCTGGCAGAGCGCGCCGAAGAGGCCATCGAGGAAGCCACAGGCTGGTATGACAGCGCTGCCGATCGCGCTGGCCGTACAGCCAAGGCGCTCCGGACTGGGGCTCAATCTGTTTCCGGTGCCGTCCAAGACAATCCGGGTACGGTGTCGACCGCCTTCATTCTCGGCGCCGCATTAGGTCTGCTGATGGGCCTCACCCTCAACACTACTGGGCCTAGTCAGGATCGCTGGTTCTATAAGTGATCATCAGGCTGCGCTGGATATGCCAAACAAAGTCCAAGATCCGGCAAACCAAACGGCGATAAGAATTCCAATCGCAGGGGCGCGACGAGCCCGTTGCCTCACGGTGGCGGGCTTTCTTTCTTGTGGCAGAAAAGTCACGCAGCTTGAATATCCAGAGATGCAACCGGCGCGAGCTTATTATCCAGCTAAGCGAGGCGTACCGCGGTTTCATTTCCTCCCGAACTAGCGCCCGCTGCCTCACGGTGGCGGGCTTTTTGCCAACGCGACACGGCGCTGACAACGAACGATTTTGCCCTCGGGTGCTTTCGGTGGAGCGCCCTCATATTAGCAATAAACGATATATTAACAGCCGTGATGCATGGACCAAGGCAGCTTCTCGTTACCGGAAAAGTGCGTTCGCGAAACGAAGGTGGCCCTCCTTGGCGACGAAGTTAGTGCGGAGGCGAATTGCAGTAAGGGCACCCTTAGGTAGGGGAGATGACCTACAAAATGCCGGTTGACGAGAACTGTGCATCCGGGGGCATCTTCGCCGCGCCAGCTTTCAAAATGCTCTGCCCTAGCTATCGAGGCAGGGTGGGGCATCCGTGAGGATGCTATTGCGACATTGCCCCCCTGAAGGTAGTTGCACGTTAGATATATACAACTCTTGATTGTCGAACGTATTTCCTTCAAATGGCGGCGCGCCGCCTGATCCTGAGCTATGGCGTCGTCGACCGGATGCCTGATATTCCGGGCTTTGCCGAAGGCTGGGGCACATCCATCGTGCCCTGTCCCTACTGCGACGGCTTTGAAGTCACCGGCCAGCACTGGGGCCTCGTCTGGTCCGGCCCGCAGTCGCACAATTCTGTCAGGCTGTTCCACGATTGGACCGACACGCTGACGCTCTTCGCCGATGGTCACGACCTTCCGCCCGATATCCGGGCCGATCTGGCGCGCCGCAACATACCTGTCGTCGATGGCCGGATCACCGAGATCGCCCATCACGGGGGCCATAACGCCACCGTCAAGCTCGATACCGGCCCCAATGTCGCGATCGACATCCTGTTCGCGCATCCGCGCAACAAGCCGTCCGCAAGCCTGCATGAATCACTGGGTCTCGCCACGGTCGATACGCCCCTCGGCATCGCCCTCAAGGTCGACGAGCGCCGCGAAACCAGCATGCCCGGCATCTACGCCGCCGGCGACCTCGCCAACCCCCTCATGGCCTCGGTCACCCTGGCATCATCGCACGGCGCGACGGCGGGTATCTCCGCCCAGCAGTCGATGCTGGTTTGAGAGCATAGATTCCTTCTCCGGTGGCCGCGCGCTTTCATATTCTGAAGGTTGCGGGCCGGTGTCACGGAAAACCGACTGGCCGGCTGACCCCGCAGTACACCCGGCGCCTGAGGAGACGCACATGTCCAAAACCAGAGACACCGAAGCCAGCATCAGCATCTCTCGTCCGACCGCTCTTGGAAAAGCCTGACACACATGAAGTTCGAACACGTCACGTTCGACCTGCCACACGGCACCTTTCACGCGCTGCAGGGTGGTGATCCCGATGGCCAACCGACGCTCGTCTTGCACGGCTTCCCGGACCATCCGCCGACCGCGATGCCCTTCCTTGCCGAGCTCGGCCGCCGCGGACGTCACGTCGTCGCACCCTGGCTTCGCGGTTACGCGCAGTCCCCGACCGCGGAGCCGTTCGACTTCGCAGCCCTCACCAGCGACGTGCTCGCGTTGATCGACCGCTGGTCTCCCGGGCGAGCCGTGGAGTTGGTTGGCCACGACTGGGGCGGCGCGATCATATACGATGCCTGCGTCACCGCGCCGGAGCGGATCGAACGCGCGGTCACGCTCGCTTTCCCCACCCACTCACGTTCCTGAGCCGGCCGCGCCTCGCTCAGCTACGCCCGAGCTGGTACATGGGGCTCTTTCAACTGCCGGGAAGCGGCTGGATGGTCAGGATGTTGAAGAGGCCCGCGACGCCTTGCTCGTCGCGGCAGATGTGCCCACACCGGCCCTGCTGCTCAGCCTCAAGGGAATAGGTCCGGAGTTCGCGGCCGTCCTGTGGTCTGAGGGATTGTCGCGCCGGCAATCCTAGGCTCCGGTCGACGCTTGTCCAGGTTGCGTGGCTCTGGGCGCCATCAACCCAATTCGGCACATTGTGGATCAAAACACTTAGACTGAAATCGTTATATGTACCAGATGGTTGTGCGACTCTTTTGAAAAGTTGGGGTCGTTAACTGGGGCGTGTATTGAGTGACCACTTGTGATCTTCCACGCTTGGGCATGATCGCATTTGCTCAGTACCCTGACGTCCCGATCAACCACGGATTCCGAACGCTCATCTTTCTCGCTAGTGCCACTCGGGACGGCTGAACGGGCTTTCTCTCCTCTGGTGGAGAGGCCTTTTCGAACGGCAGTTTGCACGTGGGCCTGCAGACAACAAGGATCGATTTGTCCCAGCGATCGAGCTCGCTGCTCGGGTAGAGGATGCTTTGCCGATCTTGAGGAACGACGGCCCGATGCGCATGCAGCGCCAGTTGCGAAGCGTCCTTTCGCTCAGCTGTCCGCGGTAGCGAGCGATGACTTCTTCAGGAGTGAGGTAGTTCGGGTCAGACACTGGAGCTATAGATAGCAGGCTTTGGCGCCACCGGCGGCAGGCGAGGAGACCGGCATCGGCGACCGCCGGAGGAACACAAAGGTCGTTGCAAGTCGAGCTTCTGCTAGAGGCCTGGGTGCGAAGCTTCGAACTCGGCGGACTTTTGGAGCGCGCGCACATAGGGTAGCACCCCGCCGTAAGGCTTGGCGGTTTCTTCAAGCGCAGAACGAATTCTGCGATCTTTCGCAAACTCCAAGAGTTCTTGTGACCGCCGCTTCGCGATCAGTTCCCGGTCCCCGGGGTCTACTCCCTGCGACCCAAGTGCAACAATGTGTTCGCTTATCCATTCGCGTAAAATCGCGTTTGCATTTTGGTTCATCGTCCTTCCTCAATGAGGCGGACAGCAAAGCACTGAAAGTCTTGTCTCACAACCGATCAGGCTAGCCATATCCTCAGCTGTCCGCGGTAGCGAGCGATGACTTCTTCAGGAGTGAGGTAGTTCGGGTCAGACACGGACGCTATAGATAGCAGAGGTGTGCAACAGCTTGTTGCACACCTGCGGCCCATCGGATCGAGACCTGCGGAGAATGCCGGTGCCGCACCGCAGACTTCTCGTCGTGACCGATGCTGCCGTTGAAGGGCTCAGGCGATGATGACCGCTTTGCGCCGCAGCCATTGAGGTCAGGTTTGGTGCCTCCTGAAAGCAGACATTGCGCGTGGCCAAGCTTGAGGTCTGGTAGCGCCATAACTCTCCAGCCAATTGCCGACCTGGTCTCGCACCACGGATTGTTCCAGGACGCTGGCGTTTGGCAGATACGAGGAGCATTGTGGTAACGGTTAATGTCAGCCGCCGCCGAAAGTGGGGGCGAGGAGTCGGCGACGGGGTGGAGAGTAAATAGGAGGTGGGATGCTGGAATCCCTCTATCTCAACCTCGGGCAGCACGACTCGCTCTCTGACACAGAGAAGGCGCTTTTGAAGGGCGCCATGTCATTTGAAAAAGAGTACGCGACCGGGCAGGATCTGGTGTCGGAGGGGTCAAGGCCCACTTATAGCACGCTTATTCTAGATGGCTTGGCTGCTCGGTACAAAGTGCTGGACGACGGCGGACGTCAGTTCACCTCCTTGCAGGTGCCTGGCGATTTCGTCGATCTCCACGCCTTCCTCTTAAAGACCATGGACCATGGGATCATCGCGCTGTCGCCTTGCCATGTGGTCGTTGCCGAGCACAGCCGCTTGCGTGTCATTACGGAGGAAGCCCCCCACCTGACGCGCCTGCTTTGGCTGGACACTCTCGTTGACGGAGCCATCCATAGGGAGTGGATTGTCGCCATGGGAAGGCGGTCAAAGACTTCCCATCTTGCGCATCTTGTTTGCGAACTTTTCGTTCGGCTTCAAGTTGTGAAGCGCACCAACGGCATGAGTTTTCGCCTCCCAATTTCACAAGTCGAGCTCGCTGACGTGCTCGGGCTGTCTGTAGTGCATATGAACCGGGTTCTCGGGGCCTTGCGGAGGGCCGGTGTCATAGGCTGGGCGAACCACATAGTGACTGTTTTGGATTGGGATCGATTGGTGGACATCGCCGAATTCGATCCCACCTACCTCAGCATGAATCATGAACCGCGATGAGAGCCATTCAAAGGAGCGTCGAGACCCAGACTCTAGGGCCGAGTAGGTGAATTGACCTGCCGGAGGCGCCGGTTCCTGGTTCAACGCCCTGCCGGCCGGTCAGGCGATGCTTGTGGTGTTGGAAAATAGCGTGCCTGCCGACGTTGCGGCCCGCCTTACGGCGGCACGGCCGCTAGCCGAACAGGAGGACGGCCGGATCGTCGGCGATGCGCCACCGCCGGAAGCGCTGAAGGCGATGCTGGGCGGAACGACAGATGCACCCTGAAAGGGCTCGTGGTGCAACCTTTTGAGAAACGAGAAATGGGGACTGGAAAGCAAATGCTGATCGCCCTGCGGCGGCTAGTTTTCGCGGCGATGGAATGTCGCTTCGGATTATTTAACAGCCACGGGTGGCGCGCAATGCTGGCATCTTGTCGTCCCGCCACGCAAACGTCAGCTTTTCGCTCTAGCACGGCCTTTGACTGTAATGCTGATCAAGGTTCGTTCCTGGCGCGCGAACGGTCATTCACGTCCACCTTTAACGGCGGCCAATTGGGCAGGGAAGGCGGGTATCTCTGCCGCCAAACAGCCTGCCCAAGACGACCGGCAAAATTGATTTTTATCGCCCGTCGCATGGTAGTGGGGGATGGTATGGGAGATTGGTAAGTCCCTAGTCTCAAAGGGAGTTCAGATCGAAACGTGACACGTCGTGATCCAGAGTTCCGGATGGGTATCGAGCGGGATCATTGTGGATCAGACCACTGTGGACATATTCACGTTATTTATCAATCACTTGTAACTTTCTTCTGGAAAGGTGGTGCCGTTAACTGGGGCATGTATCGAGGGACCACTTGTGATCTTCTACGCTTGGGCATGATCGCGTTTGCTCAGCACTCTGACGTCCCGATCAACCACGGATTCCGAACGCATATTTCTCTAACCAACGCCTCTCGGGCCGAATGAACCGCCTCTCTGCGACTCTGGCGGTGCCGTCTCTTCCCGCGGCAGTTCGCGTGTGGGTTTGCAGGCGACGAGGATCGATCTCTCCCAGCGATCCAACTCACCGCTCGGATAGAGGATTGCTTTGCCGATCTTGAGGAAGGATGGCCCGATCCGCAAGCAACGCCAGTTTCGAAGAGTCCCGTCGCTTACCTGTCCGCGATAGCGAGCGATGACTTCTTCAGGGGTGAGGAAGTTCGGGTCAGGCATGGGCGTTACAAATAGCAGAGTTGTGCAACAGATTGTTGCACCCGCGACCCCGTCGATAAAGACCTGAGGAGAAATGCCGGCGGCGTCACCGCGGACTTCTCGTCGTGACCCGAAGCTGTCAATAGAGTTCAATGACCGCTTTGCGCCCAAAATCGGCCGTTAGGGGCGGTCCTATCCGCGCCGATAAGCGGACGTCGCCACGAACGGCTTGCGCCATCAGGGGTCACCTGAGGTAGATTGTGGGGCGCCGATATCGGGCGAGTTGATATTAGATCCGGCGTATTGCCCGATTTAAAATGGAAGCTTGATATCGGTTACCCGGAGAGGGCTACCAGCCGCTATGAGCGCGGCAACCGTCTCTCTGTCCTGTTGCCGGTGCTTCATGAATCCATTCAGGACCCAATCGAGGGATACCGTCCCGGCGCCGGCGACTGCCAGGACGAACATTCCGCCGGCTATGGCGAGATCCTTTTCGAAATGCAGCAGTTCATTTTGACTGGCAAAATTGGTGTGGAACAGCGCTGCCGTTGCCAGACAGAACAGTCCGAGCGAAACCGCGCCCAGGCGCGTCAGCAAGCCGAGGCCGACAGAAAGCCCTGCACCCAGCTGCAGCCCTATGGTGGCCACGAGAAGCGGCAGGCTCACGCCGAGTGCCGCCATGGCTTTCGCGGCGCCGTCGAAATGGATCGCCAGATAAAGGCCTTCATGCACGAAGAGCAATGAGAGCAGCAGGCGACCCGTCAGCAGGATCAGGTCGCGGAGGTGGAATTTAGAGGCGATTTGTGTCGGTGTCACGGGTTGGCTCCAGGCAATAGGGAAGGGGCAGGCGCCCTGCGGCGCCTGCCTGGCTTCATTTGGTCACTTTGGTGTCGATGGCCTTTTGCAGGTCGGCGCGTTCCTCGCAGCCTGCCGGGCAGAGCTGCGTCAGCGAAGCCAGCTGCTCTTTGGCCTTGGCCATGTCGCCGGTTTCGACATAGAGCTCACCCAGATATTCGCGCGCGGCCTTGTGGTCCGGTTTCAGTTCGAGCGCCTTGCTGTAGTAGGTCAGCGCCGTCGTGTAGTCGCCGGTCTTGCGCAGCGTGAAGCCAAGCAGATTATAGACGTCGGCCTGCTGCGTATCCTGCGCCAGGTCGCGAAGTTCGGCCAGCGCGCCGGTATAGTCCTTGGCGGCGATCTTGGCTTTGACCGCCGTGAGATCCGGTGCGTCGTCGCCTTCGATGTTGTCGACGGCATAGGCCGGCACGGTGACGGCGGCCGGAACCGTGGTCAGCACGGCAACGGCGCCAAGCAGGCCGAACAGGGCCTGCTTGCCGAAAGGTGAATGTTTCATTGTCGTTCTCGCTCTCTTGATTTTCTCAAATCTGCACGGGGGTGAAGCCGTATGCGTTGCCGTCCTTGACGAAGACGCCGGTGCCGGGGAACGGGAAGTGCGAACCGGAAATGCGGATGTTGTCGGCAATCACCCGGTCGATGAACTTGTGGCGCGTGGCGATCGCCGTCGGCCCGTCCTGGTCGTAGCTGCCCTGCCACTCCGGATGCGGCGCCAGAAGGGCCGGCACATACATCGTGTCGGCCGAGATCATGAGCTGCTCGTTGCCGGAGTTCGCCAGATACACCGAGTGGCCGGGCGTGTGGCCGGGGGCGGCGATGATCTGGATGCCGGGCGCCACCTCGGCGCCGTCCGCCACCAGCTTCCAGTTTTTCCATTTCGGGAAGTTTTCGGCGATGCGCTTGCCTGCCGGCTTGCGGCCCTCGGGCAGCTTGGCCAGCCGGCCGGGGTCGGTCCACCAGTTGTATTCGGTGGCGTTGACGATCAGCTCGGCATTGGGGAACACCGGCGCGTTGGTGCCCTTCTCCATCAGGCCCCAGACATGGTCGGGGTGGAAATGCGAGATCATGATGGTGTCGATCGCCTTGTAATCGATGCCGGCAGCGGCCATGTTGGCCGGCAGATGCGTGGCATTGGTCTGCCACTGGCCGACGCCCGAGCCGGCATCCATCATGATTAGCTTGCCGTTCATTTTGAGCACGACGACGGTGAGCGGAATGGGCATGAAATCGGTGGTCAGCCCCGCTTTGGCGAGCGCCGCCTTGGTGTCGTCGACGGAGACATGCTTGATGAAGGCCGGGTCGTGGGGCTTGCGCCAGATGCCGTCATAGATGGCGGTGACCTCGATATCGCCGACCTTGTATTTGTAGAAGCCGACGCTGGGTTCGACCGGCGTGTCGGCAAAGGCAGGCCGGGTGAATTCCAGCCTGCCGGCAAGGCCGAAGGCAGCGGCGGCGGCGGCGGATCCAAGCAATGTGCGACGTGTCATGCTGAACATGGGTGTTCTCCTCAGTTGAGTGGTGGCTAAAAGTCGCGAAAGGCCAAAAATCCCGGCAGGCCAAAGTCAGGGAAGAGATGACGGAGGGCCAAGCCCCTGGCCCTCCGTCCTGATGCGGTTGAGGCGAGCACCGTCGGGGTCCGGTGCCGACCCCGTGAACTCAGTGGCCCCAGATGCCCTGGCCGGGTTCCCCCGCATCAGATTGCATCGCCGCCTGGACGCCGTGCCGGGCCATGTCCGTCTTGCGGATCGAGGCGGTGTAGGTGTTGTCGATGGTGGCAGTCGTCTGGTTGGCGGTGCGCGCGCCAAAATGGTCGCTACCGGCAAAGGCGCTGGTCGTGGCGACGAGGATGGCGGCGGCGGTGAGAGCAAGGGTTTTCATGTCGATGGTTCCTGTTTGTGAGGGTGAAGGGTCGAGCATTGGGAGCGCGTTCAGCCGCCCCAGATGCCGTCGTTGTTGTGCCGGATGATGATGTCCTGCACCGACCCCTTGCTCGGCCCTGTCGTCACCTTGGTGTCGACGCCGTCCTGGCGCGGGGTGTAGGGAATGGAAGCAGTGGCATTGGTGTCGACGGTAGCGACCGGCTGGTTGGAATTGTTGGCGCCATGGTCGCTGCCGGCAAAGGCAGCGCTCGAGGCAAGCAGCATTGCAGCCACGCTGAGAGCGATCTTGGTCATTTTGATAAGTCCTTGTTTCTTTTCTTGGTTGCGTGCCAGGAAATTGGCCCCGCTGATAACAAGACCCGGGAGGGCTTCGCTTTATTCCCGGGTGTCGCGAAATTCTTTTGGAAGTCCCGAAATCAGGGGTTGGCGGCCGGCTGGAACTGGGCCAGCCGACGCTGCACGAGCAGAGAGATGGGCAGCTCCAACGAAGGAAGGAGTGGCGGGAATTACGGACGCGCTCGGGAGCCCGCGTGTGGACTTGCCCGTGGTCAAGTCGATAAGTCAAAGCGAGCACGCGCGTCGCGTCCGAAGTCGGCACGATGCGGCCGTCACGGCCTGTCAGCCCATGCGCACGCAGGTCTGCAGCTAGCGGTGGCGTCGCATTTGATGTCGCTGCCGATGTCCGGAACGACGGATATCAGCCGGTCACGACGGTGGCGCGGAAGCGTGCCACGAAATCGTCGAGCTCCGGCCGCTCCATGTCGGAAATCGCCCAATAGGAGAAGGCGCCGTCGCTCCATTGCACCAGTGAGAAGCCGCCCTCCGAGAGATCGACGGGGTCGGTAACCGTCCCGGCGTTTTGAGGCTCGGCGACAAGGGTGATCAGATGTTCGCGGTGGCGATACACCAGCGCCGGCACCGCTCGACCGCCGATGACCTCGACCCTGCCACCGATGAGTGCAAATCCGTCCTTCGCCATATCTGGCGCGGGTGGCGAAAGGCCGAGCCTTGCATCCAGCCAGGGCTTTACCGTGTGCCGGTCCGACGAGACGACATCCACCGGGCTCGTCGCCAGCAGGCTGCGCTGGTGGCCGCTGGCCACCCCTGCGGCAAAGCTGTCGACTACGCCAGGCTGCATCACCCATTGCGTCGCGCCGCTGGCCAGCACCGCACTGATCATGATCGACGCCGCCATCGCGCGCCAATCGAATGATGCGAAGTTGCGCGCCGACCATCTCGTCCGAGTGGGCTTCGCTTGCGCCGCCGGCGCTCTGGGGCGCAGCTCCTCGAGGTTGCCGGCTGCGGCCATGGCTGCGATGCGCGCGCTGAACGCTTCGCTGACTTGCGGCTTTGGAAGTCTGGTCACAGCCCTTTGCAAGGCCATGATGCGGGCATGTTCGGCCGCCAGCTGGGGATCGGCGGCTATGCGCCGCTCGACGGCCATTGCCGCGGCGGCATCGAGCTCGCCATCGACCAGTGCGTGCAGCATCAGATTCATGCCTTCGGCTTCCTCGGGCAATCCGTCATTGTGCGCGTTCATTGCGCCCTCCCAAGGTCAGAGATCAGCAGACCGCGCGCCCGCGCCACCCGTGACATCACCGTGCCGATCGGCACGCCCAGCATGGCCGCGATATCGCGGTAGGCGAGGCCATTAATGTCGCGCAGCACGAGCGTCTCGCGAAACGGCTGCGGCAAGGCGGCGATCGCCGCCTCCAGGGCCGCCGTGTCTGCTTTGGCGATCAGGCTCGCTTCCGGGCTTTCGCTGTCAGGTAGATCGGCTGCGTGAGCGGCGCTCACCTCGTCGAGATCGCTGAGATCGCCCACCGAGACAATGCTGCGCGGGCGGTTGCGCGCCAGCCATGTGTAGCACGCGTTGCGGACGATGGTGAGCAGCCAGGCTCGCGCATTGCCGCCGGCATAGCCGGCGATGTTGGCATGTGCCTTCATGCAGGCGTCCTGCACGACATCCTCCGCGTCGGTGGCATTCCCGGTCAGCCAGCGGGCCAGCGAAAGCGCGTCAGCGAGATGAGGCATTACCACTTCGCGGAAGCGGTCGGCCTGCGCATTGCTGCTCAGCATCGGTACACCGTCATATGCGCCTTGCCTTGAGCTCGCGTGCTCACGGGGCAAGGAGGGTTCTGCCTTGCGAGCGAACCCGGCAGGAATATGCCGGGTCGCCAGCTGCGGTGAATGGGAAGGCATATGTCTCATCGATGTCTATCACACTGGACCACAATGATGCATCCACCCGAATCCGCTCTGGAGCACGAACTTTGCCGCATTCATGGTTAGGACCTTGACTGCGGCGCCAAGGCTTTCTCGATCCGCCCGGCGCAAGATCTTACAAAGGACAGGCGCGGAGCGAGCCGGCCACGGAGCGAAACCCCATTGCGCTCCAGGCATCTCGGGAATGGTTTGGCCGCTGCCGTCGTGCTCGTCAATGTAGGGGTTTGCAGTGTAGTGTTCCTTCAAGGTCAATCAGCAGCGTATGCATGAAAGACCAGGGCAGGCGCCGGTTTATTCCCGCAAATTTTTTCACGGCAATGTGATTGGCCGGAGCGAATCCAGCCTTGAAGGCACTCTGCCCGGCAGTCCGGCCCAGACTGCCAAAATTGGGATATCTTGGAGCGCTAGCACGGGCGCCGCCACTTGATCGTTCTGGCTGTTGAGCCGAAAGCCAAGTCTCTGCTCATCTCGGCCATTGGCGGCAGCCAGCCGATAGACGCGACCTCTACAACGCGAGGAGAGTTCGTCGCCGCCCATACGGTGAGCCGACGATGCCCATGCCGTCAAGAGTCTGTTGGACCCTAGCACTCCCTCGACGGATACGGGCCAGGCTCATGCCGTCAGCGGCTTCAGGCACCGATGACGTGACTGCTGATGTCCGGTCCAAATGCCGACAGACCGCTTTCCCGATGAGTTTCGGGCGCCGGCAGGCGTACGAAAGACCCCGAGGAAGGGACCCGCAGGCCACAGGCGATGGCTATGCGGATTTTCGATTTCGGCCCAAAGCTGTCGGACGGCAATGCGCCTCATCCCGGCCATTCCGACGAATGGTTCCTAGGTTCCAAAGCAGACATTGCAGCAGACGTCGCCTCGGCCGAGACGTTGCTGCGCCGCGCCACACGTCTCGATCCCGACTATGCTCGCGCCGACAGTCTGCTGGGCGGAGGCAGGCAGCCCGTATGCAGCGAGGCCTCGACGAGTGCACTGGCCTGGCCGAGAAGCTCATCCGCAACCATGTGACAGACCTTGTGCTGCGGCATGTCGACTCCTGCGATGCAGCTTAGTTTGCGGTCCCTTTCTCGCATTCTGGCAATCGCTGAGGCTTGGCGAACTTCGCCAGCGCCTCGGGGCTCGCACAGGTCGGGAAGCCGGCCTTGCGCATGGTCTCGATGAAGCGCTGATGCTCGGCGTCGCTGAGGCCCGGCTCGTTGGCCATGGCTTCGATGGTGAGGTCGGGGAAGCGTTTGAGCGCCTCTGCGACACAGGCTTTCGCGTCTTCCGTTCGACCAAGATCGGCGAACGAACCGCACCGCATCGACCACTTGGGTAGGTTGTAGGTTTCCAGCGTCATGCGCGCCTGCATCTTCAGCGCATCCTCATAGCGGCCGACCATGAAGTAGGCATAGGAGAAGACGCCTGTGGCCCACAATGGGTAGTTCGGATCGAGTCGGATCACCTGGTCGACCAGTTCCACGCCGCGTTCGGGTTCCCCGAAGGTGGACGCCCAGCCGACATAGAAGGTCAGGATTTCAGCTGAACCCGGAGCCATGCGCAAGGCGGTGTCCAACTCGATCTTGGCGCGCGCCAAGTCGCCCCTTTCGCCAAAACTCATGCCGAGCACGGCATGCGCCTCGGCGTCGCTCGGATCAAGCCTGACGGCACGCTCGGCCGCTTCGACAGCCACCTTCCGCTCGCTCTCAGGGTTGACGCCGAAGCTCGCTAAGAGACTGTGCGAATGATAAAGCTCGACCCAGGCGCGGGCGAGGCCGGGGTCCAGCTCGACGGCGCGGGTGAGCAAACGAATGGCCTCCTCGATATCGGCTTTGGTCATCTGCTCGAGCTTTTCGGTGCCGAGTAGATAATACTCATACGCGTTCAGGTTTTCTGGCCGCTTGCGTTTCGCCGCCGTCCGTCCGGTCTCCTGGATCAGGCCGGCGCCGCCGCCGAGCCTGTTGGTGACCTGCTCGGCGATCTCGGTTTGGACAGCGAACACGTCTTGATCCGGCCGGTCCCAGCGATCCGACCATAGATGGTTGCCGGACGCCGCCTCGATCAGCTGCGCATTGATCCGCACACGGGTACCCTGGCGCTGGATGGAGCCTTCGAGCACATATCCGACGTGTAGCGCTGCGGCGATCTGGCGGACGTCCACCGGCTTACCCTTGTAGGCATCCGTCGAATTGCGAGCGACGACTTCGAATTCGGGGAAACGTGCAAGGTCGGTGATGATGTCTTCGGTAATGCCGTCGGCAAGGCGCCCGGTGGCCTCGTCGCCGCCATAGTTGCTGAAAGGCAGCACCGCTATCGAAGGCTTGGCGGTGGCAGTATCAACCGGCCTCAGCCACGACCAAGCTCCAGCAGCCACAAGCGCAAGCAAAACAAGGGATGCAGCCGCCGTCGGCAGAAAGCGCCGGATGCGGCGAGTGCGCGGGCTCCACCCACGCTTTGCCCCTTGCATTCTGACACTGTAGGTGCGAACCGGCTCGGCGATATTCTTGACCTTTTGAGCGCCGGCGAAGTCGATTGGCAGGCTGAGCTTGCCCTTCATGTGATCGTAGGCAGTGCCCGAGATGAGAACGCCGCCCGGCGGGCAAAGCTGCTCAAGGCGCGCCGCCACGTTCACGCCGTCGCCGAAGAGATCATCGCCTTCGACCACCACGTCGCCGAGGTTGATGCCGATACGAAATACTATGCGGCGCTCGGCAAAAGCCTCGCTCTGATGCGCGGCGACCCTGGTCTGAATGGCCACGGCGCAAGCAACGGCATCGACGACGGAGTGGAACTCAACCAGGGCGCCATCGCCCATGAGCTTGACGACGCGTCCCTTATGCTCGTTGAGTAGTGGATCGATCACCTCCACCCGGAGCGCCTTGATCGCTCCGAGCGTCGCCGCCTCGTCGGCCTCCATGAGCCGCGAGTAGCCGACGATGTCGGCGGCCATAATGGCCGCCAGCCGCCGCTCCGCTCGAGTGGTCACCACGCTGGCGTGCTCCCACAGCCAAAGGTGTGCGCTCGCATCTGGCTCGCTTCGATCTTTGCAGGTCTCGATTCAAACCGCAAGGCGAATGGGGCCCATTCGCCCCGGCGAATGGGCTACGGGTAGTGGGTCAGTTTGAAATCTATTGCTCGGCAAAGAGGCCTGATCATCCCGAAGGCCGCAGGTCGGGCTAAACGAGCACTGAAGTCGCGTCAGATTTGGGCCATCCGCTTTGTCCTCGATCGCGAATTACTTTGCCTTCCCGAGCAGGATCAATCGTTCAGGCCCTATGAGCACGCGGCAGTATGCCCGCCTCGTTGATGGGTGGGTATCGGCGATTGGACTGCGCCGTGCAGAATACGGCACACACTCGCTTCGGCGAACCAAGGCCTCGATCATCTACAAGGCGACGGGAAATCTTAGAGCTATCCAGATCCTGCTTGGCCACACCAAGATCGAGAACACGGTCCGTTATCTCGGTGTTGACGTCGAGGATTCCCTTGAACTTGCCGAGGCGACGGAGGTCTGACCAAGAGCGGCTCCACTTCCCGATTGGAGCCGCGAATGCTTTGCGCCGCATGTCGGCCATAGAGGCGAACTTTGCCTCCGCCCGGAAGCAGACACTGCAATTGACCACGCTGAAGGTCGTGGTCGCGCCAGAGCCTGCAAAGGCGCAACTCGGTACAAGGGCGAACATTCCGCAGCGGAAACAACTTGAAGAAACGCTTCGCGACCCATAGCATGCCCCGCCATGGTGAAATCTGATCGGGAGGTCAGTGAGATCGGTCGGGTTTTTGAGCCAGTGCAAGGTAGGGAGGACAATAATTATGGCTTCCGAAGTACAGGCAAACAACGGCGTTAACGTAGAGGCGCTGCTCGGCGCACGCGAAGCGCTTACCAACGCCCCGGAGGCCGCGCAGTTCAAGTGGCGCGCGGCCTGCGAGTGGAAGGATGGGACCCACAGCCACTCGACGGTCGAAAGTTTCTACGGTCTCGGCCAGGACCAGCATCGTAAGACCACCTTCACATTCGATGCCGACCATCCCGAAGTCTTCGCTTCCTTGGATCAGGGCGCCACGCCTGTCGAATACGTGCTGGTCGGGCTGGCAAGTTGCCTGACCGCAGGCATCGCCGCGGTTGCCCAGCACCGGAACATCCAGTTGAAGTCGGTGAAGGCGACCATCGAAGGCGACATGGATATCGCGGGCATACTCGGCATCGACAGCGACGTCCGCAACGGCTTCAGCGGCATCACGGTGAAGTACAACATCGACGCCGACGCCAAGCGCGAGGACATCGAGGCTATCGTCGCTCAGTCGCAGAAGCGATCGGCGGTCTTCGACATTGTCACCAATCCGACGAACGTCACGGTCGTGGTGAATTGAAACGAGTTTCAAGCCGTAGACTTTCCTGATGTGAGGGCGCGATTAGTTCCGTCACAACCGTGATCGTCGGCGCAGGGCACGCGGGGCTCGCAATGAGCCGCTGCCTCGCGGAGCGCTCTATCGACCATGTGCTGCTGGAGCGCGGCGAGATCGCCCATAGCTGGCGCACCGAGCGATGGGATTCGCTGCGGCTGCTCACCCCGAACTGGCAGAGCCGGCTGCCGGGCTTCTGCTATGATGGCGACGACCCCGACGGCTACCGGACGATGCCTGAGGTGATCGACTTCCTCGGCCACTATGCCAAGGCGATCTCGGCCCCGGTCAGGACCTACACGACCGTTACCTCGGTTCGCAGCGACGGGGCGGAATATCTCGTGCGCACGCACCGCGGCGAGTGGCGGTGCCGGACCGTGGTGCTGGCGTCGGGCGCGTGCAACGTCGTGCGCCTGCCCGATTTCGCTGTTCGCGTGCCGCCGTCGGTCGCCATGCTGACGGCGCAGTCCTACCGCAATCCGGGTCAGGTCGCCGACGGTGGCGTGCTGGTGGCGGGCGCCTCGGCCAGCGGCACCCAGATCGCACAAGAATTGCAGCGTGCAGGGCGCCAAGTGACCCTCTCGGTGGGCGAGCACATCCGGGCGCCTCGCGTCTATCGCGGCAAGGACCTGGAATGGTGGATGGACGCCGCCGGCGTGCTCGACGAGCGCTACGACGAGGTGGACGACATCCGGCGGGCGCGACGGGTTCCTTCGCTGCAGCTTGCCGGCACACCCGACCGCACGACTCTCGACCTCAATGCGCTGGTCGACCTCGGCGTCAGGCTCATCGGCCGTCTCGCCGGCATCACCGAAGACGGCAAGGCCCAATTTGCGGGGTCATTGCGCAACATGTGCGCGCTTTCCGATCTCAAGATGGCCCGGCTGCTCGACCTCATCGACGAATGGGCGCGCGCCAACGGCCTGGACGCTACGGTCGAGCCGCCGGATCGCCTGCCGCCGACCCGTGTCGAGGACCACCCGGCGCTCGGCCTCGACCTCGCCGGAGGCGCGATCAGGACGATCATCTGGGCGACCGGCTACCGGCCGGACTACTCCTGGCTGGAGCTGCCGGTCCTCGACCGCAAGGGCTACGTCCGTCACGATGGCGGGGTTGCTGAACATCCGGGCATGTACCTGATGGGGATGCAGTTTCTGCGCCGCCGCAAGTCTTCGTTGATCGACGGCGCCGGCGACGACGCGCGTGATCTCAGTGACCATCTGGCATCGTACCTCAGGCAAGATTCAATGTGACTGGTTCAGTTGAGCGATACTTCGGTTCTGTGACCGAGCAATCATATTCCAAGGTGCAGCTTCGGCTTCCAGAAGGGGCGGAACAACTCAATCTTGGGACAGCGGTTCATCACCACTTTCAAGCCCGCTTCCTCCGCCAACCGGGCGGCAGCGTCGTCGCGCACCCCAATCTGACCCCACAGAACCTTGGCATGAATTGCGATGGCTTCCTGTGCAACTTCCAACAGATCTTCGGCGCGGCGAAAAACCTCGACCATATCCACAGGCCGGTCGATGGCCGCCAGTGACACGTACACCTTGAGCCCGCGAATTTCATCCAGACCGGGACTGGGGTTGACGGGGATCATGTCATAGCCGATTTCGTGGAGCACTCTGAGTACACCATAGGAAAACTTGGTCTTGTCGGGGCTGGCCCCCACCATCGCGATGGTTTTGACCGATTTCAGAATGCCTTGCAGATAGGCCTCAGGATAGGGCTCATCATGGTTCATAAGGGTCATTTCTTTGCTTCCAACGGGGTCGCAATATCGGCTTTCAATTCATGCGGAGCCAGGGGGTCGAGGAAGGGGTTGCGATAGAGCTTGTCATGGCTTTCAACGCCGACCTCCAGCGTGCAGTCGCTCATCGGGCGGGCGACGCACAGGATTATGTAGCCATTGTTGATCTGGCGGTTGTTCAACGCCCGCTGCGCTTTTTGATCGACCTTGCCGCTGATTATTTTGGCCGCACAGCTTATGCAGCCGCCATACTTGCACCCGTAGGGCAGATCCACGCCCTGCTCGCGCAAGCTTTGCAAGAGGGGCTCACGGTGATCGACGTCAAAGGCCGCACCGCCTTGATTGGCGAGAGTGATGGTAAAGCTGGTCATACCCAGATGTCACTCGTGCAATCGCCGCCGGGATAACGGGTTTCGTGGCAGCGGCTTGGTCCATTTGGTTCCTTGCCAAAATCGACGACGAACAGCGGATCAATTTCCATGCCGCCGTTTTCCGTATCGCAATTGACCATCAGCATGCATCCGCCATTGGTGCGGATTTCCGGATAGAACTGGTTGTCCCAGGTCGAGAAGAGCGAGGTCGTCACATAAAGTCGCCTGCCGTCGAGGCTGAGCTGTATCATCTGAGGTCCGCCGGTCACTTTCACGCCATTGACCTCAGGCGCACGGCCGAGAAGTCCGCCCATCCACACTTGTCCGGTGAGCTTGGCGTTATGAGGGTCCGACACGTCATACTGGCGGATATCGCCATGCAACCAGTTGCAGAGATAGAGGTATCGATCGTCCATACTGAGCAGAATGACCGAGATCACGCCGGGTATTGGGATCGGCCATTCGGGATGCGGCTCATTGCCAACATCGACGATTTTTTCCCATTGCCAATCACCCGCCGCATCCTTCCACCAATGGATGATGTTTGCAGAAAGCGCTGCGCCAACAAAGCCGTGACTGCTGTCGGGATTATGATGGAACCGCACTTCCAGCGGGAGCAAGCCATCTTCACCGAGATAGAATGTTTGCTTTGGCTCCTTCTTTTCAAAATCCCAGAAATGGATCTCTCGGCCATATTTCAGATGGCCAACCTCTTCCAAGTCAAAACCAGGCATGAAGGTATTGGGCGCGGCCCACTCCGAGCTGACCATTACGTTGTGTCGCGGCTGGTACCAGAAATCATAACCAAACTTGATACCGCCCATGGAGTTTTCCCAGCGTCCGACAATCTCGAACTCCTTGCTGAGCTGCAAATAGCCGCCGGGGGCATTGCCTTGAGCGTCGCCAAGCATGGAAATGATGATGTCCGAGCCGAAGCAATGTACTGTGTGCGGCGCCGACAGATTGGTCCTGGTTTTGATTTCAGCGCCGTCTATGACCTTGAACAATGTCGGATTGCGGGGATCGGTACCGCTATCGACAATATGCAGGTTGGACGAGCGCACACCGGGCACAATCAGATATTTGCGCTCCATGCTCGCATCGCCATGGCACGACGAACAGGCATTCCAGCCCATGTGATGAAGTTCATCGCCAATACCTGGCATTTGCAAACGTGAAATCACCTGGCTGTAGGTCGAACTCTCTGGGTCGACATCAATGGTACACAAATAGTCTGGCTTCTGAATGCCCGTGCCCGTGTAGATGGCAATCGAATAGAGCAGCTTTTCGCGAGGTGCCCTCATCGCCTCGGCTGGAGAAGCATAGCCCGGTCCGCAGCAATGATTGGTCATGGGTACTTCCCCAATTTGAACAGATCACCGGTCGGCCCCAACGGGGTCGAGCTGGAATGTTAGTATATGCTTGGCATTGGCGCTACGGCCGGGGTGGCTGGTGAAGCGCGCACCGTGACGTTCGGCTTGGCGACAGAGCCCCCGTGGGACGCCACGTATTAACCGCCCGAGGGTTATTGAGAACCCTTGCAGCGGCCCAATCATCATCGGAGCGTATGGCAGCGAACCATAACCAGGTCAGCAACTGGTCAGGTCACGTCGATAAACGCACGGCGCTTAACGGTCCGCTTCTGGCCTTCCGAGCCTCGAAGCCGCCATTCCCCTTGCGTGAAGAGTTTCGGGCGCCGGCAGGCGTACGAAAGTCCCCGAGGAAGGAACCCGCGGGCCACAGTCGATGGCTATGGGGATTTC
>NZ_JAMYLL010000038.1:0-56369 GCF_040318045.1 Mesorhizobium sp. M1338 | reverse complement strand
GCTCAACGCGAGCGCGACGACCGGTTCTTGATCTCTACCTCAACCGCAGGCGCCCCTCCCGCGCAGCGGGTTCGTTCTCCGGCCCCCGATCAAGACGTTTCTACAACGGGCAAAGCGCCCCTGACGAGGTCCGCTCAATCACGCGCAGTCGATCCGGAGCCGATCACTCCTTCGCCGCCCGCTTGATCACCCGCGCATAAAATTCGCCGACAATGCCGCGCCGGAAGATCAGCACGCACACCATGAAGATCAGGCCGGTGGCGATGGTCACCGGAAAACCGGAGGTGGCAAGCGTGTTTTCCAGTCCGATGACCAGGCTTGCGCCGATGATCGGGCCGACCATCGTGCCGATGCCGCCGAGAAGCGTCATCAGGATCACCTCGCCCGACATCTGCCAGGTGACGTCGGTGAGCGTGGCGAACTGGAAGACGATCGCCTTGAGCGAACCGGCCAGCCCGGCCAGCGCGGCCGACATGACGAAGGCCCCTAGCTTGTAGTTGGCGACGGAATAGCCCAGCGAAATGGCGCGGTTCTCGTTTTCGCGGATCGAGCGCAGGATCATGCCGAACGGCGAATTGACGATGCGCCAGATGGCGAAGACGCCGATCAGGAACACCGCCAGCACGAAATAATACATGTTCAGCGACACGTTCAGGTCGAGCACGCCGAGCAGCATGCCGCGCGGCACGCCTTGGATGCCGTCCTCGCCTTGCGTGAAGGGCACCTGCACGCAGAAGAAGAAGAACATCTGCGACAGCGCCAGGGTGATCATGGCGAAGTAGATGCCTTGCCGGCGAATGGCGAAGAAGCCCATGACAAGGCCGAGCACGGCCGCGCCCGCCATGCCGAGCAGGATGCCCGCTTCCGGCGGCCAGCCCCAGACCTTGACGGCATGCGCGGTGAAGTAGGCGGCGCCGCCAAAGAAGGTGGCATGGCCGAACGACAGGAGCCCGGTATAGCCGAGCAGGAGATTGAACGCGCAGGCAAACAGCGCGAAGCACAGCATCTTCATCAGGAAGATCGGATAGACCAGGAAAGGCGCCACCAGCAGCGCCAGGATGCCGAGCCCGACCAGCGTCCATTCGAGCCGTGCCGAGGTCCTGACGGGCTTCTCGCGAAGCGTCAGTTCGGCCATGTCGGATGTCGCTTCCGACATCTCGGATGTCCCTTCCGACATGTCAGGCGTCCCTTCCGAACAGGCCGGCAGGCCGGACCAAAAGCACGATGGCCATGATGACGAAGACCACGAGGTTGGAGGCCTCGGGGTAGAAGACCTTGGTCAGGCCCTCGGCGAGGCCGAGCATGTAGCCGGTGACGATCGCGCCGAGGATCGATCCCATGCCGCCGACCACGACGACCGCGAAGACGACGATGATGAGATCCGATCCCATCAGCGGGCTCACCTGATAGACGGGTGCCGCCAGAATACCGGCAAGCCCGGCAAGGGCTGAGCCGAGGCCGTAGGTCAAGGTCAGCAGCAACGGCACGTTGACGCCGAAAGCCTGGACGAGGCGGGGATTCTCGGTCGCCGCGCGCAGGTAGGAACCCAACCTGGTCTTCTCGATCAGCGCCCAGGTCCCGAAGCAGACGATCAGCGAGGCGACCACCACCCAGCCGCGATAGTTGGGCAGGAACATGAAGCCGAGATTGGTGCCGCCGGAAAGCAGCGGCGGCACGGCGTAGGCGTTTCCCGAGACGCCGTAGTAGTAGCGGAATATGCCCTCGAGCACGAGCGCGAGGCCGAAGGTGAAGAGCAGGCCGTAGAGCGGATCGAGATCGTACAGCTTCGACAGCGCCAGGCGCTCGACAACGATGCCGAAGACGCCGACGATCAGCGGCGCAAGGATCAAGGCGGGCCAATAGCCGATGCCGAGATAGGTGAGAAGCAGATAACCGACGAAGGCGCCGAGCATATACTGGGCGCCATGGGCGAAATTGATGACGCGCAGCAGGCCGAATATGACGGCCAGACCCAGGCTCAGCATGGCGTAGAACGAGCCGTTGATCAGCCCGACCAGCAACTGGCCGAGGAAGGCCTGAACGGGGATTCCGAAGATCATCGTCATGGCGCCATCATACACCCAGGACTTCGTGGAGCTGCGTCATGCGGTCCGGCAGTTCGCCGACCGGAAACCCCGCCACGACCTTGCCGTGCTCCATCAGATAGAAACGGTCGGCGACACGGCTGGCGAAGCGGAAATTCTGCTCGACCAGCAGGATCGTCATGCCGCGCTCTTTCAACGTCGCCAGCAACTCGCCGATGCGCTGCACGATGACGGGAGCGAGACCCTCCGTCGGCTCGTCGAGAAGCAGCATTTTCACGCCGGTTCGCAACATGCGCGCGATCGCCAGCATCTGCTGTTCGCCGCCCGACAGCCTCGTGCCGGGACTGTTGCGCCGCTCCTTCAGATTGGGGAAGAGTTCGAATATTTCCTCGACGCTCATGCCGCCTTCGGCGACGACCGGCGGCAGCACCAGATTCTCGTCGACGGTCAGCGTCGCGAAGATGCCGCGTTCCTCCGGCACGAAGCCGATGCCTTGATGAGCGGTGCGGTGCAGCGGCAGCCGCATCAGATCCTTGCCGCCGAAAGCGATCTGGCCGGTGCGCTTGCGGATCAGCCCCATGATGGAGCGCAGCGTCGTCGTCTTGCCGACGCCGTTGCGGCCGAGCAGCGTGACCGTCTCGCCGGCAAACACCTCCAGATCGACGCCGTGCAGCGCATGGCCCTCGCCATACCAGGCGTTGAGGCCGCTGACCGCAAGGAGAGGCGCGGCACTAGTCATCGGCGGTGCCCATATAGGCGACCTTCACGCGTTCGTCGCGGCTGACGGTGGCGTAGTCGCCAGCGGCAAGGACCTCGCCGCGCTGCATGACCGTTATCCAGTCGCAAAGGTCGGCCACGACAGTCAAATTGTGCTCGACCATCAGCACGGCGCGATCCTTGGCCACCGAGCGGATGAGGTCGGAAACCGTGGCCACGTCCTCATGCCCCATGCCGGCCATCGGCTCGTCCAGCAGCAGCACTTTCGGATCGAGCGCCAGTGTCGTGGCGATCTCCAGCACGCGTTTCCTGCCATAGGAGAGATCGCCGGCGAGCCTGTTCCTGGCGTCGTCGAGACCGACCGACCGCAGCAGTTCCACGGCGCGCGGCGTCAGCCGATCGAGTGCCGCGAGCGAGCGCCAGAATTGAACGCTGAGCCCGCCCGGCCGCTGCAGCGCGACGCGCACATTGTCGAGCACGCTGAGGTGCGGAAAAATCGCCGATATCTGGAACGAGCGCACCAGACCCATCCGCGCGACCCTGGCCGGCGAGGTTCGGGTGATATCGTGGCCGAGCAGCTCGATCCTGCCGCTGGTCGGCGCCAGGAACTTGGTGAGCAGATTGAAGACGGTCGTCTTGCCGGCGCCGTTGGGTCCGATCAGCGCATGGATGTTGCCATGGCGGACATCGAGATCGACGTTCTTGACGGCGACGAAGCCGGCAAAGTCACGCCGCAAACCGCGGGCGGAAAGCACCACAAGCGGCTCGTTCGCGTTCAAGTCAGGCGGCGCCATGGCCGCGCCGATCACTGGCTGGCCGTCGGACAGCCGCTTTCCTTCTCGCTCAGGAATGCCTCGTTGCCAGGGATGGTGGCGAGGTATTTGTAGTAGTCCCACTCCTTGGTGCTCTCGGCTGGCGACTTGACCTGATAGAGATACATGTCGTGGATCATGTTGCCGTCCGCCTGCACCTTGCCGTTGGCCGTAAAAACGTCGTTCACCGGCATCGAATGCAATTGCTTGGCGACGGCTTCGGTCTCGTCGGTGCCGGCCTTGTCGATCGCCTTCAGGTATTGCGTCACCGCCGAGTAGGTGGCGGCCTGGATCATGTTCGGCATGCGGTTGGTGCGCTTGAAAAAGCGCTGCGCGAATTCGCGGCTCTTGTCATCGCGATCCCAGTAGAAACCCTCGGTCAGCACGACGCCCTGCGCCGCCTGAAGGCCAAGCCCATGCACCTCGGCCAGCGTGAAGAGAAGTGCTGCAAGACGCTGGCCGCCCTGGACGATGCCGAATTCGGCCGCCTGCTTGATGGAGTTGGAGGTGTCGAGGCCGGCATTGGCCAGACCGATGACCTTGGCGCCCGACGATTGCGCCTGCAGCAGGAAGGACGAATAATCGGTCGCCCCCAGGGGATAACGCACTTCGCCCAACACCTTGCCGCCATGGCTCTCGACGAACTTGGCGGTCTGCTCCTTGAGCGAATAGCCGAATGCATAGTCGACGGTGACTAAGAACCAGCTGTCGCCGCCCTGCTGCACGAGAGAGCCGCCGGTTCCCACCGCCTGCGAGTGGGTGTCATAGGCCCAGTGGAAGCCGTAGGGCGAGCACTGCTTGCCGGTCAGCTCGGTGGTCGCCGCACCGGTGACGATATCGATCTTCTTCTTTTCCTTGGAAATCCCCTGGACCGCGAGCGCCACCGAAGAGGTCGTCAGTTCCATGATGGCATCGACCTGTTCGGTGTCGTACCACTGCCGCGCGACGTTGGAGGCGATGTCAGGCTTGTTCTGGTGGTCGGCGCTGATGATTTCGACCGACGCTCCCTGCACCTTGCCGCCGAAATCCTCGACCGCCATCCTGGCCGCCTCGACCGACCACTTGCCGCCGAAATCGGCATAGACGCCCGACTGGTCATTGAGGATACCGATCTTGACCTTGCCGTCGGAAATCTCGGCGGCCGAGGCGGGGATCGCGGCCGCGGCGAGAAGGGCGGCAGAAACGAGATAACATGCCTTCATGGTCTACTTCCTCCCATTACGATGAATCCGGCCGCCCCCTACGATCGATCATCTGCAAAGCACAACTGAACATGAGGAAAATGGGGATGGACGGCAAGGGGCAATGGCGAATTTCATATTCGAGGCGATGCCGCTTTGGCGGCATAATGCCGGCCATGAGCCCGAGATGAAACACCAACATGTGAACCGCCCGGGCGTCGCGGCGGTCGTCCCGAGCTGCTGGAATTCCGGCGCCGCTACGACGTGCTCAGCCCTCCGCGGCGACCAGATGGCCGTTGCCGACATCCATTAGCGCCAGCTTCAGCGGCGCCTCGCCGATCTTGCGGGTGGCGCTCGGGATCTCCTTGTCGAGGCGGGCGAAGCGGCTTCTTCGCTTGCCCGGGTCGGGCACCGGCACGGCTTCGATCAGCCGTCTTGTATAGGGGTGGCGCGGGTTGGAAAAGACCTGGTCGCGCGTGCCCATTTCCACGATCTGGCCGAGATACATGATGGCGACGCGGTCGGAAATGTTCTCGACCACCGCCATGTCGTGCGAGATGAAGAGATAGGCGACGCCGAAATCGCGCTGCAATTCCTTCAACAGATCGAGCACGCGCGCCTGGACCGAGACGTCGAGCGCCGAGACGCTTTCATCGGCGATGATCAGCTTCGGCCGCAGCGCAAGAGCGCGCGCGATACAAACGCGCTGGCGCTGACCGCCGGAAAATTCATGCGGATAAAGCTCCATCTGGTCGGCCGACAGGCCGACGCGCTCGAACAGCCCCGCGACACGCTGGCTGCGCTCTTCCTTCGACGCGATGCCATGGATCAGCAACGGCTCGGCGACGAGGTCGCCGACGCGCATGCGCGGATCGAGCGAGGCGTACGGGTCCTGGAAGATCATCTGCACGTCACGGCGCACCGCCTTGCGCTCGTCGCGCCCGAGGCCCGACAGGTTGCGGTCACCGATGACGATGTCGCCGCTGTAAGGCACCAATCCGGCCAGCGCCTTGGCGGTGGTCGACTTGCCGCAGCCGGACTCGCCGACCAGCGCCAGCGTCTCGTTGGGCGCGATCGAAAAGCTGACGCCTTCGACGGCGTGGACGCGGCGGGTGACTCGGCCGAAGATGCCGCCACGCAGATCGAAGCGGACATGCAGATCGTTGACATCAGCGACATTGGCCGGCGTCACCGTCTCGGCATCCCTGGATTTCTGGCGGCCGACGCCACCGCCGATGCGCGGCACGGCGGCAAGCAGCTCGCGCGTGTAGTCGGCCCGCGGCCGGGCGAAGATGTCTGATGTTTTTCCCTCTTCGACCATGCGGCCATGCCGCATGATGATGACGCGGTCGGCCATTTCGGCGACGACGCCCATGTCGTGGGTGATGAGGATGACGCTGGTGCCATGCTGACGCTGCAGGTCGCGCAGCAGTTCCAGCACCTCGCCCTGCACGGTGACGTCGAGCGCCGTCGTCGGCTCGTCGGCGATCAGCACGTCGGGTTCGAGCGCCAGCGCCATGGCGATCATCACGCGCTGGCGCATGCCGCCGGAGAGTTCGTGCGGAAATTGCTTTAGCCGGCTTTCGGCTTCGGAAATCCGCACCGCCTTCAGCGCCTCGATGGCGCGCCGGCGGGCCTCGGTTGGCGACAGGCTGGTGTGCGCTTCGATGGATTCGGTCAGCTGCCGGCCGATCGACAGCACCGGGTTAAGCGAGGTCATCGGCTCCTGGAAGATCATGGCGATGCGGTCACCGCGAATGCGCCGCATCCGATGCTCGTCGAGCGCTGTGAGCTCGGTCTCACCGAGCCGGATGGTGCCGGAGGAAATCCGGGCGGCAGGCTGCGGCAGCAATTGCATGATCGCCAGCGCGGTCATCGATTTGCCGGAGCCGGATTCGCCGGCAATGCAGAGCGTTTCGCCGCGCGCCAGCGTCAGCGACAGGTTGGAGACGACCTCGCGCTCGCCGTCCTCGCCGCGCACGCTGACGGAGAGGTTGGCGATGTCGAGGATGGGTTTGGGGGTTGAGGTCATTGCGCGTGTGACCCCGAGAGGAATTTACTCCGGCACACCCCCCTCTGTCCTGCCGGACATCTCCCCCGCAAGGGGGGAGATTGGCGGTTTTGCCGCGGCGTCCATTCGTCACTGTTGAAAAGTGGCGAAGCCCGTCGTGACATCCGATCTCCCCCCTTGCGGGGGAGATGCCCGGCAGGGCAGAGGGGGGTGCCTTGGCGCCGACCTCTCATTCAAACACGCAGCGCGGGAAGTAGAACGACACCACCCAGTTCGGCATGTCGACGATCTCGCTGATGCGGAGATCGCCGCAGACCGAGGCCAGCATATAGGCCTCGACCGGGTCGAGTTTGTAGCGAGCGGAAAGCAAATCGATCATCTGGGCAACCGCTTCCCTGGCGCCGGCCATCAGGTCAGGACCGATGCCGGTTGTCACCTCATAGCCCTTGGCGTCGAGATGGCGCGTCACCGGGCCGGATGTGGTGAAGCGCGGCGTCTTCAGCCTGGCATCCTTGACCAGGTCGAGCTTGAGCACGACATCCATCGGGCTTTCGATCGCCGTGCCGCAGACCTCGCCGTCGCCTTGCGCGGCATGGGTGTCGCCGACCGAAAACAGCGCGCCCGCCACTTCCACCGGCAGATAGAGCGTGGTGCCGGCGGCGAGATCGCGGATGTCGAGATTGCCGCCGACGCGGCGTGGCGGCACCACCGAGTGGTGGCCCATCTCGGCAGGTGCGTTGCCGATGGTGCCGGCGAACGGTTTCAACGGCACGCGGGCGTTTTTACCGAACAGCGCCGGCTCGAGTGAACCGGCGTCATATTTCCAGATGTTCAGCGCCGGCTCCTTGAACTCGTCGGCGAGCAGGCCGAAACCCGGAATGTTGGCCGTCCAGCCGAAGCCGGACGGTTTGAACAGCTCGATCGTCACCTTCAGCGCGTCACCCGGTTCGGCACCCTCGACGAAGATCGGACCGGTCACCGGATTGACCATGGCGAAATCGAGCTTGGCGACGTCGGCAACGGTGCTGTCGGGCCTCAGCTGGCCGCCGCCGGCATCGAGGCACTGGAACTCGATGGTCGAGCCGGGCGCCACCCGCTCGGCCGGGGCAAACGAATTGTCCCAGCCGAAATGATGATGGCGCCCGTGGATGGTGTAGTCGCAGCTACTGCACATCTTTTACGTACACATTGTCGTAGTTGATCGGAATATGGACCGGGTCGACATAGAGGTTGTCGGCGCCGCCCATGCGCGCCGATTTCATGGTGAAGCGCTGCTCGTTGAAGACCGGCGCCCAGGGCGCGTCCTCCATCACCTTGTCGTAGATGGCGCTCCACATCTTGTCGCGCTCGCCGGCCTTGGCCGGATCGACCACCGAGTCGGCCTCGGCCGCCTTGGCGTCGAGATCCTTGTTGCAATACCACGACCAGTTCCAGCCGCCCGGCACCGCACCAGCGCAGCCGAGGATCGGGCCGTAGAAGTTCGACGGGTCGGGGAAGTCGGCGATCCAGGCCATGCCGCCGGACCAGATCATCGGCGCGCCGGCCTTGTCGCCGCCGGCGGCAATGACGTTGGCCTGGGCGAGCGACTGGATGCTGGCCTTGATGCCGATCGCCGCCAGGTCCTGCTGGATCGCCTGCGCGATGCGCGGGTTGGGATCGGTGTTCATGGCGAACAGCTGCGTGTCGAACCCATCGGGATGGCCGGCTTCGGCAAGCAGCGCCTTGGCCTTGGCGACGTCGTAGGGGTAGCCCTTGTACTCCTTGTCGTAGCCGGGCATCGACGGGGGAAGCGGCTGGTTGGCCGGCACCGCGCGACCGTTGATGATCTGGATGATGCGCGCCTTGTTGATCGCCATGTTGACCGCCTGGCGCACCTTCACATTGTCGAACGGCGCCATGGTGGTGTTCATGGTGACGTAGCCGGTGTGCAGCTGACCGCCTTCGACGACGCGCGCCTTCTGCTCGGGATCGGCCATCACCTCCTGGAACTTGGCTGGCGGAATGCCGTCGCCGGGGACGTCGATCTCACCCTTCTGCAGGCGCAGCAGCGCCACGATCGGCTCCTGGCCGATCTCGAAGGTGATCTTGTCCAGATGCGGCAGCCCCTTGTGCCAGTAGTCCGCATTGCGCTCAAAGACGATGCGCTGGCCGAGCGTCCATTCGGCGAGCTTGAAGGCACCGGTGCCGACCGGATGCTTGCCGAAATCGGCGCCGTATTTCTCGACCTCTTCCTTCGGCACGACATGTGAGAAGTTGATGGCCATGACATGCAGGAAGGTGGCATCGGGACGGGTCAGCTCGAACTTGACCGTGTAGGGATCGACGACGGTGACGCCGGAAAGGCTCTCGGCCTTGCCAGCGGCGACATCGTCATAGCCCTTGATCGAGCCGAAGAAGCCGGCGCCGGGGCTCTGGGTCTTCGGACTGGTGACGCGGTCGAGCGAATATTTCACGTCGTCGACGGTCATCTCGCGGCCATTGTGGAATTTCACACCATGGCGCAGCTTGAAGGTGAAGGTCTTGCCGTCGGGCGCGATCTCGTAGCTTTCGGCGAGGTCCGGCTTCAGGTTGGTGGTGCCCGGCTCGTAGTCCATCAGCCCGTCGAACAGGCTCTTGATCATCGACCAGTTCTGCCAGTCATAGCCGATCGCCGGATCGAGCGTGGCGACGTCGTCCTTGTAGGTGAGGGTGATGGCGCCGCCCTGCTTGGCGTTCGGATCGACGGTCTCCTCGGCGCGGGCGCTTGTCATGCCGAGCATCAGCGCCAGCGCCGATGCCGCTACCGTGGATGCGAGAAACTTTTTCATTTTTATGTTCCCTTTCTCTGTTTGGTTTCAGTCATGTCGTATTGTTTTCGCTCAGGTCCGGTTGTCATCTGAGCTTGATGCGGGGGTCGATGAACGGCGCGATGATGTCGGCAAGCAGATTGCCGAGCACGATGGCGAAGGCCGACACCAGCGTGACGCCCATGATGATCGGAATGTCGACCCGCTGGATGGCCTGCCACGCCAGTTGGCCGATGCCGGGCCAGCCGAATACGCTTTCGACGATGACGATGCCGCCCATGAAGATGCCGATGTCGATGCCGATCATGGCGATGACCGGCAGGATGGCGTTGGGCAGCGCATGGCGGAAGAGGATGGCGCGGCGCGCCAGGCCCTTGGCGCGCGCGGTGCGGACATAGTCCTGGCGCAGCACGTCGATCATCGACGAGCGCATCATGCGCGCGTACCAGCCGGCGCCGAGGATGCCCATGGTCAGCGACGGCAGCACCAGATGACGCCAGGTGCCGTAGCCGCCGATCGGAAACCAGCTGAGCCGCACGGCAAAGACGTAGAGCAGCAGCAGGCCGACGACGAATTGCGGTGCCGAGACGCCGACGAAGGAGGCGACCATCAGCGTCTGGTCGGTGGCGGTGCCGCGCTTGACGGCGGCGATCAGGCCCATGCTGAGGCCAAGCAACAGCTCGCACAGGATGGCGCCTACCATCAGCAGCAAGCTGGCCGGCAGCCGCGAGACGATCAGCTCGGTGACCTCGGAGCGCTGGATGTAGGAGCGGCCGAGATCGCCGCTGAGCAGCCTGACCAGATAGCGCCAATACTGGACGACGAAGGGCTGGTCGAGGCCGAGCTGCTGGCGGATGTTCTCGACCGTCTGCGGCGTGGCGCTGCGGCCGGCGATCTGTCGCACCGGGTCGGCGGGCAAGAGGTAGAGCAGCGCGAAGGTGATCAGCGAGACGCCGAGCAGGATGAGCAGCGACTGGACGAGGCGGCGGCCGAGATAGGCGATCATGCCCGGCCTCTTTGCGTCGGATCGAGGATGTCGCGCAGCGCATCGCCAATCAGGTTGAAGGCCAGCGCCAGCGCCAGGATCGCGGCACCTGGGAAGAACACCAGCCAGGGTGCCGCCTGGAAATAGGTCTGGTTCTCGAAGATGATGTTGCCCCAGGACGCGGTAGGCGGCTGCACGCCGATGCCGAGGAAGGAGAGCGTCGCTTCGAGCAGCACGGTGGTCGAAATGCCGAGCGTGCCCCAGACGATGATGGTCGGCAGGAGATGCGGCAGGATGTGGCGAAACAGGATGCGCGGCGCGCTCGCCCCAATGGTGCGTTCGGCGTCGATGAACTCGCGCTCGGCGAGCGATGAGGTTTCGGTATAGATGACGCGCGCGGTCTGCACCCAGTTGACCAGGGCGATGACCATGGCGACGATCCACAGGCTGGGCTGGAATACCGCCGCCAGGCAGATGGCGAGCAGCAGCGCCGGGAATGCCATCATCAGATCGGTGAAGCGCATCAGCGCGCCGCCTATCCAGCCGCGGAAATAGCCCGCGGTGACGCCGACCAGCGTGCCGATGAACAGCGCCACGCCGTTGGCGACTATGCCGATGATCAGCGAGGTGCGGGCGCCGTAGAGGATGCGGGTCAGGAGGTCGCGGCCGAGCAGATCGGTGCCAAGCCAGAATTTTGCATCCGGCGGCAAGGGCGAGCCCTCGATGGTCAGGCCGTCGAACATCTGCTCGTTTGGGTCGTAGCCGGTCAGCCACGGCGCCAGCACGGCGCCGGCGACGACGATGGCGACGATCACCAGGCCGAGCATGGCCAGACGGCGTTTGACCAGACGGCGCCAGACGCCGGCGCGCGGCTTGACCGGCATGCGCCCGGCCGCCGGGAGATCAGGCGCGATGGGACTGGTCATCGCCGCCCTCTTCCCCCGTTGCTTCCTCGCTTGTCATCGCCACGATCCGGCGCGCGGCGTCCTCGACGCTGATCTGCCAGCTCATCGCCAACGAGCGCAGCCGCGCATAGGCGCGCTCGTCATCGGTGCCTTTCGACAGTGCAGCCACCGCGCGCACGATGGTCTGGCGCTCGGCGACACGCTGGCGAAGCGAAGCGATCTCGCTGGCCAGGTGTTTTCGCGCCTCGAAACTCTGCCTCGCGATCAGCAGCGCGCTATAAACGCCGGCATTGCCGACGGGCTTCAGCAGTTGCGCATCGGCCTTGTGCGACAGCGCCCATTCGATGCGGCCCGGCGCCTCGGAACCGATCAGCGCCACCAGCGGCATCGGCGCTTCGCCCGGCTTCCACGGAAATTGCTCGTCAAAGCCGAGATCGGCGTCGAAGAAGACGAAATCGGCCGCCAATGCCTCGGGCGGCAGTTCGGGCCAGCAGTCCAGCGTGATCAGGCCGATCGCCGACAATTGCCGGGTGATGGCCTGCACCGTCGGATGCGGGCGATGCAGGATGAAGGCCCTGGCGCCACCGAGATTGGGGATGCGCGGCGTCCTCGTCACGACACCACCCTCAGGCGCGGACGGCCGAACGTTTTGGCGGGGTCGTAGCGCGACAGATAAGGGTCCGGCGCGACCTCGTCCTCACGGCTGACGACCTCGAAGAAGCCGTCCGCGATGCGCCCGATGATCACGGGCAGCGTGGCGTGCTGGGAGTGGGCGTCGATGGCGATCGGCCCTAGCCGGGTGGAGAAGCGCCGTTCGGCGAAGGCTTTGGAGAATTCCGCCGGGCCGGCCTCGGGATCGCTGGAGAGCACGTCGGCCATCACTTGCACGGAGGCATAGGCCGCGGCCTCGAAGGACGAGGCGAATGCGGCCGGGCGTGGCGCGAAATACGGCCCAACCGACAAATGCCCTTTGCCTGATACACCGATCGCCGGCAGCTCGCCCTCGGTGAGGTTGCAGGAGATGACCGGGCAGGCTTCCGGGCTGAAGGCTGGATCCTCAGCCGCGAGGTCGCGATAGGCCGCCAGGAAGGCGTAGGACGAGGTTCCGATCAAATTGTTGAGGACGAAGTTCGGCCGCGTGGCGCGGATCTCCGCGATCAGGCGCGACACGTCGGTCTCGCCGATGCGCAGATAGCGCTCGCCCAGGACCTTGCCGCCGGCATCGGCGATCAGGTCGCGCGCGACGCGGTTCATCTCCCAGCCCCAGATATAGTTCGAGCCGAGCAGGAAGCCGTTGGCGCCGAAGCGCGGCACGACATGCGCCATCAACGGCACCAGATGCTGGTTGGGGCAGGCGTGCATGTAGACGACATGCTCGTTGGCCTCGAAGCCCTCGTAGGGGCAGGCGTACCAGAGCATGCCGCCCGCCTTCTCCAAGACCGGGATCGTCTCCTTGCGGCTCCAGGAGGTGACGCAGCCGACGACATGGCGCGCGCTGCTGGTCTTGAAGATGTCCTCGCAGAGCGTCGCGTAGCGGTCGGCATTGCTTTGCGGATCGCGCTCGACCGGCACCAGCTCGATGCCTGAGCTCCGGTCGGCGTTGATGTCGGCGATCGCGCGCATGGCGCCCATGCGGCACGCATCGGACACGAGCTGGTAGCTCCCCGAGCGGGAATAGAGGATGCCGATCTCGATGCGCCGTTTCAAACAGATCCCCTAGAAATGACAATGCCCCGCAGCCAGCGCCGGAGGGCGAGGCATACGAGGCATATTTGCCGCCCGGCGATCAGAGCCGGTATTTTTCCGATGGCTAACCTATTCGGTAGGGGCGGTCAGTCAAGCCCCAACGATATCCGCGTGCGACACCCACTGGCTGCCATCGCTGTCTCGTTGCCGCCAGCTATCTGGCCGCCGGCCTCTGACTGTGTTGGCGGGCATAGGCCAAGCAGGCGTCCACCGTGCTGACACAAAGCGCGTCGCGGCTGTTCGGCAGATTGTTGTCGCCGGCGTAGGCAACTTCGGCAACGCGGCCGTCGACCATGCGAATTTGCGTGTCGCAATAGCCGCCTGGAGCGACATTGACGGAGCCGCCGACCACCGGGATCGCGCCTACCGCCAGGGTTGGGACGACAATGCTGAGATTGCCGCGCTGAACGACGCGCTTATAGGTCCAGATCTGGCCCGATCGGCCAGCGTCAGCGGTGGCGGTCGGAAACCCCGCGCACATCCGGACGTCGGCTTCGCTGAGGCCGACCATCTCCTTGCGAGCCGCCGCCACCGTGGGGTCAACCTTGGCGACGCGCGACGTATCGTCGGGAATGACACAGGAGGATTGCATGCCGACGAACAGAACAGGAAGGGCAAGCTTTCGAATACAGGAAAATGTCATACCGATTGTGGGATTTGCGTGGCGCCCGCCGCTCCTTTTACCTAGGCAAACAGGCGCTTGGATCAACCCGTGCGGCTTCACGAAAAAGTGGCCACGGGCGGCGAGCGCATCGTCGGCGACCGACACGACGATGACGTCGGCGCCCGGCCCGATCGAGAAGCCATGCACGATCGTACTCGGCAACGAAGCTGACGGCGGGCGCGGAAAAGTCCCAGGACCGGTCTTCAATGCGGTAGGTGCCGGAGCCGCCGGTCCAATAGGTGATCTGGCCCATCTGCGGATGTTTGTGCGCCGCGACCTGGCCAAGATGAACGTTTGCGCGGGCATTTCTGGCAACCAACGCCATAGTTAACGCGTTAAGGGAGGATCCAAGATGCGATCGGAAGATTTCCGTGCCGACAAGGGTGTTCCTGTCCAACCGGCGCTTCTGCGTCAACGTGCTGACGCGTGACCACATGCTCTATGTCGATCGCAACTATACACAGCCGACGCGGCTTGGCAGCTTTGGCGGGTGAGTTTTCGCTGGTAGCGCTACACGAACATTCGAAGTTGGCCGAAGCCTCCCCCCAACTTCGTCATCCTACGGTCTGCGCCGCGTCGCTTCGCTCCTTGCTCCGCCATAGGATGACGAAGCGATTGATGTTTCCGCCAATCTTCAAGGCATGCGGCCTGTAACGCAGGCGACCAGTCAAAACTTCCGCGCGGAGGTGCTGAACTGTCTCAGCCCTCGCCGTCGATCAGGCTTTCCAGGAGATCGAGCAGTTGCTCAAGCTTGTCGTGGCCAAAACGCTGTTCGATATCGTCATAGATGACGCGCCGCTCGGGCGACAGGGCGTCGATCAAAGCGGAGCCGGCCGGGGCGATTGTCAGCACGACGCGGCGGCCGTCGCCTTCCGCCTTGTTGCGGGTGATGAATTTCCGCCCCTCGAGCGCCTTGATGATGCGCGTCAGGCTGGGCGGCAGCACCGAGGCGCGATCGGCAAGCTCCGTCGCCTCGACCGGGCCGGCTTCGCTCAACACACGCAGCACGCGCCATTGCTGTTCGGTCACGTCATGCGCCGCGAGCATCGGGCGAAACCGCGCCATCACCGCTTCGCGGGCGTGAAGGAGCGCCATCGGCAGGGAACGACGGGTGTTTTCAGGCAGCAAGAAAAACAGTCTCCCCACACTGGCTTGCGATCGAAAACAGACCTTCCCTCAGCCAAGGCCCGTTCCTGCCATCCCGTATCGTTGCGCCAAGCCCGATGCAAGACTTGACTTCGTGGATGCCGCATGTAATTAACGCGTTAACTACAACAAAGCAATAACCCTGGGAACGACGCGCCGTGCCTCACTTCTCGATCGAGTATTCGGCCAATCTCGATGACAAGGTCGATATGGGCGCTGAGCCATCTCCGAATCTGATCTCCTCTCGAGGGTACAGGATCGCACCGCGACCCACTGCGGCCTGTCAGGCGGCGTCTTTTGCTCACGCTCTTCAAATTTTTGAGAGAATATTCCCGGCTTTGACGAGAACGGCGAAACACGTTCTTTGATATAATCGATAGAATTTCTGAGGATGTGACCAAGGCTAGGCAATCCGCCTGGCTGCCATGACTTCACAACCGCAGAGATCAATCATGTCCGACTTCAAGAACACTTTGCCATCTTCCCTTTGGTCAACCGTCAACCGGCGCAGCGGCCTTGCTCTGCTGTTCGCATCGGCCGTCGCGGTCGGCAGCCTGATGGCGCCCAGCGTGTCGTTCGCCGAAGACAAGAAGGCGATCAAGGTCGGCATCATCAGCGGCGAGGACGAGGATGTCTGGCGGGTCGTCGTCGCCCAGGCGGCCGAAAAGGGCCTCGCCATCGAGACCGTGGTGTTCAACGACTACACCCAGCCCAACGAGGCGCTGGAGCGTGGCGAAATCGACGCCAACGCCTTCCAGCACCAGCCCTATCTCGACAACCAGATCAAGACGCAAGGCTATCACATCGTCCGGGTCGGCTACACCGGCGTCTGGCCGATCGGCCTCTACTCGAAGAAGTACACAAAGGTCGCCGAGCTGCCCGAGGGCGCGGTCATCGGCGTGCCGAACGACCCGTCCAATGAAGGCCGGGCACTGCGCGTCTTGCAGAATGAAGGCGTGATCAAGCTGAAGGACGGGACCGGCATCTTGGCCACCACCGCCGACATCGCCGAGAATGCCAAGAAGGTGGTGATCAAGGAACTCGACGCCGGTATCGTCGGCCGCTCGGTGGAGGATCTCGATGCCGCCGTGGTCAACACCGACTGGGCGCTGAAAAGCGGGCTGACGCCGGAAAACCGCATCGCGCAGGAGCCCATTGCCGACAATCCGTACCGCAACTTCATCGCGGTGAAGACCGGCAACGAGAACGAGGCCTGGGTGAAGACGCTGGTGGCTTCGTACCAGAACGAGGCGGTGAAAGCCGAGTTCGACAAGGTCTACAAGGGCACCGGCCTCAGCGCCTATTGAGGACATACAGGCGCTAAAGCGTCAGCTTTGACTGCAAGGCGGTCCGCGCCACGCGCGGGCCGCACTCGTATTTTCAGGATCCGCCCATGAACCAGCACTTTACCTTGACCGCCGAGACCACGGAGCAGGCCAGCGCAACACAGCAAGATGTCGTGCGCCTTGTCGACCTGAAGCGCCGCTTCGGCGCGACCGCGGCGCTCGACGGCATTTCGCTGACCGTGCGCAAGGGCGAGATCCTCGGCATCATCGGCCGTAGCGGCGCCGGCAAGTCGACGCTGATCCGCTGCCTGAACGGGCTGGAGCGGCCTGACTCCGGCGAGGTGTTCATCGAGGGCCGCGAGATCAGTCGGCTCGGCGAGCGCGACCTGCAGCCGCTGCGCCGGCGCATCGGCATGATCTTCCAGCATTTCAACCTTTTGTCGGCCAAGACCGTCGAGGACAATGTGGCGCTGCCGCTCAAGCTCGAAGGCCGCCCGAGGGCCGAGCGGTTGGCACGCGCGGCCGAGCTGCTCGATCTCGTCGGTCTGTCGGAGAAGGCAAAAGCCTATCCGGCATCGCTGTCGGGCGGCCAGAAGCAGCGCGTCGGCATCGCCAGGGCGCTTGCCGCGCGCCCGGCGCTGTTGCTGTCGGACGAAGCGACCTCGGCGCTCGACCCGGAGACGACGCGCTCCATTCTCGCGCTGCTCAAGGACATCAACCGGCGGCTTGGCCTGACCATCCTGCTGATCACCCATGAGATGGAAGTGATCCGCTCGATCGCCGACCGGGTGGCGGTGATCGATGCCGGGCGCATCGTCGAGCAAGGGCCGGTGTGGTCGGTGTTCGCCGACCCGCGCTCCGACATCACAAAAAGCCTGCTCGGCGCCACCCGGCCGCAGCTGCCGGCCGAACTGGCGGCCCGGCTGCTGCCGGCGGCCGGCGCGGAGACGATCCTGCGCGTGGACGTGGCCGGCGAGGCGGCAAGCGGCCCGCTGCTGTCCGACCTCGCCACTGCTATTCCAGGCGCATTCCGCCTTGTCCATGGCGGCATCGACCATATCCAGCAGCGGCCCGTCGGGACGCTGTTCCTTTCTGTTCCGGGCAGCGATGCAAACCATCTCGCCGAAATCATCACATTCCTGAAGGCCCGCCAGGCGCGGGTGGAGGTGCTTGGCCATGTCGCCAATCCTGTTTGAGCTTCTGCTGCGTTCGATCTGGGAAACGGTGCTGATGACGGCCGCGTCCGGCCTCATCTCGCTGGTCTTCGGCCTGCCGCTCGGCCTGGCGTTGATTGCCACCGAACGTGGCGGCATTGCCGAGAGCCTGTGGGTGAACCGGGCGCTTGGCGCCGTCATCAACGGCTTCCGCTCGGTGCCCTTCATCATCCTTCTGGTGGCGCTGATCCCGGTGACGCGGCTGATCGTCGGCACCTCGATCGGCACCTGGGCGGCGATCGTGCCGCTGTCGATCGCCGCCACGCCCTACTATGCGCGCATCGCCGAAGTGTCGCTGCGCGAGGTCGACCACGGCTTGATCGAGGCGGCGCGGGCCATGGGCGGCAACCGCTGGACGATCATTCGCGAGGTGCTGGTGCCCGAAGCCCTGCCCGGCATCGTCGCCGGCTTCACGGTCACGCTGGTGACGCTGATCGGCGCCTCCGCCATGGCCGGCGCCATCGGCGCCGGCGGCCTCGGCGACCTCGCCATCCGCTACGGCTACCAGCGCTTTGAGACCTCGGTGATGATCGCCGTGGTGATCGTGCTGATCATCCTGGTCTGCGGCATCCAGTGGGTAGGGGACCGTCTGGTGGCGAGGCTGGACCGGAGATAATGGTCAGCGGCTGAACATTCGGTTCGGCCGAGGCCTTCTACCGTTGGCGCCGCCCCTCACTGTCCTGCCGGACATCTCTCCCCGTAGAACGGGGAGAGAGGGGCTGGCCGTAACGCCGACATTCTTCCTGTAACGCTGGTAACTGGCGAAATCGTCAACGACAGCGCCCCTCTCCCCGTCACTATACGGGGAGTGGATGCCGGCAGGCAGGTGAGGGGCAGCGCCTAGGGTTGGCCACTATGACGCTTTGGGACTAGCCGAGTTAGCCTCGCAACCTAACGCCCTCCGGATCGAAGAACGGTATCGGCGCCACCACCGCGCGTGTGGGCTTGCCGTCGATGTCGACGCTGAGCTGCGTACCAACAGCGGTGAACGGCAGCCGCAGATGCGCGGTGGCACCTTGCCGAGAGAATAACCGTGGTCGCTATAGGTGACCGCACCGGCATCCTCGCCATGAGCCAGAACCCTCGCATCGGTCGCGGCCGGTTTGTCGCCGTCGAGGATCAGTCCTACCCATTGCTCGTCGAGGCCCCTGTCGCGGACCTTGTACGAAGGAGACGGAAACGACATGCGCCAGGCGATCGCGGCGCGGCGAACGGACCAAGCCGTTGCAATGGCGGTGCGTCAGCCGGCGCGCTGCTTGTCCGTCGCTTTCCGGTCAATCGCGAGCTCGCCCGAGAGGACCACGCCGAATTTTTCGCTGGCTTCCGCTGGCGTGTAGTACCCCAGCGCCACATCGCGCAGCACCAGATCGGCATTCCGCTCAAGCGGATCGCCATAGCCGCCGCCGCCCGGCGTGCCGACCCTGACCCGATCTCCCGCCTTAAGCGCGATGTCCTGCTCCTTGGAGAGATGCGCCGGCACATGTTCCTCACCGCCGCGGAAGACCGTCACCGTGTTGACCGCACCATCCTTGCCGCCGAGCGCGCCTTGCGGGCCGAAACGGCCGTGATCCATGACGAAGGAGGCGCGGGCATCGCCGCGCAGGATCTCGACCTCATAGGCGAGGCCGAAGCCGCCGCGATGTTTGCCGGCGCCACCGGAGCCTTCGCGCAAGGCATAGTGGCGGTAGAGCACAGGAAAAGCCTGTTCCATGATCTCGACCGGCGGCGATTTGGAAATGCCGATGGTCGAGCAGCCATTGGTCAGGCCGTCATGGCTTGAATTGCCGCCATAGCCGCCGCCGGAGATCTGGTACATGACGTAGTCGCGGCCGCGCGCGGGATCATTGCCGCCGAGCGCGAAATTGCCGCTGGAGCCGGCGGGGGCGGCCGTCACCTTCTCCGGCAACGCCTGCACCATCGCCGCGAACACCGCCTCGGCGATGCGCTGCGAGACTTCGGCCGCACAGCCGGAGACCGGGCGCGGATATTTGGCGTCAAGGAAGGTGCCTTCCGGTCGCTTGACGATCAGCGGCTCGAAAGCGCCGGCGCTGATCGGCACGTCGGGGAAAATGTGGCGCATGGCCAGATAGACCGAGGACAGGGTCGTCGCCAGCACGCTGTTCATCGGTCCGGCGCACGGCTTTGACGAGCCGGCGAAATCGAAGGTCAGCGTGTCGCCCTGTTTCTCGACGGCGAGCGCGATGGTCAGCGGCTCGTTGACCACCCCGTCGGAATCGACGAACGCCTTGGAACTGTAGGTGCCGTCGGGGATGGCTGATATGTTGGCGCGCATCTGCTCGGCGGCGCGGCGGCGCAATTCGGCGATCGCCTCGACAACAGTTTCGTCACCGTAACGATCCAGGATTCCGTTGAGCCTGTCCTGACCGATCAGCAGGGCCGCAGCCTGGGCCCTGATGTCGCCGATGCGCTGGTCGGCGACGCGGATGTTGGAACAGATGATGGCGTAGATCTCTGGATCGAGCACGCCCTTCTTGAACAGCTTCACCGGCGGCAACCTCAGGCCTTCCTGCTCGACCGCCGTTGCCGAGGCTGAAAACCCGCCCGGCACCGAGCCGCCAATGTCGGGCCAGTGGCCAGTGTTGGACAGCCAGCAGAAGATCTTGCCGTCGCGATAGACCGGCATGGCGAAGCGCACGTCCATCAGATGCGTGCCGCCGAGATAGGGATCGTTGACGATGTAGATGTCGCCCGGCTCCGGAGCCAAGCAGCGGCCATCGGCGATCATCTCGATCACCGTCCTGGTCGAATACTGCATGACGCCGACGAACACCGGCAGGCCCTGGCTGCCTTGCGCGATTAGCGAACCGTCGACGGCCGAATAGATGCCGTCGGAACGGTCGTTGGCTTCGGCGATGACAGGCGAGAAGGCGGCGCGCGAGAACGTCAGGTCCATCTCGTCGCAGACCTGCTGCAGCGCCGCCTGAAGGACCGAAAGCGTGATGGCGTCGAGCTTTGCCATATCAGGCCTCGCCAATGTCGATGATGATGTTGCCGTCGGCGTCGCAGCGTGCGCGGTCGCCGGGTTCGAGCACGGTGGTGGCGTCCATCTGTTCGAGGATCGCCGGCCCTTCGATGACCGCGTCGAGCGGCAGCTTTTCCCTGCTATAGACCGGTGTGTCGTGCCAGCGCCCAGCGTACCAGACCGGCCGGATTTCTCGTCGCGCCTCGTCGAGCGTTGTTGCGCGCCCGGCCGGATCGATCAGCCGCGACAGATCGATCGCCGGACGCACGCCCGTGACCGAGGTGTTGAGGTTGACGAGATTGGCGCGGATTTCCGGCAATTCGACCTTGAAGCGGGCGAAATAAGCCTTTTCGAAAAGCTGCTGCAGCGCCGCCCGCGTCACTGACGACGACGGCAATGGCACGTTGATGATGTGGGTCTGGCCGACGAACTGCATATCGGCGGAGTGCGTGACGCGGATCGTCTCCGGCTTCACCGCTTCCTTGCCGATCAGCTCCTCGCCTTCGTTTCGGTGCCGTTCCAATACAGCGTGAAGCTCGGTTTCGTCGAGCACCGACACTGGCTGGTTGATGGTGTTGACGAAGTCGTGGCGCAGATCGGCGACGACGCAGCCAAGCGCGTTGGTGATGCCGGGCCGCGCCGGCACCAATACCCGGGGCAGGCCGAGCTCGCGGGCTAGGGCGGTGGCGTGCAGCGGGCCGGCACCGCCAAAGGCGAACAGCGCGAAATCGCGCGGATCGTGGCCGCGCGACACCGAGACCATGCGGATGGCGCCGGCCATCTTCATGTTGCCCAGCCGCAGCACCGCACCCGCTGCCTCGACGCCGGACAGGCCGGTCGCCTTGCCGATCTTGTCCTTGAATATGCTGGTGACGCGCTCTGACGTGACGGGATTTTCGACCGCCAGCAGCTTCTTGGGCGCCAGCCGGCCGAGCACAAGATTGGCGTCGGTGATGGTCGGCTCGAGACCGCCGCGCCCGTAGCAGATCGGGCCAGGATTGGCGCCGGCACTTTCCGGACCGATCTGGATCAGGCCGGCCGCATCGACACGGGCGATCGAGCCGCCGCCGGCGCCGACCGTGTGCACCGCCACCATCGGCACGTGGATAGGCATCGCATATTCGATCTCGATCTCGTTCGAGACAGCCGGCTCGGCGTTGCGGATCAGCGCCACGTCGGTGGAGGTGCCGCCCATGTCGTAGGTGACGAGGTTTTCGAAGCCGGCGCGCTTTCCGGTATAGGCGGCGGCGATGACGCCCGAGGCCGGACCGGACATCACCGTCTTGGCCGATTCACGTGTGACGAAGCGGGCCGAGATCATGCCGCCATTGCCGTTCATGATCAGGAAATCGCGGGCATAGCCCTTTGCAGCCAATTCCTTGCGCAGCCGCTCGACATAACGCTCGAGGATCGGCTGCACCGAGGCGTTGACCGAGGCGGTGACGCCGCGCTCGAATTCGCGCGCTTCCGACAGCAGCGCGTGACCCGCCGTGATGTAGCCGTTCGGCCAGAATTCGGCGGCGATTTCGGCGGCGCGCCGCTCATGCGCCGGGTTGGCGTAGGAATGCAGGAAATGGATGACGAGGGATTCGCAGCCGGCCGCGATCAGCGTCTTCACCGCCTCGCGCATTTCCGCCTCGTCGAGCGGCGTGCGGATCACCCCCGACGCCTCGACGCGCTCCGACACTTCGAGCCGCAGATTGCGCGGAATGATCGGCACGAAGCTGCCGGTCATGCCATAGGCCTGCGGCCGTGTCCGTCGGCCAAGCTCGATCACGTCGCGAAAGCCGCGCGTGGTGATCATGCCGGTTTTCGCCAGCCGGCGTTCGAGCACCGCATTGGTGGTGGTTGTCGTGCCATGCACGATCAGGTCGATGCCGTCGATCGGAAATCCGGTGGCGCCGAGTGCCGAAACGACGCCGAACGCCTGGTTGTCGACCGTGGTCGGGGTCTTGGCGATATGCACCCTGCCGCCGTCGCGTCCGTCGATCAGGAGCAGGTCGGTGAAGGTACCGCCGACATCGATACCGGCAACGACATTTCCCAGGGAATCATGTGCTTGCGCCGAAAAATTCTCTTCCATCGTCGAAACCCGAAATGCGCGGACTACGGATATGCGTCAGTTTGGAAAGCTGTTTTAAGGGAGCATCTTGACGCAAATATCGTTTGTATACTAATAAATTCGGGACACAAGAGCTTGCCGCTTTGGAGTGTGCGAACAGCACGCCGGGACCTGAATGGTTCGGGCGCGCAGGTGAAGGTTTGGCGCCCGCATCCACAGTTGGGCCAGAAGGTTGGATTTGATGAACACCACATCCGCTCTCAACACCGTCGGCGCCCGCCCGCTGCAATTCCCGATTCCGGCCAACGTCTACGCCGAAACCGTCGTCTCGGTGAAGCACTACACCGACCGGCTGTTCTCGTTCCGCATCACCCGTCCGCGGTCGCTGCGCTTCCGCTCCGGCGAGTTCGTCATGATCGGCCTGCCCAATGCCGAGAAGCCGGTGTACCGCGCCTATTCGGTGGCAAGCCCGGCCTGGGACGAAGAGCTGGAATTCTTCTCGATCAAAGTGCCGGACGGCCCGCTGACCTCGGAACTGCAGAAGATCCAGGTCGGTGATACGATCATCATGCGGCAGAAATCGACCGGCACTTTGGTGGTCGACGCGCTGACCCCGGCCAAGCGGCTGTTCATGATCTCGACCGGCACCGGCATCGCGCCCTTCGCCAGCCTGCTGCGCGACCCCGACACCTACGAGAAGTTCGAGCAGGTCATCCTGACCCACACCTGCCGTGACAATGCGGAACTGACCTACGGCCAGGAACTGGTCGCGGCGCTGGAAAGCGACCCGCTGATCGGCGAACTGACCGGCGGCCGCGTCACGCTCTACAACTCGACGACCCGCGAAGAATCGGAGCGCATGGGCCGCATCACCGCGCTGATCGGCTCCGGCAAGTTCTATACCGATCTCGGCATCGACAAGCTCAATCCGGAAACCGACCGCATCATGATCTGCGGCTCGATGCATATGCTGAAGGACGTCAAGGAGCTGGCCGAAAGCCTCGGCTTCGTCGAAGGCTCGCTGAGCCATCCGGCGACTTTCGTGGTCGAGCGCGCCTTCGTCGGCTGAGCAGCACTCAGCATTTCAATTCTGCGTTTTGACCACGTGGTCAAAAATTGGCTGCTTTCGCCGCCTTTTTCGGTTATGACCGCCTGAAGGACTCGTGAAGTGCGACTTCACGGGCTATCTTCGTGCGTGTCGCCCAAAAGTGTCGAGCGGTTTTGGGAAAACGATACGCACCAAGACATAAGCACACGTCGCTGAATGAAAGGGCAGGAGATGAGCAGCACAATCCGCGAAGCCGATCTCGGCACCAAGGTGACGCCGCTGCCCGCGCGTGCCGCCGCCAACACAGCCGTTCCGCTGGACCATCGCATCGCGCGCAATCCCGGCATGAAGCTCGACCTCGGCTTCATGGAATCGGTGCGCGGCGTCAATCGCTCGGCGCTGGAGCGGCGCGTCGCCAGCCTGACCAAACGGCGCTCGATCAAGGCCGACAACCAGGCGGCCTGGCTGCTGCGCGCCGTCGCCTGCATGGATCTGACGACGCTGAATTCCAACGACACCGAGGAGCGCGTGCGCCGGCTCTGCGCCAAGGCGATCAACCCGTTCCGCCGCGACATCGTCGAGGGTCTCGGCATTGCTGGTGAACCGATCCGCCCGGCGGCCGTCTGCGTCTATCACCCCTTCGTCTCCACCGCCGTCGATGCCGTGCGCGGCACCGGCATCCATGTCGCCGCCGTCTCCACCGCCTTTCCGCATGGCCTCGCACCGCTGTCGACCCGCCTGCAGGAGATCGAGGCATCGGTCCGCGACGGCGCCGACGAGATCGACGTCGTCATTCCGCGCGGGCTGGTGTTCGGGGCCAAGTGGCGGGAGCTCTACAATGAGATCGTCTCGATGCGCGCCGCCTGCGGTGACGCGCATCTGAAGGTCATCCTCGGCACCGGCGACCTCGCCACGCTGCGCAATGTCATGCTGGCTTCGATGGTGGCGATGATGGCGGGTGCCGATTTCATCAAGACCTCGACCGGTAAGGAGAGCGTCAACGCGACGCTGCCCGTCGGCCTCGCCATGGTGCGCGCCATCAGGGCCTATTTCGAGGAAACCGGCTACCTCATCGGCTTCAAGCCGGCCGGCGGCATTTCCACTGCCAAGGCCTCGCTCGACTGGCTGGTGCTGATGAAGGAAGAACTCGGACGGCCGTGGCTGGAGCCCGAGCTGTTCCGCTTCGGCGCATCGAGCCTGCTGACCGACATCGAGCGCCAGCTCGAGCACCATCTGACCGGTCACTATTCGGCCAATCATCGCCACGCAATGGCATAGGGATCGGGCTAAAGCTTTGAACGTGGAGTTCTTTCGCGCGAAAGAACGCCTTCCAAGACAATTATCTGGAGCGATCCATGAACATTCTCGACCGCTATCACGCCATGGATTACGGCCCGGCGCCGGAAGCTCGCAACGAGGCCGATGCATGGCTTGCCGCGCGCGATTTCGGCAAGGCGCTGTTCATCGGCGGCGAGTGGAAAGCCGCGTCCGGCGGCAAGACTTTCGACACCAGCGAACCGTCTTCCGGCACGCTGCTGGCCAAGGTCGCGGACGCCACTGCCGCCGACATCGACGCGGCGGTTGCGGCGGCCGCCAAGGCGCTGCCGAAATGGTCGGCATTTTCAGGCTACCAACGCGCCAAAGTGCTCTATGCCATCGGCCGCGCCATGCAGCGCCATCAGCGCCTGTTCGCGGTGCTTGAGACAATCGACAATGGCAAGCCGATCCGCGAAAGCCGCGACATCGACGTGCCGCTGGCGATCCGTCATTTCATCCACCATGCCGGCTGGGCACAGGCGCTGGACAGGGATTTCCCCGGCCACAAGGGTGTCGGCGTCGTCGGCCAGATCATCCCGTGGAATTTTCCGCTGCTGATGCTGGCCTGGAAGATCGCGCCCGCACTCGCCGCCGGCTGCACGGTGGTGCTGAAGCCGGCCGAGTTCACGCCGCTGACATCAATCCTGTTCGCCGAAATCTGTGAGCGCGCCGGCGTACCGAAAGGCGTCGTCAACATCGTCCAGGGCGGGCCTGAGGCCGGCGCGGCCATCGTCAACCACCCCGGCATCCAGAAGATCGCCTTCACCGGCTCTTCCGAGGTTGGCAAGGTCATCAGGAAAGCCACGGCGGGGACCGGGAAAAAACTGTCGCTGGAGCTCGGCGGCAAGTCGGCCTTCATCGTCTTCGAGGACGCCGATCTCGACAGCGCGGTCGAAGGCTTGGTCGACGGCATCTGGTTCAACCAGGGCCAGGTCTGCTGCGCCGGATCGCGGCTCTTGGTGCAGGAAGGCATTGCCGATGCCTTGATCGCCAAGGTCAAGGCGCGGATGAGCCGGCTGCGCGTCGGCAGCCCGCTCGACAAGAACACCGACATCGGCCCGCTGGTCGACTTGACACAGCTCGACCGGGTCAAGGGTCTGGTTGCCGAGGGCGCCAGACAGGGCGCCGTCTGCTGGCAGCCGGATGCGGCGCTGCCGTCCACCGGCTACTATCATCTGCCGACGCTCGCCACAGGTGTTTCGCCGGCTAACATCCTGGCGCAGGAGGAGGTGTTCGGCCCGGTGCTGGCGACCATGACCTTCCGCAACACCGAGGAAGCGATCGAGCTTGCCAACAACACGCGCTATGGGCTGGCGGCTTCGGTGTGGAGCGAAAACGTCAACCTCGCTTTGCATGTCGCGCCGCAGCTGAAGGCAGGCGTCGTCTGGGTCAACGGCACCAACATGTTCGACGCCGCCTGTGGCTTCGGCGGCTATCGCGAAAGCGGCTTCGGACGCGAGGGCGGACGCGAGGGCATGTTCGAATATCTCGCGGCGAAACTGCCGCTCGGCCCGGTCATCAAGCCGGCGACGATCTCGGCGCAACCGGTCGAGCAATCCGACGGCGACGCGATCGACCGCACGGCAAAGCTGTTCATCGGCGGCAAGCAGGTTCGCCCGGACGGCAATTACTCGCTGGCGGTCGCCACCGCCAAGGGCAAGCTTGCCGGCGAGGTCGGTCTCGGCAGCCGCAAGGACATCCGCGATGCCGTCTCCGCCGCCCGCGCCTGCAAGGCATGGCCGGAGGCGACCGCCTATAACAGGTGCCAGGTGCTCTATTATCTGGCCGAGAACCTTTCCGGCCGCGCCGGCGAGTTCTCGGCGCGTCTCGTGCAACTCACGGGCGTCTCCGCCAAGGCGGCGCGCGACGAGGTCGAGCAGTCGATCGAACGCCTGTTCCTCTATGCCGGTCTTGCCGACAAGTTCGAGGGCCGCGTGCACCAGCCGCCAGCGCGCGCTGTCACGTTGGCACTGCATGAGCCGGTCGGCGTGGTCGGCATCGTCGCGCCTGACACCTCGCCGCTGCTGGGTCTGATCTCGCTGGTCGCACCGGCGCTGGCGATGGGCAACACGGTGGTGGCAGTGCCGTCCGAGCGCTATCCGCTGCTGGCGACCGATCTCTATCAGGTCATCGAATATTCCGACGTTCCGGCCGGCGCCATCAACATCGTCACTGGCCGCACGGCCGAACTTGCCGGCGTGCTGGCCAAGCACGACGATGTCGACGGACTGTGGGTCTTCGCCGACGCCGACACCTGCGCCAAGGCGGAAGCCGAGTCGATCGGCAACCTCAAGCGCGTCTGGAGCGGCAATGGCCGCGGCCTCGACTGGGCGTCCGACGAGGCTGCCGGCGACGCCTTCCTGCGCCGGGCCGTCGAGGTGAAGAATGTGTGGGTGCCCTACGGCGATTGAGCCCCCGTGGCTATCGCGATGGTGATCGTGTTCGGGCTTGACGCTCGGACAGATGTTCTTTAACGAGAAAAAACATCTTTATCAGTGAACCGGCGATGGCGCGGGCCACCCGATGGCGCGTGACCGGCACATGACGTCTTGGCCAGCCGCCGGTAAATGCGGATGACCCAAGCGGACGAGGAGAACAGCATGGCGGATCTGGCAGGCAAGGTCGTTGTCGTCACGGCAGCGGCGCAAGGCATCGGCAAGGCGAGTGCGCTGGCCTTCGCCAAGGCAGGTGCCGTCGTCCATGCCACCGACATCAACGAGGTGCTGCTGGCTGAGCTCGCCAAGACATCCAGCATCAAGACCCGCAAGCTCGATGTGCTCAACGACGAGGCCGTCAACGCCGCCTTCGCCGAGATCGGTGCCGTCGACGTGCTGTTCAACTGCGCCGGGTTCGTCCATTCCGGCTCGATCCTCGAAATGAAGGACGCCGATCTCGACTTCGCCTTCAACCTCAATGTCCGCGCCATGATCCGCACCGTGCGGGCCGTGCTGCCCGGCATGCTGGAGCGCGGCGACGGATCGATCATCAACATGTCCTCGGTCGCCGGCGCCGGCAAAGGCGTGCCCAACCGCTTCGCCTATGGCGTCACCAAGGCCGCCGTCATCGGCCTGACCAAGGCGATCGCCGCCGATTATGTCGGCAAGGGCATACGCTGCAACGCCATTTGCCCCGGCACGGTCGAGAGCCCGTCGCTGCAGGACCGCATGCACGCGCAAGGCGACTATGAGGCCGCCCGCGCCGCCTTCATCGCCCGCCAGCCGATGGGCCGGCTCGGCACGCCGGAGGAAATCGCCGATCTCGCCGTCTATCTGGCCGGCGCCACCTATACGTCCGGGCAGGCCTACAATATCGACGGCGGCTGGTCGATCTAGAGCGCCCCGCTCGAGAAGATCGGTACCTTGTTCCAAAGGTCTGAAAATGATGGTTCGCCCGACATCAGGCGTGGCATCCACGCTTGCCCGGCCACCATCCACTGGCTAGGTTCCGCCCGCCCAGAACCACGTCGTCGCGGCGACGGAGCGAAATTGTAAACGGCCGTTGGCCGCAATCAGGAGAAGATGCATGAAACTGCTGCGCTATGGCGAGGTGGGAAGCGAGCGCCCAGGTCTGCTCGATGCCGATGGCACCATCCGCGATCTGTCCGCTCACGTCAGCGATATCGGCGGCAAGGCGCTCGATCCGGCGGCGCTGGCTGATCTGGCCAAGCTCGATCCGAAGTCGCTGCCGGCCGTTCCCGGCAGCCCGCGCCTCGGCGCCTGCGTCGCCGGCACCGGCAAGTTCATCTGCATCGGCCTCAACTATTCCGACCATGCCGCCGAAACCGGCGCCACCGTGCCGCCGGAACCGATCATCTTCATGAAGGCAAGCTCGGCCATTGTCGGGCCGGATGACGACGTGCTGATCCCGCGCGGCTCTGACAAGACCGACTGGGAGGTCGAGTTGGCCGTGGTCATCGGCAGGACGGCGAAATATGTCAGCGAAGCCGACGCGCTGGACTATGTCGCCGGCTACAGCGTTGCCCATGACGTGTCGGAGCGGGCCTTCCAGGCCGAGCGGCAGGGCCAGTGGACCAAGGGCAAGTCCTGCGACACCTTCGGACCCACCGGCCCGTGGCTGGTGACCAAGGATGAAGTGGCCGACCCGCAGAACCTCAAGATGTGGCTGACGGTCAACGGCAAGACGATGCAGAACGGCTCGACCAGGACCATGGTCTACGGCGTCAAGTATCTGGTGTCCTACCTCAGCCAGTTCATGTCGCTGCACCCCGGCGACATCATCTCCACCGGCACGCCGCCCGGCGTTGGCCTCGGCATGAAGCCGCCGGTGTTCTTGAAGGCTGGTGATGTGGTGGAACTCGGCATTGAAGGCTTGGGTCAGCAGAAGCAGACGTTCAAGGCTGACGTGTAGGAGCGATATTTCGGAGGCTCGCGCCGCCCCTCATCTGGCTGCCGCCATCTTCTCCCCGTTGAACGGGGAGAAGGACGCTGCCGTTGATGCTTTCGCCAATCGCCAGCGCTTGAGCTATCTCCCTTCTCCCCGTCACTATACGGGGAGAAGGTGCCGGCAGGCGGATGAGGGGCAGCGCCAGCCTATGCTGCGATACTACTTCAGCACCTTCCCATCCGCCCCAAATCGATAGGTCTTCGCCGGGTCCGGCGTCGCATAGAGCGTGGCGCCCGGTTCTGCATCGTATACCCCGAAAATGCGCACTGTGATCAACCCGGCCTTCTCGCAGTCGAGATAGAGATTGGTGTCGGCGCCGAGATGCTCGGCATGCACGACCGTACCCTTCCAGGCGCCGGATTTCGGATCGACGGTCAGATGTTCCGGCCGCACGCCGATGGTCTTGGCGGTTTCGCCGAGACGGGCGCCGTCGACGAAATTCATCTTCGGTGAGCCGATGAAGCCGGCGACGAACTCATTTGCCGGCGAATTGTAGAGCTCCATCGGACCGCCGATCTGCTCGATCCTGCCGGCATTGAGCACGACGATCTTGTCGGCCAGCGTCATCGCCTCGACCTGGTCGTGGGTGACGTAGATCATCGTCGCTTTCAGCCGGCGATGCAGTTGCGCGATCTCCAGCCGCGTGTTGACGCGCAGCGCAGCGTCGAGGTTCGACAACGGTTCGTCGAACAGGAACAGCTTCGGCTCGCGCACCACGGCGCGGCCGATGGCGACGCGCTGGCGCTGGCCGCCGGAGAGTTCGGCCGGCCGTCTCTCGAGGTAGGGTTCCAGAGACAGCATCGACGAGGCGATGCCGATGCGGCGATCGATCTCGGCCGCCGGCGTGCCGGCCTGCTTCAGCCCGAGGCCCATATTGTTCTTCACCGTCAGATGCGGGTAGAGCGCATAGGTCTGGAACACCATGGCGATGCCGCGCTTGGCCGGCGGCGTGGCCGAGACATCCTGACCGTCGATGACCACCCGGCCCGAGGTCGAATCCTCCAGCCCGGCAATAACCCGGAGCAAGGTCGACTTGCCGCAGCCGGACGGGCCGACGAAGACGACGAATTCGCCGTCATTCACTTCGAGGTTGATGCCCTTCAGCACCTCGACCGGCCCGAAGGCCTTCTTCACGTTCTCGATGTTCAGCGAGCCCACGGCTTCGTCCCTGTTCTAGAGTTTGATGGCTGCGCCACTGCGCACGCTCTCGTCGGCGGCGAGGCAGACGGCGAGCGACTTGACCGCGTCGTCCATGTGTTTGGTCAGATCCAGATCCTCGCGGATCGCTTTCAGCACGAAGGCCTGTTCGAGGTCGCAGAGGTCCTGGTGGCCGGGCTCGCCTTCCATCGACAGCATTTCGTCCGGCCCGGCGAATTTGCCATCCGCTCCGGTCGCGGCACTGTGCAGGCGGATGGTCGAGGTCTTGGTGTGGGTGTCGATGTCATCCGACTTCACGCCTTCCTTCATCACGATCGACACGCAGCCATTGGGAGAGATGACGTCCTTCACGAAGAAAGCCGTCTCCGAAATCATCGGCCCCCAACCGGCCTCGTACCAGCCGACCGACCCGTCATCGAACAGCACCTGCAGGTGGCCGTAATTGTACATGGAGGGCGCGACCTCCTCGGTCAGCCGCACGCCCATGCCGCGCACCTCGACCGGCCTGGCATCGGTGATCTGCAGCATGACGTCGAGATAGTGAACGCCGCAGTCGACGATCGGCGAGGTCGTCCGCATCAACTGCTTGTGCGTCTCCCAGGTAGGCCCTGAGGATTGCTGGTTAAGGTTCATGCGGAAGACATAGGGGCCGCCGAGCTTGCGCGCCTCGGCGATCAGCCTGATCCAGGACGGATGATGGCGCAGGATGTAGCCGATCACCAGCTTCTTGCCGTTGGCCGTGGCCGCCGCGACGACGCGTTTGGCGTCGGCCACGGTCGTTGCCAGCGGCTTTTCGACGAAGACATGGCAGCCGGCCTCGAACGCCTTCACCGCATAGTCGGCATGGCTGTCGGAATAGGTGGCGATGCAGGCGATATCGGGCTTTTCGTCGCGCAGCGCTTCGTCGAAGGAGCGCCTGATGCCATAGCCGGAAAGCCCTTCCGGCAACGGCACGTCCGAGCGGTTGACCAGCGCGGCGATCTCGAAGCCCGGATTGGTGTGATAGGCCAGAGCATGGCTACGGCCCATATTGCCGAGGCCGGCAACGACAACGCGCAGGGGTGTTTCAGAACTCACTTGACGGCTCCAGACGTGATGCCGCGGATAAGCTGCCGCGAGAAGATGACGTAGAGGATCAGCACCGGCATGATGGCCAGCGACAGTGCGGCCAGGATGGCGTTCCAGTTGGTGACGAACTGGCCGAGGAACAGCTGCGCGCCGAGTGTCACCGTCTTGGTCTCTTCCGACGGCGCCAGGATCAGCGGGAACCACAGATCGTTCCAGATCGGGATCATGGTGAAGACGGCGACCGTCGCCATCGATGGCCGCACCAGCGGCAGCACCAGGCGGAAAAAGATGGTGTATTCGGAGAGGCCGTCGATACGGCCGGCATTCTTCAGATCGTCGGAGACCTGCTTCATGAATTCAGACAGGATGAAGACGGCCAGCGGCAGGCCTTGCGCGGTGTAGACCAGGATCAGTGCCGTCAACGTGTTGACCAGCCCGCTCGCCACCATCAATTGCAGGATGGCGACGGTGCCGAGCCGGATCGGGATCATGATGCCGAGCGCCAGATAGAGGCCCATCAGCGAATTGCCGCGAAAGCGGTATTCCGACAGTGCGAACGCCGCCATGGCGCCGAACAAAAGCACGAAGAACAGCGAGGCGACGGTGACGACGAGGCTGTTCTGGAAATAATGGATGAAATCGCCCTGGCCGATCACCGTCGTGTAGCCGATCAGGTCGAACGTCTTTGGCGTCGGCGGCGTCAGCGGCGCACCGAAGATGCCGGCGCGCGACTTGAACGAGTTCATGATGACGAGGATCACCGGAAACAGCGCGATCCCCGTGTAGGTCAGTAGGATCGCGTGGGCGCCGATGGTGCGGGGCACGGAATGGGTCGCGGTGCTCATTGGGAGGTCTCCTGACGAGCTGCGGCTGGTAGGGTCGGCGCCCAAGCACCCCCCTCTGTCCTGCCGGACATCTCCCCCGCAAGGGGGGAGATTGGCAGTTTTAGCGTTGCCGCACATCTTGCAACGCTGGAGATTGGCGAAGGCCGAAATGACATCCGATCTCCCCCCTTGCGGGGGAGATGGCCGGCAGGCCAGAGGGGGGTGTTCAAGCTCGACATTCTACCCCCCTCAGAACTGATAGCGACGCAGGCGCGTCTGCACGAGGAAGAGGTAGACGCAGACGCCGCCGAGGATGATCAGGAACATCATCGTGGCGATCGCCGCGCCCATATTGGGGTCGCCCACCTGCAGCTGGAAACCGAAGAAGGCGCGATAGAGGAAGGTGCCGAGAATGTCGGTCGAGTAGTTCGGCCCGGCGAGCGCCCCTTGCGCGGTGTAGATCAGATCGAAGGCGTTGAAATTGCCGACGAAGGTGAGGATCGAAATGATGCCGATCGCCGGCAGGATCAGCGGCAGCTTGATCTTCCAGAATTGCGACAGGCCGGTGATGCCGTCGCATTCGGCGGCCTCGATCACCTCTTCGGGGATCGACAGCAGGGCTGCGTAGATCAGCATCATCGGGATGCCGACGAACTGCCACACCGAGATCAGGCTGAGCGCGGTCAGCGCATATTGCTCCTTGCCCAACCACGGCGTGAACAGGCTTTTCAGGCCGACAAGGTCCATCAGATGCGGTGCCACGCCCCACAGCGGCGACAGGATCAGCTTCCAGGCGAAGCCGACGATAACGAAGGACAGGATCGTGGGCACGAAGATCGCCGTGCGGTAGAAGGCCGCGAATCTCAGTCTCGGGCTGGACAGCAACGCGGCCAGCATGACGCCGATCGGGTTCTGCACGACCATGTGGATGATGAAGAACCAGGTGTTGTTCCTGAGCGCGTTCCAGAAACCCACCGACCAGTTGGGGTCGCCGAACAGCATGCGGAAGTTTTCCAGCCCGACGAAGACCTGGTGCTGCTCGATGTTGCGGAACAGCGACAGCTGCAGCGTGCCGGCGAGCGGCAGGATCATGATCGCCGTGTAGACGAGCACCGCCGGCGCCAGGAAGATGCCGATGTGCCAGCGGAATGGTCTTTTCGGTCGTGTTTCTGCGGCCATGAGTTCGGTCCCCGCCGATCAGGTTGGCAAATGCCGCCAAAGGCGCGGCGCCTCCCTCCCCTCGAGGGGAGGGTGCCTCGCGAAGCGAGGCGGGTGGGGTCGGTCAAGGCAGCGCGCCATCGACATTTGACCGTGCTTTCCAGCAACGATCAAGTCGCGGCCTGCCTCCACCGACCCCCTCTGTCGCCTTTGGCGACATCTCCCCCTCAAGGGGGGAGATAAGCAGCGCTCAGCCTGAGCTCTTACTTGGCCGGCTTGTACCAGCTGTCGAGACCGGCCTGCAGCTTCTTGGCGGCGGCTTCCGGCGTATCGGTGCCGTTGATGACGTTGGCCGATTCAACCCAGGTCTCGTTCTCGAGGTTCGGCGTGCCGCGCGACAGGATCTGGTAGGTCGAGCGGATCGTCGATTTGCACTTGCCGCGCCAGGAGACGAATTCCTGCGCCAGCGGGTCTTCCATCTTCACCGGCGCGGAGTTCAGGCTGAAGAAGCCCGGCAGCGCGTTGGCGTAGATGGTGGCGAAGTCCGGCGAGGCGACCCAGGACAGGAAGGTCTTGGCCGCATCGGCGTTTTTCGAAGCCGCGTTCAAGCCCATGCCGATATCGGTATGGTCGGAGATGTAGCAGGTGTCGCCGGCCTTCTCGACCGGCGGCGGGAAGGCGCCCATCTTGAACTGGGCCTGGGTGTTGAACAGGCCGATTTCCCACGAGCCAGCCGGGTAGATGGCGGCGCGGCCAAGCGTGAACAGGTTCTGGCTGTCCGGGTAGGTCTGCGCTTCGAACCCATCGCCGAGATAAGGCTTCCACTTGGCCAGTTCCTCAAACGGCGCGACCCATTCCTTGTCGGTAAGCTTCTGATCGCCCTTGATCAGCGCCGCGCGGCCGTCCTCGCCCTTCCAGTAATTGGGGCCGATGTTCTGGTAGCCCATGGTCGCGGCTTCCCAGAGATCCTTGGTGCCCATCGCCATCGGGATGTAGGTGCCGTCGGCCTTGATCTTGTCGAGCGCGGCGAAGAACTCGTCGCGGGTCTCCGGCACCTTGATGCCGAGCTTGTCGAAGGCGTCCTTGTTGTAAATGAAGCCGTGGATGACCGAGGCCATCGGCACGCAGAAGCTCACCTTGCCGTCGTCTGTCTGCCAGGCGGACTTGGCCACCGGAGAGAAGTTTTCCATGCCGGGCAGCGCCGAGAGATCGGCAAGGTTGCCCTTCTTGAACAGTTCAAGCGACTTGTCGAACGGGCGGCAGGTGATCAGGTCGCCCGCCGAGCCGGCGGCGAGCTTAGCGCCGAGGGCTGCGTCATATTCGGTCGGAGCCGACGGTGCGAACACCACCTTGATGCCCGGGTTCTTGGCTTCGAACGCCGGGATCAGCTTGTCCTTCCAGATGGCAAGGTCATCGCCGCGCCAGCTTTCGATGTTGAGCGTTACGTCGGCATAAGCCACCCCGGCCGAGCCGAGAATGCTGGTGCCCAAAAGCAGTGCCGTCAGTAGTTTCGTTGTCATGCTCAGTCTCCCTGTTGACCTTTTTCAGGTTCGGTTTTGATGAGAACGGAGGCAGTGCGCCCCTTGCTCCCCTCTATAGCGGAAAGGGCCGGCCGCAGCTTCTGGCCGGCCTCTTCCAGTATCTTCCGCGCCGCATCGGCACTGTCGGCGCCGGCGGCGAGCAGAATGGCGGTCTTGACCGCGCCGCCGCTCTTCTCGAGCAGGCGGGCCGCTTCGTCCGTGCCGCGCCCGCTGACGGCGGCGACGATGCGCGCCGCGCGGTCGCGCAGCTTGATGTTGTCGGCCATCAGATTGACCATGTAGCCATCATGGACATGGCCGAGATGGACCGCGGTCAGCGTCGACAGCATGTTGAGCGCGATCTTCTGGGCGGTGCCGGCGCCCATCCGCGTCGAGCCGGCGATCAGCTCCGGCGGCGTTTCGAGCAGGATGGCGGTTTGCGCCTGGCGAAGCAGCGCCGAGTCCCGGTTGTTGGCGATGCCGATCGTCGCTGCACCACGGCGAGCGGCTTCCTCGATGGCCCGCACCGCATAGGGTGTGGTGCCGCTGGCGGAAATGGCGATCAGGCAATCGCTGCTGCCGAGGCCAGCATTGACGACCGCTGCCGCGGCCTCCTCGGTGTCGTCTTCCGGTCCGCCGGCCAGCGTCCGGAAGGCCTCGTCGCCGCCGGCGATCAGGATGGCGATGCGGTCGCGATGAATGCCGAAGGTGCCAGGCAACTCCAGCGCATCGGCCAGCGCCATCAGGCCCGAGCTGCCGGCCGCCGCGTAGGCAAGCTTGCCGCCGCCGTTCAGTCTGCTGGCGACGATTTCGGCCGCCCTGGCAATGGAAGGAATGGCATGGCGCACCACTTTCGCAGCTTCAATCTGCGCATCGGCCAAATAGGAAAGGATGGCGTCCGGAGTCTGGATATCCAGCCCCTCGGCATTTTTATGAAGCGCTTCGGTGCGCGTTTCGGCCATCCCGGTTCCTCCAATACCAGAACAATACCAAAAAAATACCACTTGTCCACACGCATTAACGAACTCGTGGGCTGGAAATCGGCGAAGCGACGGAATACCTTGATTATTCAATAAAATACGCCCTAATTTTTTTGAGCCGGAAATTAACCCTTGGCTATTGGTATTTTATTGGTATTATCTCCTCGGAGGAGAAATCGTGTGAATTTCGTGCTCGGAATCGATGGCGGCGGCACCAGCTGCCGGGCAGCCCTGGCGACAGCGGACGGCACTGTTGTTGGCCGCGCCAAAAGCGGCGCCGCCAACATCCGCACCGATCTGACCGGCGCCCGGTCGAACATCGTCGAGGCGGCGCGGCAGGCGTTCATCGACGCCGGGCAGGACCCGGACCTGATCCCGCAGACACCGGCAATTCTTGGCCTCGCCGGCGCCAATGTCGGCACCTACCGGCAGCAGCTCGAAGCGATCCTGCCGTTCAGCATCAGCCGCGTCGAGACCGACGCCGAGATCGCGCTGGAAGGCGCTGTCGGCTCCGGTGACGGCGCCATGGCGATCCTCGGCACCGGCACCGCCTATATGGCGCGCAAGAACGGCAAATCGCGCGCCATCGGCGGCTGGGGTTTCCAGGTCGGCGACCAGGGCAGCGGCGCCCGCATCGGCCGCGACCTGCTCGAGCAGACGCTGCTTGCCTATGACGGCGTCCGCGAGGGTTCGCCGTTGACGCTGAGCATGCTGGCCGTTTTCCGCAACAATCCGGAGGACGTGGTCGAATTCACCACCAATGCCAAGCCCGGCGATTTCGGCGGCTTCGCACCCAAGGTGTTCGAGCATGCCGAGAAGGGCGACAGCATCGCCAACTGGATCCTCGACAGGGCGGTCGCCGACGTCGAAGCCTCGCTCGGCGCGCTCGACCTTTCGGACGACGCGCCGCTCTGCCTGCTTGGCGGGCTGGCTCCGCTCTACGCGCCGCGCCTGTCGGCCCGCTACCGGGCGCTGCTCAAGCCGCCGCTCGACGACGCGCTGGGCGGCGCCGTGCAGATGGCGGTCCGCCTTTTCACTGGACGCGCGGAGGCGGCTCGATGAGCGAGGCCGCCGACCAGATCTTCGCCATGCTGAAACAGTCGTCGCAGAGCGGCGCGCCGCTCTACCTGCAGCTTCGCAAGAGCATCGAGGATGCGGTCAATCGCGGCCTGATCGGGCCGGGGGACGCACTGCCCTCCGAGCGCGACATCGCCACCAAGGCCGACATTTCGCGCGTCACCGTGCGCAAGGCGGTGCAAGACCTGGTCAAGGGCGGCATACTGGTCCAGCGCCATGGTTCCGGCACGTTCGTCGCGCCGCGCATGGAGCGCGTCGAACAGTCGCTGTCGCGGCTGACCTCATTTACAGAGGACATGGCGCGGCGCGGCATGGCGGTGCGTTCGGCCTGGCTCGATCGCGGCCTTTACGCGCCCTCGCCCGACGAGATGATGGTGCTCGGCCTGTCGTCGAGCGAACTGGTGGCTCGGGTGGCTCGCCTGCGCATTGCCAATGACACGCCGCTGGCGATCGAACGCGCCTCGCTGTCGGCGAGAGTATTGCCCGACCCGGCTGATATAGGCTCCTCGCTCTATGCGGCGCTGGAATTGACCGGCAACCGGCCGGTGCGGGCTGTGCAGCGCATTTCCGCCGCCAATCTCGGCGACAGCGACGCGCGCCTGCTCGAAGTATCACCGGGCGTCGCCGGCCTGCATATCGAACGCATTTCCTATCTGGCGAGCGGCAAGGTGATCGAATTCACCCGCTCTATATACCGGGGCGACGCCTATGATTTCGTCGCCGAACTGCGGCTGGCGGGGCCAAGCGAAGAGGGCCGACCATGAGTACAGAGCCAACGAAGCCGACCCATATGCGGCGCGAGATCGCGGAGATCCCGCAAGCCGTCGCCCGCCTGCTCGACGGCTCCGGCGCGGTATTGACCGAGGCCGGGCGCGGCATACGCGAACGCGACCCGCAGTTTGTCGTTACCGTGGCGCGCGGCTCGTCCGATCATGCCGCGACCTTCATGAAGTATGCCGTCGAGCTGACGGCGGGCCTCGCCGTCGCATCGGTCGGACCGTCCATCGCCTCGATCTATGGCCGCAAGCTCAGGCTCGCCGGCTCGGCCTGCCTGGCGATCTCGCAGTCGGGCAAGAGCCCCGACATCGTTGCCATGGCCGAAACCGCGCGAGCCGGCGGCGCCCTGACCATCGCCATCACCAACACCGCCGATTCGCCGCTGGCGCGTGCCTCGGATTACGCCATCGATATACTGGCCGGCCCCGAGCGCAGCGTGGCGGCGACCAAGACTTTCATCAATTCCGCCGTTGCCGGCCTCGCTTTGATGGCGCATGCCACCGGCGATGATGCGCTCCTGACGGCACTGGCCCGCTTGCCGGAGCATTTCCGCAAGGCGATCACCTGCGACTGGATGAGCGTGCTGGCCGAAACGATCGAGAAGCAGAAGTCGCTGTTCATCCTCGGCCGCGGACCATCGGCGGCGATGGCCAACGAGGCGGCGCTGAAATTCAAGGAAACCTGCGGCATGCACGCCGAGGCCTACAGCGCCGCCGAAGTCATGCATGGCCCGCTGGCGCTGATCGGCCCCGATTTTCCGGTGCTGGCGCTGGCCGCGCGCGACGCGTCGGAGCCATCAGTCGCCGAGGCCGCCGACAGCCTGGCGGCCAAGGGCGCGCCGGTGTTCGTCACCTCCGCGCTTGCCCAGCGTGCCGTGCCCCTGCCGCATGTCGCCACCGGCCATCCCCTGACCGACCCGCTGGCGCTGATCGTTTCCTTCTACATGTTCGTCGAGGCCTTTGCCCGCCATCGCGGTCTCGATCCGGACACGCCGCGCAATCTTCGCAAGGTGACGGAGACGCTATGAGCGACCGTTTTGCCCTGACCGGCGCCCGGATTTTCGACGGCGACGACTGGCATGACGGCCACGCGCTGGTCGTGCGCGACGGCCTCGTCGAGGCTATTTTGCCCTCCGGTGCCATAGCCGCCGATGTCCGCGTCATCGAGACCGGCGGCGGCATGCTCGTGCCCGGCTTCGTCGACCTCCAGGTCAATGGCGGCGGCGGCGTCATGCTCAACGACCATCCCGATGTCGCCTCGCTCGAAACCATCTGCAAGGCACATGCGCCCTTCGGCACGACGGCGCTGCTGCCGACGCTGATCACCGACACGCCCGACATCACCGCCGCCGCCGTCGCCGCCGGCGAAGCCGCGGCGCTGCGGAAGATGCCCGGTTTTCTCGGCCTGCATCTCGAAGGCCCGCATCTGTCGATCGCCCGCAAGGGCGCGCATGATCCGGCGCTGATCCGGCCGATGTCGGATGCCGACCAGGCGATGCTGATCGCGGCGCGGCAAAAACTGCCGGTGCTGCTCACCACCGTAGCGCCGGAATCCGTCGAGCCGGCACGCGTCGCGGCACTCGCCAAGGCCGGCGTCATCGTCAGTCTTGGCCATTCCGACACCGGATACGCCACCGCCAGCACCTTCGCCGAAGCCGGCGCGAGCGTGGTCACCCATCTGTTCAACGCAATGAGCCAGATCGGCAATCGCGAGCCTGGTCTGGCCGGCGCGGCCATCGACATCGGCACCTTGTCCGCCGGTCTTATCGCCGACGGCATCCATGTCGATCCCGCCACCATCAAGATCGCGCTGCGTGCCAAGCAAGGTCCCGGCAAGATCGTGCTGGTCAGCGACGCCATGGCAACAATCGGCACCGACATGACCTCATTCACGCTGAACGGCCGCACCATCTACCGCAAGGATGGCAGTTTGCGGCTTGCCGACGGAACGCTGGCGGGTGCCGATCTCGACATGATCTCGGCGGTTCGATACGTCCACCGGGTTGTCGGGCTGGACCTGTCAGAAGCGTTGCGCATGGCCTCGCTCTATCCGGCGCAGGCGATCGGCCAGTCGCACCGGCTCGGCCGCTTCGCCAAAGGCACGGCGGCGGATATCGTTTCGCTGTCGGACGATCTCGACATGAAGAGCGTTTGGATCGGTGGCGGCAAGGTTTTTGAGGCTGGCGCCCAAGGCTGACCGACCGGCCGCGCCTCCAATTTCAGGCTGTGTAGAGATCCTTATATGTCTCGCGCAAAAGATTTTTCTGCACCTTGCCCATGGTGTTGCGCGGCAGTTCGTCGACGAAGATCACCCGCTTTGGGTGCTTGTATTTCGCCACGCGTCCGGCGATGGCGCCGAGAATTTCGGCGCCGGTGATCCGCGATGCCGGCGCACGCACGACGACAGCGGTGACGCCTTCGCCGAAATCCGGATGGGCAACGCCGATGACGGCGCTTTCGCTAACCCCGTCGAGCGCGTCGATCTCGCTTTCGAGTTCCGTCGGATAGATGTTGTAGCCGCCGGAAATGACCAGGTCCTTGCCGCGGCCGACGATGTAGACGTAGCCGTCGGCATCGATGATGCCGAGATCTCCCGTGATGAAGAAGCCGTCGGCGCGGAATTCCGCCTTGGTCTTCTCCGGCATGCGCCAATAGCCGCCGAAGACGTTTGGGCCCTTGACCTCGATCATGCCGACCTCGCCTTGGGCGAGCGCTGCGCCGCTGTCGGGATCGGCGATGCGAAGCGTGACGCCGGGCAAGGGGAAACCGACCGTACCGGCGCGCCGTTCACCCTCATAGGGGTTCGAGGTGTTCATGTTGGTCTCGGTCATGCCATAGCGTTCGAGGATCGCGTGGCCGGTTCGTTCGCGCCAGGCCTTGTGCGTCTCGGCCAGCAGCGGCGCCGAACCGGAAATGAACACACGGATGTTTTTCGCCGCCTCGCGGCCCAGCCCATCCTGCTGCAGCAGGCGCACATAGAAAGTCGGCACGCCCATCAGAACCGTGGCGCGCGGCAAAAGCGTGACGATGCGGGCCGGATCGAACTTCTGCTCGAACAGCATTGAGCCGCCGGCCACCAGGATGACGTTGGTGGCGACGAACAGGCCGTGTGTGTGGAAGATCGGCAATGCGTGGATCAGCACGTCGTCTCCGGTGAAGCGCCAGTGCTCGACCAGCACGCGCGCGTTGGAGGCGAGATTCTCGTGGCTGAGCATGGCGCCCTTCGAGCGGCCCGTGGTTCCCGAAGTGTAGAGGATCGCCGCGAGGTCATCCGGCCCGCGCGCCACGTCATGAAAATCCGTCGGCAGCCGCGAGGCCTGATCGGTCAGCGATCCCTGGCCGTCGCGGCCGAGCGTGACGGCGACGGCGCCCGTTTTTTCCGCCAGCGCGCCGATGTCGGCCGCCCTTGCCGGATCGCAGACGACCAGCCGTGGCTCGGCATCGCCGAAGAAATACTCCAGCTCGGTCAATGTGTAGGCCGTGTTGAGCGGCAGGAAGACGGCGCCGGCGCGCAGGCAGGCGAGATAGAGCAGGACCGCCTCAGGGCTCTTCTCGACCTGCACGGCGACCCGGTCGCCGGGTTCGACATCCAGTTGCAAGAGCGCATGCGCGAGCTGTGCCGAGCGCTCCAGCATGTCGCCATAGCTGAGCGAGCGGCCGTCATCGGTTTCCATCAGCAGGCGCCCAGGCGCCGGCATCCGGGACCGGAACGCGTCGAACAGATGATTGCTCATGAAGATTTCCCTGGGGTGGCGGAACGGCGGGCCTTGCACATGCGCCTGGAGCGGCATGCCTTGGCGGCGAAGAGTTCGCGGTTCTTGGCCGCGCCGTCAAGGCCGCCGACAGCGGGTCACGTCGGCCGTGCCGATGCCACAGGCTACCAGCAATGGGTTATAAAAGACCGCCGGAAACGACCGCTATCGCCGGGTAGCCTTGCCGGCGATCACCTTTGTAGCTTCGTCCTGCTTGAGGCGTTTCATGCACATGGCGGCGGTCAGTTGGTAGTGGTTGATCAATGCCTCGACGGCGCCGTCGGCATTGCCATCAAGGGCACATTCGGCGATCAGGCGATGCTCGCCGAAATCGTCGCGTTGGACGCCTTCGCCGTCATTGACCATTTGCCGGTAGCGATAGGCGTGATCGGAAAGCTGGTCGCAGAATCCCACCAGCCATTGCGACCGGCAGGCCGAAATCAGCACCCTATGGAAGATGCGGTGCAGCCGTTCCCAATCCGGATTGAGCGAGACGGGATCCTGCGGCGAAAAACGTGACGCGCGGCCCAGGCGATGCAGCGCCAGAACGAGTTGTTCTTCCCATTCGGCGGTGCGGTGGGCGATGGATTCGCGAAGCGCCCGCTCCTCGAGCCAGCAGCGCGTGCGCGTCAGCTCTTCGAGTTCCAACGCGCTGACCGGCATGATGAAGAAGCCGCGCTGGTCGTGGCGGCCGAGAAGCCCTTCCGAAGCGAGGCGATTGAGGGCCTCGCGGACAGGGGAGGCGCCAGCCCCATATTTGGAAACCACCCACTCGACCCGCAACTTGCTCTCGGCCTCAAGAACACCACCGAGAAGGTCGTCACGCAATTGCTGATAGACGGTGCTGGCAAGCGTGCTCTTGGAGCCTGCGCCGTCGTCGCTCAGATTGGCAGCTCCATATGTCACAGCGACTCCTTGTCCCTAATTTTTATTTTGGGCAATTCGAGTCCGAAAACATCCCCCTTTTTCGCATATGTACCATACAGCGCCTGCGGTCGTGTGCTCAAGCAGAAGATCACGCTATTGTACTCAAGCACAAAGAAATATGCGACTTTCCAGGGCTCGATGCTGTAATTCCGCGCGTTCCCACAACCTGTGGAAACTTAACATGTTTTGTATGCACGCAGGAGAATCTATTCCCTGTTCTTTTGTATGCGCGTGAGACCACCTGTTCTGTTGTGCGCGCTGGCGACGAACATTGGAACCGAATCAGGCCGGCTGCCGCTTTGGGGCATCATATCCTCATAAGCCGCGCTCCGGCACCAGATCCCTTGGCCGGCATATCGGATTGATTGAAGACGGAATGCGCCGTGAGTTAGCCGACTGCGTTGTCGGCTGCCGTCCTGATCGCCTGGATGTTTTGCCGGTAGGCTTCGACGCTGCCGCCCTTGAAGATGGCGGCGCCCGCCACCAGAACGTCGGCGCCGGCGGCGGTCACCAGCGGCGCGGTTTCGGCCGAAACGCCGCCGTCGATCTCGATGCGGATCGGCCGGCCGCCGATCAGCGCCTTGACCCGCTTCACCTTGTCCACAATCGCCGGAATGAAGGCCTGGCCGCCGAAGCCCGGATTGACGGTCATGATCAGGATCAGGTCGAGCCGGTCGAGCAGGTATTCGACCGCGCTTTCCGGCGTTGCCGGATTGAGCGACACACCGGCCTTCTTGCCAAGGTTCCTGATGGTCTGCAGCGAGCGGTCGAGATGCGGCCCGGCCTCGGCATGCACGGTCAAGCCATCGCAGCCGGCCTCGGCAAAAGCGGCCAGATAGGGGTCGGCCGGGGCGATCATCAGATGGCAGTCGAAGAAGGCCTTGGTGCGGTCGCGGATCGCCTTGATCACCGGCGGGCCAAAGGTGATGTTGGGCACGAAGTGCCCGTCCATCACATCGAGATGGATCCAGTCGGCGCCGGCCGCCACCACCGCTTCGACCTCATCACCTAGTTTGGAAAAATCCGACGCCAGCACCGAGGGTGCGATCAGGGTCTTTTTGCTCATGGGTGCGGCCTTTCCGAGCGCCTTTTTCGTCCGGCCACTCTATCGACTGCCTAATGCGCTCCAGCCAACTTGTCGAGAGCGCGGGCGCGGCGGATGCACTGGCGTTGCGGCGTCTCCGATCGTGTCGCAGCCAATTTCCACTTGCCCCGGAGCATTGACGAAAAACCCGCCGGATTGCTCCGGCGGGTTCCTGGTCTGGCGTCGAGCAGATTCCTATTGCTGCTGGAGTTTCAGGATTCTGTTTGGATCCGGATCCTGCTGCTGATCGACCTGCGGCTGGCGCCGTGGCAGTACCTGCAGCAGCAGGCCCGGGTTGAGCTCCAGCGACGGTTGCCCGCGGACCGGACGGCAGTTCGGATACCGCCCGATCGTGCCTTCAGGGCAGCGCCGTCTGATGATCGGCTGGCACTGGCCATTGATCATCTGCGAGCCCGGTGCGCATTCCACCTCCTGCCTGGGCTTGCGGCATGCGCCGTCGATCACTTCGGTCCCACGCGGACAGACACACTCGCCGCGCTTGTTATGGACCTGGCCGCGTATGTCGCACTGCTCCTGCGTCGGCTGCTTGCGCCGGCAGGCATTGCCCTGCACCTCGGTACCCTTCGGGCAGACGCAATCGCCGTTGGCGTCGTGGACCTGGCCACGGATCGTGCACTGCTCAGGCTTTGGCCGGATCGGACGGCAGGCGTTGTCCCTGACTTCCGTACCCTTGGGGCAGACGCAATCGCCGTCTGCATTGTAGACTTGGCCACGGATCGTGCACTGCTCGGGCTTCGGCCGGATCGGACGGCAGGCGCCATTGCGCACCTCGGTCCCTCTCGGGCAGATGCAATCGCCGTCGGCATTGTGGACCTGGCCACGGATCGTGCACTGCTCGGGCTTCGGCCGGATCGGACGGCAGGCATTGTCCCTGACTTCCGTACCCCTGGGGCAGACACAATCGCCATCCGAATTGTGGATCTGGCCACGGACGGTGCATTGCTCGGGCTTGTCGGTCCTGACGCATTTGCCGTTCTCAAGCCCGGTTCCGCGTGGGCAGACGCAGCGTCCGTCCTCGGTGCGGATCTGGCCTTCGAGCAGCACGCAGCGCTTCGGCTCCGGCTTCGGCACGATACCGCCGCCTGGCGAGCACTGGCCGTTGCGGAACGTCGTACCGCGCGGGCAGACACACCGGCCGGCATCGTTCAAGACGAAGCCCGCCGAGCATTCCTTCTTGGTCTCCTGGCTGATGGCGAAGGGATGGCAGGCATAGGCCCTGCCGCGATCGCCCTGCACATTTGTCAGGTCACCGCCAAGCACGTCGCCGCCGCCTTGCACCCGCGTGTCAGGAGACAGGACGCCGACGCAGTTCTGGCCGCTGACGTTGCCCCGCAGATTGGCCAGGCGGCCGTCGTCGGGAATGACCACGGTGACATGGTGCACCCGGCTTTCGCCGGCGCCCAGCGTCAGGTTGGCAATGCAGGACAGCGGCAAGGTCGCCGGCTCCGGCGAGCAGCCGAAGGGCGGTTGGATCGAAATGATCTCAACGCCTTCCAGCCTGCCGAAACCCTCCACGCCGATCGCATCACCGATGCGGACCGGCCCGGAGAAGGGGCTTGTGCCGTCGTTCGTGATGGTGATCTCGAACGAGCAGGGTTGGCCGAGCTTGCATTCGCGGTCGCCGGTCTTTTCGACACGGATGGTCGAAGAGCCGCCGCCCTTGGCGCAGGCCTGGCCGATCGGATAGACGATGTCGTCGCCCGGCGCCGGACCATACGAACCCCGCGCGCAGTTCTCGAACGCGCCGTTCGCCGAAACCGTCACGTCGAAGTGGCGGCTGGTTCCAGGTGTCATCACGGCACCGGGAATCTGGCACGACAGCGCATTGGCCGGGACCGGTCCGCACGCCCATTCCGCGCCGTCAGGGGTGACGGTCTGGATCTGGACGGGCGCGCCGCCAGCCACCAGCGTGGCGGCATCGTTGACCCGCACCGGACCGGTTGGGGCAGCGGTGCCAAGGCTGATGACGGTGATGCGGCAAGAGACGACCGCGGCGCCGGCGAGCGAGCCGTTGCACACCTTGGTGATGCGCACGATGGGCTTGCCGCCATTGGGATGACGGAAGCGTTCCTTGGCGCAGGCCTTGTTGTTGGTGAGGTCGTCTTCACCGGGGATGGCCTTCACCAATGCGCAGTTCTCCACCGTGTCCGACTGGTAGCCGGCCGGCATGACCGCCTTGACGACGATCGGTGTCGAGGCGCCCGGAGGCAGCGAGATTCCCGCATTGTCGCAGCGGAACTGGCCGGGGCCGTTCGGTCCGCATGTCCAGGGCGGGCTCGGGCCGAAGGTCGAGGAGGACGGGGCACCGCCCGAATAGCTGTCGATCACCGTCAACGGCCCGTTATAGGTTGATGTGCCGTTGTTGATGATGTCGATCACGAAATAGCAGATGCCGTCGGCCGTGCAGACCGGGATGCGGGCACGCTTCTTCAGGATCAGGTCGACCTTCTTTTCGACGGGCGGCCGGCAGTCGCGGTCACGATCGCCACGCCGGCAGATCGGGATCGAGGCACAGCCGCGATCATTCGATTGGCTGCCGAAAAGCGGCTTGCCGCTGGCCCCATAATTATAGGTGGCGCAGTTGCGCAAGACGCTGCCTTGCCAGCCCCCGGCCGGCTTGAAGCCGAGCTTGAGGTCGATGGAGGCCCCCGGATTGAGCGTGGTCACCGGATAGGTGCACGTCATCGGGGTGGTGCCGGGCACGCAGACCCAGGGCGGATTGGGCCCTGAATCGAGCGTCGAGCCGGCCGGCAGCGTCACCTCGTCGAGCACGATCTTGCCGTGGTAGGCACCGGTGCCGACATTGGTGACCCTGATGGTGAAGTCGCAGCCGCCGCCCATCGTGCAACGCGTCACGTCAGCGCGTTTCTCGACCTTGAGGTCCGGTTCCTTGTCCTTGGGCGGGCACCTCTGGTCTCGCGGGATGACGATGTCGATCGTCTGCGTGCAGCACAAGCCCCAGCCTTCCTTCGGACCGGCATAGGTTTCGATGCCGGTGACGATGAGGTGGATGACGTCGCCGGGCGAGGCGCCGACGATCTTCCAGTTGAGCACACCGCCGCCCGCCGGCACCAGCTGCGTGTCGGGGATGATGATGATGCCGGGCGTGGTCGTCGACACCTGCACCCACTTGCCGCCCATCTCTGGGCCGACCGGCATGTGGTAGATGAAGGCGCCGCCGCCTGGCACGCAGTCGACCGTGCCGCGCTCCACCTTGAAGCATTCCTTGCCGGGAGGTGGCGGTGGCGGGTTGCACTTGGTGACGTCGATCTTGATCGAGGTCTTTTCACCGGTCTTGAAGTCGCCGTCGTCGGGCTTGCTCGGATCCTGCGACGGGATGATGGTCCCGGTGCCCGGTCCGGCGGTCACCTTGATCATGCCCTGGTTGTCGATGATCGTCGGCGCGGGAAATGCCCCATGATCGATCTTGGCCGTGATCACGAAGTTGATGACGCGCTCGTTGGGAGCGCCGACGCCGTCGAGATCGGAAGTGGAGATGCGGAAATCGGAAACGACAGCCGTGTCGTTCGGATTTGCCGACGTGCTGATCGTCGCCCCCGGCAGCGGTCCGCCGGACGAATCCGTGCCGTCGCCGGACACATTGACGTTGACGATCTCAAGGCCGTGCGGAAGCTGATCCTTGAAGTCGACCCTGACCTTCTTCAGCCTGGCCTCGAGGCTCGGGTCGGCAAGGCCCCGCGGATCGCCGCGCAGGCCGAAGCTCAGCGAATAGACGACGTAGTCGCAGCCTCTTTGAGTGCCTTTCTTGGTGAAGAAGGGCACGACCCGGTCAGGCCTCGGGGTGATGACGCGCGAACTGTCGAGATCGAGCTTCAGCTCCGGGGTGATCGGGGCAGCGTCCTCCGCAAAACTCTGTATCGGGGCGAGCGTGGCGACCGCGATACCGGCCGCCATCAGCCAGCGCGCGCCGCGCCTGGCGTATGACAGGGGTTTCATGATCGTCTCCATGACGGTTGTTTGAGTGCCGGTTGATCGGCTGTTCTGGGCGAGCGGGGAGAGTGCGAGATTTTTCATCTTCCCCTCCTCAACGTTCGCAGCTGACGGCTGGGGTTCTGAGCGGCAAAGTCATCTTGCAGCAAGGGTAGTAACCACCCTTGTCCTTGTCGGACTTCCTGTAGAAGCAGAGCCCGACATCGACTGTGTCGCCCGGATAGTGGCCGGTGATGTCGATCGTGTAAGGCTTGCCGGGCGCATGCGACTGCCGGGTGGTTACCCCGACGCCTGGCGTCCTGGACTGGGCCTTGATCGAATCGCCGCCGAAGCCGGCATGGTCATGGAGATAGAGATCGGCCTCGAGGCCGGAAGGCGTGCAGTAGTACTGGACGTCGTCGACATCGAGACATGGAGGCAGATTGCCGGGCGGTGGGAAGTCCGGCGGATAGAATGGCGGCAGATAGCCGCCCGGGATTTCTTCATAATAGCCGGCGCGGCCTTCGCAGGGATGCCAGACGGCGACGTCGCCGACATGGCCCTCGACCTCCGGGTCGTCGAAATAGCTGTCGAAGTCGACGAACCAGGAGCCGAAGGGCGGCACATTGGCCGGCTTGACCAGCTCCTTGGGCGTGATCTGCACGCCATGCACGGCGAACGGCCCGCCGGCGGCGAGCTGTTCGGCGAGAGCCGGATTGTCGCGCAATTTGTCGCCGGTGTTGACCAGCGTCTGGGTGCAGACCGAAGTGTCGAGATTGCCGTCGGCATCATAGCCATATTGCAGGTCGAGGCCGCCGGCCGACTGCCGGTTGCCCTGCGGGAAGCCGACCGCGTATTCCTGCGGCACTTCGACCCAGACCGATTCCGTTTCCGGATCGTCCGGGTTCTCTCTGAAGTAGCGGATGACCTCGCCCTTGCCGGAATCGGCGAACTGGCTGTAGTCGTAGCGGTTCTCGACCGGGCCGCGCTGGGCCAGGTACATGAAGCCGCTGTTGTCGAAGGCGATGTCGGTGACGGCGTAGTCCTTGTCGGCCTTGACCGTCAGTTCCCAACGCGGGTCGCCGGCGAGAGTGCCGTCGCGGGCGATGCCCACCGACCAGATTTCCGACTTTTCACCGACCGAATAATAAAGCCGGCCGCCATGATAGGAAACGGCCCAGATGCGGCGCTCGTCCTGCGTGTAGCCCCAGCTGTCGGGGTCTTCGCTGTCGAAAGCCGCGCCTTGTATGTCCATCACCGAACCATCGTCGGCGACGGGAACGAGCCCATGCGCGGGGCGCCCGGCAACGCCATGGTCGAAGCTGTCGATCAGCGCGCCGGCGGCGTCGATGCGATGGATCAGGCCGGTATCGAGGTCGGAGGCGAAGAACTGGCGGTGAGCGGCGTCGAAGGTCAGGTTGCCGATGCCGGGACCGCTGTTGGTGTCGATGTCGGCGAATTTGGAGACCTGGCCGGTGATGCCGTCGATCTTCCAGATGGTGCCCGGCCCGCCACCGTTTTCGGTGCCGAACTGGCCATCCATGAAGGTGGCGCCTGGTGTGCCGCGGCGCTGCCGCTCGGGGCGACCGTCATCGTCGGCGTCCGGCGTGACGATGCGGATGCCGTGCAGCGAGGTGGCCCCGGCATAGAGATTGGGAATGCCTGATGGAACGCCGTCGCGCACGCCGTCGTCATAGGTGACGCCGAACACCTGGCCGATCTGGTCTGCCGTCACCTCGAAAGGCGGCGGCGTGTTGACAAGCTGGCCGGCGGCCGGCCCGCCCAGATGCGAGACGTCGAACACGCGCAAGGTGGCGCGCGTGGCGTCGATGAAGGTTTCGTCGACCGGATCGACGCCGGGCGGCAGGCCCTCGTCGAAATTGGGAATGATGGTGCCGGAAAATCCGGTCACCGCCATGGAACCGGGATAGATGATCCGGGTTTCCTGCGCCTGCGCGGCGCCCAGCCACAGACCGGCGCTGAGCGCCAGCGCCAGCAATCCGCCGCTTGCGTGCGCGATACCGCGTAAATGTCCATCAAGAGACGACACGAACGAGTCGCGGATGCGAGACATGACACTCCCCCCGTAGTCGACGGGAGAAATGTCCGGTTGGGCCGCGCAAATCAGGGCAAGGCGCGGCGGTCCGGCTCGTTCTTCCCTGATCGAATTGTCTGCTTTCCTCATTGTCACGATACGCCTGCTCTTACGCTGGGTCAACGGAATCAGCGGAAAGCCCAGCGCATCGACCCCGTCCCGAAGGCGGTGGTCGCGCCGAGCTCCCGTTGTTCCCGGAGACCGCGGAGCCTCTGGGTTATAGGTCATGGGTGCTTCCTTTCCGGGCCGCACCATGCGGCACCTGGAGATCAGTCGCGGGCGGAAGTGGAAAGGTTCATGGAAGCCTTGCGCAGAATGCTTGCGCGCGCTGCAGCCTGTTCTTATATACGCGCCAAGCCGTTCGGTGCCGGAACGCCGGTTGCCGGAACGGAATTTCTTGTGAACAGGGGCTTTCGTCGGAATGCCTGTACGGGTCCTGAGAGCCTGCTTAGCGGAGAGATTAGAAAAATGGCAAAAGTAATCGGTATCGATCTTGGCACCACCAACTCCTGTATCGCCATCATGGATGGCAAGGAGCCGAAGGTAATCGAGAATGCGGAAGGGGCGCGCACGACGCCTTCCATCGTCGCCATCAGCGGCGACGACGAACGTCTCGTCGGCCAGCCGGCCAAGCGCCAGGCGGTCACCAATCCTGAAAACACCATCTTCGCGGTCAAGCGCCTGATCGGTCGCCGCTATGACGATCCGGTGACGGAAAAGGACAAGAAGCTTGTCCCCTACAAGATCATCAAGGGTGACAATGGCGATGCCTGGGTCGAGGCCGGCGGCAGGAAGCAGTCGCCCTCGCAGATTTCGGCCATGATCCTGCAGAAGATGAAGGAAACGGCGGAAGCCTATCTCGGCGAGAAGGTCGAGAAGGCGGTCATCACCGTTCCAGCCTATTTCAACGACGCCCAGCGCCAGGCAACCAAGGATGCCGGCAAGATCGCCGGCCTTGAAGTGCTGCGCATCATCAATGAGCCGACGGCCGCGGCGCTTGCCTATGGCCTCGACAAGAAGGAAGGCAAGACCATCGCCGTCTATGACCTTGGCGGCGGCACGTTCGATATCTCGGTGCTCGAAATCGGCGACGGCGTGTTCGAGGTCAAGTCGACCAATGGCGACACCTTCCTCGGCGGCGAGGATTTCGACATGCGCCTGGTCGAATACCTGGCGGCCGAGTTCAAGAAGGAACAGGGCATCGACCTGAAGAACGACAAGCTCGCCCTGCAGCGCCTCAAGGAGGCGGCTGAAAAGGCCAAGATCGAGCTGTCGTCGACAACGCAGACCGAAATCAACCTGCCCTTCATCACCGCCGACGCGACCGGGCCGAAGCACCTGACGCTGAAGCTGACGCGCGCCAAGTTCGAGCAGCTGGTCGATGACCTGGTCCAGCGCACGATTGCCCCCTGCAAGGCGGCCCTCAAGGATGCCGGCCTGAAGGCCGGCGAGATCGACGAGGTCGTCCTGGTCGGCGGCATGACCCGCATGCCCAAGATCCAGGAGATCGTGAAGCAGTTCTTCGGCAAGGAGCCGCACAAGGGCGTCAATCCGGATGAGGTCGTCGCTCTCGGCGCCGCCATCCAGGCCGGCGTGCTGCAAGGCGACGTCAAGGACGTGCTTTTGCTCGACGTGACGCCGCTGTCTCTCGGCATCGAGACGCTGGGTGGCGTGTTCACCCGCCTGATCGAGCGCAACACGACGATCCCGACCAAGAAGAGCCAGGTGTTCTCGACGGCCGAGGATAGTCAGTCGGCCGTGACTATCCGCGTCTTCCAGGGTGAGCGCGAAATGGCCGCCGACAACAAGGCGCTCGGCCAGTTCGACCTCGTCGGCATCCCGCCGGCGCCGCGCGGCGTGCCGCAGATCGAGGTCACCTTCGACATCGACGCCAACGGCATCGTCAACGTTTCGGCCAAGGACAAGGGCACCGGCAAGGAGCACCAGATCCGCATCCAGGCATCGGGCGGTCTTTCGGACGCCGACATCGAGAAGATGGTCAAGGACGCCGAGGCCAATGCCGAGACCGACAAGAAGCGGCGTGCGCTGGTCGAAGCCCGCAACCAGGCCGAAGCGCTGCTGCATTCCTCGGAGAAGTCGCTGAAGGAATATGGCGACAAGGTTTCGGAAACCGAGCGCACGGCGATCTCCGACGCGATCGCGGCGCTGAAGACCGCGACCGAAGGCGATGACGCAGCCGACATCGAAGCCAAGAGCCAGGCGCTTGCCGAGGCTTCGATGAAGCTTGGCCAGGCCATGTACGAGGCTTCGCAGAAGGAAGCGGCGGAAGCCGACGCCAAGGCGGATGCCGCCAAGGACAGTGACGTTGTCGACGCCGATTTCGAGGAAATCGACGAGGACGACGACAAGAAGAAGTCGGCCTGAACCGTTTGACGGCAAGATAGTGCGAAAAGCCCGGCACAGAGCCGGGCTTTTTTGCAACCCTTTGCGGAAAAACAGCGGACCACGCCGAAAAAATGCGGGCAAAGCCGCGCCGACACTGGCATCGCGGTTCCATCGCACCTAAATCGAGGCGTCAGTGCCGGCAAGAGACGCAACAATGCTTCAAGACGTTGAGCATCCGGACAGCGGGAAAAAATGAAAGCTGATTTCTACGAGACGCTGGGCGTCCAAAAAGGCGCCGACGAGAAGGAGCTCAAGAGCGCTTTCCGCAAGCTCGCCATGCAGTTCCATCCCGACCGCAACCCCGGCGATCATTCCTGCGAGCACAAGTTCAAGGAAATCAACGAAGCCTACGAGACGCTGAAGGACCCGCAGAAGCGCGCGGCCTATGACCGCTTCGGCCACGCCGCTTTCGAGCAGGGCGGCATGAATGGCGGCGCGCAGGGCTTTGGCGCCGGCGGCTTCGCGGACATCTTCGAGGATATTTTCGGCGACATGATGGGCGGGCGCCAGCGCCGCTCGTCGGGCGGCCGCGAACGCGGCGCCGACCTGCGCTACAACATGGAAATCTCGCTGGAAGAGGCGTTTACCGGCAAGACCGCGCAGATCCGCGTGCCGGCTTCGATCTCCTGCTCGGAATGCTCGGGCAGCGGCGCCAAGCCCGGCACCCAGCCCGTCACCTGCTCGATGTGCAACGGCCACGGCAAGGTGCGCGCCACGCAAGGCTTCTTCTCGATCGAGCGCACCTGCCCGCAATGCCAGGGGCGTGGCCAGACGATCAAGGACCCATGTCCGAAATGCGCCGGCCAGGGCCGCGTCACCGAGGAGCGTTCGCTGTCGGTCAACATCCCGGCCGGCATCGAGGATGGCACCCGCATTCGCCTTGCCAATGAAGGCGAGGCCGGCCTGCGCGGCGGGCCGTCGGGCGACCTCTATATTTTCCTGGCGGTCAAGCCGCACGAGTTCTTCCAGCGCGACGGTGCCGATCTCTATTGCAAGGTGCCGATCTCGATGACGACGGCCGCCCTTGGTGGCTCCTTCGAGGTGACGACGCTGGATGGCACACAGACCAAGGTGAAAGTGCCGGAAGGCACCCAGAATGGGCGCCAGTTCCGCCTCAAGGGCAAGGGCATGCCGGTGCTGCGCCAGCCCAATATCGGCGACCTCTACATCCAGACCGCGGTCGAGACGCCGCAGAACCTCACCCGTCGCCAACGCGAACTGCTGGAGGAGTTCGAACAGCTCTCCTCGCAGGACAATTCGCCCCAATCGAGCGGCTTTTTCACCCGCATGAAGGATTTCTTCGAGTCCTTCGGCGAGCGTTGATGCACGTTGGCCAGCGGCGGAAGCCGGTTTGGGTCGCGAAAATCCGTGACCCGCGCATTGTCTTGAGACGCGACGAAGATTATCTTATCCACGACATGCGCCTGGCCGCGCCTTGCCTTGCGCCGCTCAAGTGTTAAGTAGCTTGAAGGGGAGCGCTGAGGAGAGGAGAGCTTGCATGACACGTCCCGGACTGCGCAAGGCGCTTGCCGAAAAGTTCGACGACGAGCTCAAATTCTTCAAGGGCTGGATCGATAAGCCAAAGACGGTCGGCTCGATCGTGCCGACCAGTTCGACCACCGCCCGCAAGATGGCCTCGATCGTCAATCCGAAATCCGACCTGCCGGTGCTCGAAGTCGGTCCCGGCACCGGCGTCATCACCCGCGCCATCCTGGCGCAGGGCGTGCGGCCTGAAAATCTCTACGCCGTCGAATATTCCACGGATTTCGTGCGCCATCTGCGGCGGCTCTATCCCGGCGTCAACGTCATCGAGGGCGATGCCTTCAACCTCAACGCCACGCTTGGCGACAAGAGCGGGATGATCTTCGATTCCGTCGTCTCCGGCGTGCCGCTGCTCAACTTTCCGGTCGCCCAGCGCATCGCCTATATCGAGAGCCTGCTCGACCGCATCCCGGCCGGGCGACCGATCGTGCAGCTGACCTATGGCCCGATGTCGCCGATCCCGGCTGGCCGTGGTAACTACAGCGTCGAACATTTCCATTTCGTCATCCGCAACATCCCGCCGACGCAGCTGTGGATTTACCGGCGCGGAGCGCATTAGTTCCTCCGTGCGGAGCCGTTCGCGGTTCCTAGCGCTGGCTGCATACCTTGGCGATTGGCGTAAACATCTCTCATTTCGTCATCCACGGGCGGAGCAAGGAGCGTAGCGACGCAGCGCAGACCCGAGGATCCATGCCGCGACTTTTGGGCGCCGCTACGGCGCAAGATTCTGCACCGCGGCACTCTCCGACCATCGTCGCGGCATGGATCCCAGGGTCTCCGCGACGGAGCTTCGCTCCTGCTTCGCCCAGGGATGACGAAGTTCGGGGGCTTCTGCTAATCTCGAACCTTTTGTGGCGCCAACGCGTTGATTTGCTCGAACCTTGGCTGTACCTGTCCGGGAACAAGGGTGGCCAATGGCAGTGATCCCGAAAATCCTCGTCTTCGCCGGCTCGGTGCGCAGCGGCGCCTACAGCGGCAGGACCGCCGACGTGGCGCAAAAGGAACTCGCCATGCAAGGCGCCGAGGTGACCCGCATCTCGCTCGCCGACTATCCCCTGCCGATCCTCGACGAGGATCTGGAAAAGGAAAGAGGCGTTCCCGAAAACGCCGTGAAACTCGGCCGCTTCATTATCGCCCATGACGGGCTGCTGATCGCCACGCCCGAATATAACGGCTCCATTCCACCGCTGCTCAAGAACACGATCGACTGGGTGAGCCGGGTGCGCAGGGATGGTGGCCGATCGGTCCGGCCGCTGGCCGGCAAGGTTGCCGGCCTCTGCTCGTCCTCCAAGGGCCGCTTTGCCGGGGTCCGCTGCATCAACCATCTGCGCGCGGTCCTGGTGCGCTGCCAGATGGAGGTGGTGACGCCGGAATGTTCGGTGCCTGAGGGCGGCGACGCCTTCGACGAGGACGGCCATTTCCGTGACGAAAGACTGCATAAATCGATGGAGCACCTATGCCGCACGCTGATCGAAACCTCGCGCATGCTGTCCACCCGGATCGAGACATGATTGCCGGAACGATGCAGGCCCAATCCATGCAAGAAAGACTGATCGTCGGCCTCGATGTACCGACCGTGAAGCAAGCCGAGCAGGCGGTGCTCGAACTCGATGGCGTCGTCTCGTTTTACAAGATCGGCTATCAGCTGGCCTTCGCTGGCGGGCTCGACTTCGCCAGGGAACTGGCCAGCGGCGGAACGAAGATATTCCTGGACATGAAGCTGCTCGACATCGACCACACGGTGGCCAAGGGCGTCGAGAACATCGTCAAGATGGGCATGACCATGCTGACCATCCACGCCTATCCCAAGGCGATGGCGGCGGCTGTGGAAGCGGCGCGCGGCAGCGACCTTTGCCTGCTTGCCGTCAGTGTGCTGACCTCGATGGACGAGCAGGACATGATCGATGTCGGCTACGAATACGACCCGCATACGCTGGTGCTGCGACGTTCGGAACAGGCGCTGCATGCCGGCATGGGCGGCATCGTCTGCTCGGCGGCGGAGGCCGAAGCGGTGCGCCGCATCGTCGGGCCCGACATGGCGGTGGTGACGCCCGGCATCCGGCCGGCCGGCAGCGACCATGGCGACCAGAAGCGCGTCGTGACACCGGGGCAGGCAATCCGCAACGGTGCCAGCCACCTCGTCGTCGGCCGGCCTATCATCGCGGCAAGCGACCGGCGCGCAGCGGCCGAAGCCATCCTTGACGAAATGCGCGCCGCATAATCCAAAAGAACGACTTCGGAGACAACAAATGCCCAAGGGATACTGGATCGCCCGCGTCGATGTACGCGACACCGAAGGCTACAAGGACTATGTCGCCGCCGCCAAGCCTGCCTTCGAGCGCTTCGGCGCGAAATTCCTGGCGCGCGGTGGCGAACATGAAAAGGCCGAAGGGCCGGGCCGCGCACGCAACGTCATCATCGAATTCGAATCGCTCGCCGCCGCACATGATTGCTACCACTCGCCGGAATACCAGCGCGCCGCCGCCATCCGTCAGAAGGTCGCCGATGGCGAGATCGTGCTGGTCGAAGGCGCCTAAAATCCGCCTGGAGCAGTTTTGACGAATCGCGGGCATACCTTGGCGATTGGCGCAAACGCCCAGCGCCTTCGTCATCCACGGGCGAAGCAAGGAGCGTAGCGACGCAGCGCAGACCCGAGGATCCTGTGTGTTGTTCCCATGCTATGTTTGAAGTGGGAAGGAGACCGAGAGGATCCTGGTCGTCCTTTCACAGGACAGGCCG
>NZ_JAMYLL010000037.1:0-56915 GCF_040318045.1 Mesorhizobium sp. M1338 | reverse complement strand
TCGGGATCTTCGCCTTCGGCTGGTCGATGCACTCCGTGTCCAGCGTTCGCTATGTGTTGGAGACATCATCACGCTCGCTGCAGCTTAAGAACACGCTGACCCAGGCCGACATCCAATCGATCGCCACGCAGAAATTGGAGGCCCTGGGTTTGAAGGATGTGAACGTCACGATCGCTTTCGACCCGGCGAGCGGTGGCTTCCGCATGGCGCATCTGACCGCCAGCTATGCCTTCGTCATCGACTTCCCTTACTTCAGCAACTTTCCGATCAACTACGCGACAACCGTTACGGTACCGATGGTCGGGAGTTAGGCTAGATCTGCCCAGTACGGGCTTTGGGCGGTCATGTAACGCAAGCTTGGCACTCCGGCCGGCTTTCGACGGCACAGGGCTAGCTTATATATTCATTAATGCTAATATAAAGCTGTCGCAACGTCATGTCCGAGCATGTCTCGAAGTGTGCACTGTGGGGGTTCCAATGAGAGTGGCTATATTTTGCGCGGCTATCGTGTTCGCTGCGACGGGTGTCGCAGTTGCCAAGGAGAAGAAGGTGCCAGCCAGTGACGCCGCCGCCTTGTGTTCTACCAACCCGTCAACCAAGAAGCCCGTTCCAAATCTTGACTGTAGTGTGACCGGAACCGCCAAATCGGAAGACAGCGGCGCAAAGGCAGGGCCGCGCCTCGGATACGACTCGAATCCGTGGATTATAACTGGCTTTTGACTTTGCTTTGGCGGACGCCAAGTTCAAGCGCTGAAGGGAGCCGCCTTAACCGGCAAGCGCCCGTTTCAGCATAGGCACTCACGCAACGCCGTCCTTGTCGCTCGAGCCGCCGGCCGAAGCATGTCGCAAGATGCGGGTGAAGTCTCTGGTACGCCCAAGGGGAATCGAACCCCTGTTACCGCCGTGAAAGGGCGGTGTCCTAACCGCTAGACGATGGGCGCGCTCAGACGAAGCGGCTTATACTGGCGTTGCGCGCAACCGGCAACCCGTCAGGTGCCACCTTGGGCAACTTTTTTGCGAGCTGTCGAAGCGGCACATTCGCCATGGCTGGGCAAAGCGCCAGCATGCCTTGGCGATCAGCGGAAACGCCCATCGCTTCGTCATCCTCGGGTCTGCGCCGCCATCGCTTCGCTCCTTGCCCCGCCCGTGGATGACGAAGTGCGGAAGGCTTAGGCTGATCAGGACGTCAGGGATGGTCCAACGGAACGATCTTGGCTGCCAATAGGCCTCGTCTGCTCCGCGCCGCTAGCCGTCGCCACCGCCGCTGCGCCGGCGGCAACGCCAGTTCCAGTCGCGCTCGGGCCCGACATCGACGTGAACCGATTCTGTGTGGCAATAGGTGCCGACGCCGCCGCGGCCGGGCATGGTTCTGATGTAGCTCGCCAGTTCCCATTTCGAAACGCCGGGGACCTGGATGTCGGCTGCGGCGCAATACATGTGCAGCGAATTCTTGGCGCCGTTGGCGCGGCGGTTGCGGGCCGGGTCGCGATAGCCCGAAGTCACCGTCATCTTGCGGCCGTAGTGGCCTTCGATCGTCTTGAGCACGCGGACCAGCGACGGCTTCAGGCAAGCCACATCGACGCTCTCGTTCTGCTTGAGCAGCCCGTTGGGCGCCAACCGGGCCATGCCGGCGGCGGATGCCATCTGATAGGCGCCAGCGCCTGTACCTTCGTCCTCGTTGAGGTCGACGTCGCTTTCATCGTCGAGGCCGGACTTGCGCTTGATTTCGAACAGGGCTGTCTGGCGCACGCCGGGCAGGGCGTCGCTACCGGTGATGTGGCCGGTATCGCCACCAAGCGAAGCCAGTTGCACCGGCTTTGCCGCGGAATTGGCCGAGGCAAGCGTGATGATCGGCTTTGCCGCCGCTGGCGCTTCTTTGGCCTGCACTGTTGGCTGCTCGCCCGACCGGGTGTTGATGAGGGGTGCTGATGTCGCCGAGGCCGGTGTGGTGCCAAACATCGAGGCCAGGAAACCTCTTTTCTTCGGTGCTTCGGGCTGCGGCATCTCGCCAGCCGTCACATAGACCGGATTGTCCATTGCTGGTGCGGCTGCCGGCTTCGGCGCATTCACGCCGGCATCGGCGGCAGCGATCTTTTCGGCGACCGCGTCGCTCTGCTGGGTCGCCGGTGCCTGCTGCTGCAAGGACTGAGGCGTTTGTCCGATAATCGTCTCGGTGCCGGCCGGCGTGGTCAGCGGAAAGGCGGCTTGGGGCTTGGCTATAGGGACATAGGCGACCTTCTCGGGAAGTGCCGTATCGCTCGCCGTCATCACGGTCGTCTGCTCGGTCGTGACCTCGGACGAATCGGCGACCGCGGTCGGCGTGGCGCTGGAGGCGGCATTTATGTCCGATGCCGTGGCGTTATAACCGGGCATTCCAACCGACATTGTCGGGTCACCAGCCGAGGTGCAGGAGGCCAGAAGCAATGAACAGAGCGCTGCCACGATGGCGCGGCGTTCTCCCTTTGCGAGGCTCCATCCTGCTGATTTCAAAGCCAAATTCCCCCTCGATGTCCGGTCGGTATATCCCTGGTGCGGCACCGATACGCCGCGTCAAGGTGACCTTTGTCTCCGATCCGGAAACGAGACCTGTGTCAAATCCGCAAGCCTGGAAGTATTTTTGCGGCGATTGCCGAATTACGGCTGCTTGATGGTTGACTACACCATCTCGCCCGCTTTTGCCGGTGCGTCAACTCACCAGACATTACAGTCCGTTACACACGCACCTTCACATAGGTCCCGGGAGCATCTCCCAAGGTTTTCATATGCTTGCCGGGTTTGCGGGCGGGCACGCGGGTGTTGTCCTTGGTCTCTATCCAGTCTTGCCAGTGCGGCCACCAGGACCCTGGATGCTCGGTGGCCTTGGCAAACCACTGGCCGAAATCGCCCGTCGGCGTATCCCCGGTCCAGTACTGATATTTGTTGGATGCCGGCGGATTGACGACGCCGGCGATATGACCGGATCCGGCCATCACGTATTCGACCTTGCCGCCGAAATATTTCGAGCCGAGGAACACCGAAAGCGCCGGTGCGATGTGATCTTCCTTTGAGGCGAGGTTGTAGACCGGGATGGTGATGTCGCCGAGCGAGACCGTGTGGCCCGCCAGTTCCATCATGCCTCGCGAGAGGTTGTTCTCGAGATAGCAGTTGCGCAGGTAGAAAGAGTGATTGGCCGCGCCCATGCGGGTCGAATCGGCATTCCAGTAGAGCAGATCGAAGGGCAGGGGATCCTTGCCGCGCATGTAGTTGTTGACGACATAGGGCCAGATCAGGTCGCCGGAACGCAGCATGTTGAAGGCGGTCGCCATCTTGGTGCCGTCGAGATAGCCCTTTTCGCTCATCGACTTTTCGACCGCCGCGACCTGCTCTTCGTCGACGAACACTTTCAGGTCGCCGGCATGGGTGAAGTCGACCTGCGTGGTGAAGAAGGTCGCCGACTTGATGCGGTCGTCGCCTTCGCGTGCCATCAGCGCCAGTGCCGCCGCCAAGAGCGTGCCGCCGACACAATAGCCGATCGCATTGACGTCGCTTTCGCCGGTGGCCTTCTCGACCGTGTCGAGGCCGTATTGAAGGCCCTCGCGGATGTAAGCCTCCCAGCCCTTGGTGCCGTGGCGCTCGTCCGGGTTGATCCAGGAGATGACGAAGACGGTATGACCCTGTTCGATCGCCCAGCGGATGAAGGATTTCTGCGGGTTCAGATCGAGGATGTAGAACTTGTTGATCCATGGCGGGCAAATCAGCAGCGGTCGCTTGAGCACCGTTTCGGTCGCCGGATCGTACTGGATGATCTCGGCGACATCGCTGCGGCCAACCACCTTGCCGGGGGTGGTGGCGATGTTCCTGCCGATCTCGAAGGGCGAGTAGTCTGCCTGGCGCACCTTCAGGTCGCCCTTGCCGGCGGCGATGTCCTCGGCCAGCATTTTCATGCCGCGCACCAGGTTCTCACCGTTCGAGGCGACGGTTTCGCGAAACAGTTCCGGATTGGTCAGGATGAAATTCGACGGCGAGATGGCGTTGGACACCTGCTTGACGTAGAAGCCGGCCTTGTGGCGGGTGTGCTCGTCGAGGCCCTCGGCGTGCTCGACCAGATCGGCCGCCCAGCGCGAGGTGACGAGATAGGCCTGCTTGAGGAAATCGAAGAAGGCGTTGCGGCCCCATTCCGGGTCGAGGAAGCGCTTGTCGCCGCGCTCCGGCTTGACGGCGTCTTCGGTCTCTTCCGCGGCGTTGCTGGTGCGCTGAATGGCGTTGGCCCAGACCGTCATGTAGCCGGAGAACAACCGCGTCTGCGCCTCCAGCGCGCGCTGCGGATCGGACAGCCAGTATTCGCTGAGCTTGGAGAAGGTCTTCACCATGTCGACGACCGGCTCTGCGACGTGATCGCGTACCTCGCCTTTTTCACGCGGCTCGGCCCAGGCGGAAGCGGCCTTGCCGGCCTGCTCGATCATGCGCGCCATGTTCAGGGCGAAGCGTTCCGGGTCCTTCACCAGATATTGCTCGACGGTCGAAGGCTCGTCATCTTCCGCTTTGCCCGAATCGGGTGTTTTGGACATGGTTGGCGGGGTTCCTCCCGGGGCCTTTTCTTGACATATTAACATGGGACATCCGACCGGGTCCAATCTCGCTCTACCCCGGCTGCCAAGGAAACAATATGACGATTAATTTTGGCGAGACTGTTTTTTTCGGCGCCGGACGTTTTTGCCGCATCGGTGCGGCGATCGTCCTCATGGGGATTGCCGGGTGCTCGAGCACCAACACCAGTGGCCCGACGCCGGTTGCCGTGAGCGCGGGACCGAAGGATACCGGTACCTTTCCGAACCTGAACATCAAGCCGCAAGTGGCGGCACCGCAGTTCACCGAAGCCGAGAAGAACGCCAAGCTTGCGCAATTGAAGGCGGATGAGAATTCGCAGGCGGCAAAAGGCGGCGGTCCGAAGGTCGCTAATCAGGCGGCGCTGACGGATCTCGCCAAGAAGCACGGCGACGAAACGCTGAAGCAGATCGAAGCCAAATGCGACCCCGCCCTCGACCCTACCTGCAAATAAGTATATAGCGCGCGCCCAATACCCCTTTGCTGTCTGGAACTGCCATGGAAGAATTTCACAAGGTCCGCCGGCTTCCGCCTTACGTCTTCGAGCAGGTCAACCGGCTCAAGGCCAGCGCTCGTTCGCGCGGCGCCGACATCATCGACCTCGGCATGGGCAATCCGGACCTGCCGACGCCCAAGGCCATCGTCGACAAACTGTGCGAGGTCGTGCGCGATCCGCGTACGCACCGCTATTCCTCGTCGCGCGGCATTCCGGGCTTGCGCCGCGCCCAGGCCAACTATTACGCCCGCCGCTTCGGCGTGAAGCTCAACCCCGACACGCAAGTGGTGGCCACGCTTGGTTCGAAGGAAGGCTTCGCCAACATGGCGCAGGCGATCACCGCGCCGGGCGACGTGATCCTGTGCCCGAACCCAACCTATCCGATCCACGCCTTCGGCTTCATCATGTCGGGCGGCGTCATCCGCTCGTTGCAGGTGGAGCCCGATGACGGCTTCATCCCGGCGCTCGAGCGCGGTGTCAAGCATTCGATCCCGAAACCCCTTGCGCTGATCCTCAACTATCCGTCGAACCCGACGGCGCTGGTCGCCTCGCTCGACTTCTACAAGGATGTGGTGGCGTTCGCCAAGAAGAACGACATCATCATACTGTCCGACCTGGCCTATTCGGAGATCTATTTCGATGGCAATCCGCCGCCTTCGGTGCTGCAGGTGCCGGGCGCGATCGACGTCTGCGTCGAGTTCACCTCGATGTCGAAGACCTTCTCGATGCCTGGCTGGCGCATGGGCTTTGCGGTCGGCAACGAGCGGCTGATCTCGGCGCTGACCAGGGTGAAATCCTATCTCGACTACGGCGCCTTCACGCCGATCCAGGTGGCGGCGGCACACGCGCTCAACGGCGACGGCGCCGACATCGCCGAAGTCCGCGACATCTACCACAAGCGCCGCGACGTGATGGTCGATGCCTTCGGCCGCGCCGGCTGGACCATCCCGGCACCGGCGGCATCGATGTTCGCCTGGGCGCCGATCCCGGAGCCGTTCAGGCATCTCGGCTCGCTCGAATTCTCCAAGCTGCTGATCGAACATGCCGACGTGGCGGTAGCGCCGGGTGTCGGCTTCGGCGAACATGGCGACGATCACGTGCGCATTGCGCTGGTCGAGAACGAGCACCGGATCCGGCAGGCGGCGCGCAACATCAAGCGCTTCCTGGCAACCAGCGCCAAGCAGCCTAACAATGTCGTGCCGCTCTCCGCTCATCGGTAAGCTTGCCGCAGACAATTTCGAATTTTGAGGGACGTCGCCGGACATGGCTGAAGCATTGCGTGTTGGAATTGCCGGTCTCGGTACCGTCGGCGCGTCGGTGACGCGCGTGCTGCGTGACAAGGCGGCGGAACTGACCCGGCAATGCGGGCGCGATATCGTCGTCACCACGGTCTCGGCGCGCGACCGGAAGCGTGATCGCGGCGTCGATCTCAGTGCCGCAAAATGGTTCGACGATCCGGTCAAGATGGCCCAGACCGCCGAAATCGACGTGTTCGTCGAACTGATCGGCGGCGACGAGGGGCCGGCGCGCCTATCGGTGAAGGCAGCACTCGAAGCCGGCCGTCACGTCGTTACCGCCAACAAGGCGCTGCTCGCCAAGCATGGCGTGGCGCTGGCCGAGATCGCCGAGAAGAAGGGCGTGCTGCTCAACTACGAAGCGGCTGTGGCGGGCGGTATTCCCGTCATCAAGACGATGCGTGAGGCGATGGCCGGCAATTCGGTCACCCGCGTTTTCGGCATCCTCAACGGCACCTGCAACTACATCCTGACCCGCATGGAGGCCGAGGGCATTTCGTTCGACGCTTGCCTGAAGGACGCGCAGCGGCTGGGCTATGCCGAGGCCGATCCGACCTTCGACATCGAGGGCCACGACACCGCGCACAAGCTGTCGATCCTGACCAGCCTTGCGTTCGGGACCAGGATTGCCGCCAACGACATCTACATGGAAGGCATTTCCAACATCACCCAGGCCGACATCCGCGCGGCAGGCGATCTTGGCTACCGGATCAAGCTGCTTGGTGTCGCCCAGCGCACCGAGAGCGGCATCGAACAGCGCGTGCATCCGACCATGGTGCCGACGGCCTCGGTCATCGCGCAGGTGCATGGCGTCACCAACGCGGTGGCGATCGAGACCGACATTCTTGGCGAGCTGCTGCTGTCCGGCCCGGGTGCTGGCGGCAACGCCACCGCGTCGGCCGTCATCGGCGACATCGCCGACATCGCCAAGAGCCGGCCCGGTTTCCAGCACGGTCCGGTCTTCGGCCAGCCGGCGAAGGAGCTGAAACCCTACAAGAAGGCGCAGATGCGCAGCCATGCCGGCGGCTATTTCATCCGGTTGACCGTGCATGACCGCATCGGCGTGTTCGCGGCAATAGCCAAGCGCATGGCCGACAATGACATCTCGCTGGAATCGATCGTCCAGCACGCGGTCAACGGCGAGGCGGCGGCACAGAAGACAGTGATCCTCGTCACCCATGAGACGACGGAGGCAGCCGTGCGCAAGGCCGTCGACGGCATCACCAAGGACGGCCATCTGACCGACAAGCCGCAGGTCATCCGCATCGAGCGGGCAGGGTAGTTTTCCGCCCGGTAGCCGCGCGGGGCCACGAATCCAGCGGGCGTTGGATGTCGGTCCGATGGCGATGGCCACGACCGGAACGAATTCGCGTCGGAGCCGTTCTCTTGGTCAGCAACCAGAGGGAGCCGCTTCATGGCCGATACCAACAAATCCGATACCCCTGATATCAACGACATCCAGAAGACGCTGGAAAAGCAGATTGCCGAACTGCGCAAGGAGATCACCAAGATCAACAAGAGCATTTCGGCACGGGGCGCGGAAATGCTCGATGACGCCAGCGAGCAGGCTTCCGAGTTCTATGACACGGCGGCTACCCGCGCGTCGCGAACCGCACAGCAGTTGCGCAGCCAAGCTCAGGCTGTCTCGGAAGTAGCGCGCGAAAATCCCGGCACCACGACCGCCCTGGTCGGCGTGATCGGTTTGCTCGGCTTTATGGCCGGATTCGCCATTGGTCAGTCGACGAACGATACGTCGCGCCGCTGGTATTGACCGCGGCGCGATAGGGCCGGGTTTGCCGGCACATTTCCCTGTTTCAGCAGATCATTTTTAAGGAGGGCACTATGGCTTCATCCGCCTTGATCAGCATCCTGATCACATTCCTCGTCATCATCCTCGTTCTCTATCTGGTTCAGCGCTTGCCGCTCGACGGGCGAATGAGGCAGATCGTCCAGATCATCGTCATCATCATCGGCATCGTTTCATTGCTCAGATATCTCGCGGTCTTCTAGGCCGCAAAGGGCGCCGACTTCCATTTTTTCAACCCGGCCCGGTTCATTGCGGTCGGGCCCGCGTCGTTTTGAAATACGGTTTAATCGATTGATATTGCTGGCTATTCGATAATATCCTTGGCGGGTCTTGCCGTTGTCATGCTCGTTTGACAAAACAGGCCCGCCTCCGGCGGGAGGCAGCATTGCCAACGAGGAAATCACCAGATGAATGTGGCCCAGAACATCGTCGCCGGCCTTGACCGGATACTCACCATGGAACTGGTGCGCGTCACCGAACGGGCAGCCGTCGCGGCGGCCAGGCTGCGCGGGCGCGGCGACGAAATGGCGGCCGACCAGGTCGCCGTGGATGCCATGCGCCAGGAGCTCAACCGGCTTGCCATCAAGGGCACGGTGGTGATCGGCGAGGGCGAACGGGACGAGGCACCGATGCTCTATATCGGCGAGGAGGTCGGCACCGGGAAAGGTCCGGCCGTCGATATCGCGCTCGATCCGCTGGAAGGCACGACGATCTGCGCCAAGAACCTGCCCAATGCGCTCGCCGTCATCGCCATCGCCGAGAAGGGCAGCCTGCTGTTCGCGCCCGATGTCTACATGGACAAGATCGCCATCGGTCCGGGCTACGAAGACGGCGTCATCGACATTGATGCCTCGCCGGCCGAAAACATCGCCAATCTCGCCCGGGCCAAGGGCGTCGCCGTGTCGGACATCACTGCCTGTATCCTCGACCGGCCACGTCATGCCAAGCTGATCGATGACGTGCGCGCCACGGGCGCAGCGATCCGGCTGATCGGCGATGGTGATGTCGCCGGCGTCATCCACACCACCGATTCCGAGGAAACCGGCATCGATATCTATCTCGGCACTGGCGGCGCGCCGGAGGGCGTTCTGGCCGCGGCGGCGTTGCGCTGCACCGGCGGCCAGATGCAGGGCCGGCTGATCCTCGACACGCCGGAAAAGGTCGCTCGCGCGGCGAAGATGGGTATTTCCAATCCGAAACGGGTCTATCGGGCCGAAGACATGGCGCGCGGCGACGTGCTGTTCGCGGCCACCGGCGTCACCGACGGCAACATGCTGGCAGGGGTCAAGTTTGGCCGCAACACCATCACCACCCACACGATCGTGCTGCGCTCGTCGTCGCGGACGGTGCGCGAGATCAAGGCTCGCCATCAGGACCTGGATAAGTTCTAGGTTCACTGTTGTTGGCTCGGGTGCTTGCGGACCGGCATCGCAGTTGTTAGCCCTGTGGCTGCATAGGATGATGCTGGGCGCAGGGATTTGACGATGAAACCGTTCGACTGGCACGCGGATCCGATTTCGCGCGCCACCGCCATCACGAAGTCCTATCGCAACACCCAGAACGCGCGCCGCTTTCTCATCCGGGAATGCGGCGACGCGTTCAGGTTCGACCGGCCTTTCATGGCCTGGCTCAAGGACGGTGCCGACAAGACGATGGGCGATGCGGTCGACGAATGGCTTCGTCGCCAGGCTGAAAAGCGGAAAGCGTAGTTTTCTTGAAATCTCCCGGGACGGCGCGCGAATCGCTTGGCTTTGCCAGCCTCTGGCCTAAAGCGCGTCGCGTTCACGCGACGCGCTTTAGATTGTTGTTTATGCATGTCGTTGTCCCAAAACCGCTGCGCACTTTCGGGGCGACGTGCACTATCCTGCGGCCAACCATGAGTTGGCAAACCGTATGACCGGCGAAAAACGCCTCTTCCTCGATGTCAGGCAGTCGGTATCAGGGGTTTCCTGGGAACACCGGCTGAGTGAGCGCCAGGACATGATCGCGCTCGCCATCGCGCAAGGCCATGGCGTGCCCGACATCGTCGCGCGGGTGCTTGCCGGTCGCGGCGTCACCGCCGAGCAGACCGAGCGATTTCTCGATCCGAGGATCCGCGACCTTCTGCCGGATCCGGCATCGCTGACCGACATGGACAGGGCGGCGGCCCGCATCGCCGCCGCGGTGATGGCCAGGGAAAAAGTGGCGATTTTCGGCGACTATGATGTCGACGGCGCCGCTTCGTCGGCCTTGCTGAAACGGTTCCTCACGCATTTCTCCGTGCCGTCGGAAATCTACATCCCGGATCGCATTTTCGAGGGCTATGGTCCCAATCCCGACGCCATGCGCGAATTGGTTTCGCGTGGCGCAACGCTGATCGTCACCGTCGATTGCGGCACCAACAGCGCCGTCTCCATAGATGCCGCCAACGAGGCCGGGGCCGATGTCGTCGTGCTCGACCACCATCAGGTCGGCGGCGCCTTGCCGGCGGCAATTGCCGTCGTCAATCCCAACCGCGACGACGACCTTTCCGGGCAGGGTCATCTCTGTGCCGCCGGCGTGGTCTTCCTCGCCCTTGTGCAGACCGCCAAAATCCTGCGCGGCCGCATGGCCGATGCCACGCCGCCGGACCTGCTTTCGCTGCTCGATCTCGTGGCCCTTGCCACCGTTTGCGACGTGGTGCCGCTGACCGGCGTCAACCGCGCCTTCGTGGTCAAGGGGTTGCAGATGGCACGCCAGCAGAAGAACGAAGGGCTGGCGGCACTCGCACGGGTCTCGCGTATCGGCGAGCCGATCAACACATTCCATCTGGCCTATTTGATCGGCCCGCGCATCAATGCCGGCGGACGCATCGGCGATGCCGCACTCGGCAGCCGCCTGCTCGCGACCGACGATCCGGTCGAGGCGCGCACCATTGCCGAAACGCTCGACCGGCTCAACCAGGAACGGCAGCTGATGGAGCAGGAGATGCTCGCGGCGGCGCGCGCCGAGGCCGATACCGAGCTTGCCGGCGGCAATGGCCCGGCCATCGTCGTCACCGCCAGCAACAACTGGCATCCGGGCATTGTCGGACTGCTGGCCTCGCGATTGAAGGATCATGCGCGCCGGCCCGCCTTCGCCATTGCCTTCAATGCAAACGGCACCGGCACCGGCTCGGGCCGCTCGGTGTCGGGCTTCGACCTCGGCCGGCTGGTGCGCGAGGCGGCCGATGCCGGGCTGATCGTCAAGGGCGGCGGCCACGGCATGGCGGCGGGCATCACCGTGGAGCGGGCGAAGCTCGGCGAGCTCAGGGCGTTTTTCGAAGAGCGGGCGGCGGCCGATGTGTTCCGGCTGCAAGGCGAGGAAAGCCTAGCGATCGACGGCGCGCTTGCCGCCGAAGGCGCGACGCTCGGCCTGCTCGACGCGCTGGAAAAGGCCGGACCTTTCGGTGCCGGGCATGCAGCCCCCGTTTTCGTGCTGCCGCGTCACCGGCTGGCCGATGCGCGGCCGGTCGGTACCAACCACATCCGCGTCGAGCTGCAATCGGAGAGCGGCGGGCGCATCCAGGCGATCGCCTTTCGCGCCGTCGATACCGCACTCGGCGAATTCCTGTTCAAGAACCGCGGCAAGACAATCCACGTCGCCGGCTCGCTGTCGGGTAACCATTGGAACGGCAACCGCACCGTACAGTTTCGCATCACCGATGCGGCGCGCGCATAAGGTTCTTGTGGGGCCATGATCTTCTTTGAACCGCGGGTTAGCGCGGCAAAGTCATGGCAGGGGCGGGCATCCGAGAAACGCTATGATCGTATCTGCTTGCGAAATTCGCCCGGCGCCATGCCGGTCGTTTTGGAAAACGTGCGGCTGAACGAAGCGACATCCTGGTAGCCCACCCGATAGCAGATTTCTGAAATGCTCAGCGTTGTTCCCTCAAGCAGCGACCTTGCCAATTCAAGCCGTTTTTCCTGGATCCATTTTCCCGGCGTCGTCTTGAGCTCGCTGGCAAACCTGCGGGATAGCGTTCGCGCAGACATGCCAAGTCCCGCCGCGAGAAAGCTCAAATCGATTTCCCGTATCTTGTTTTCCGCGAGTCCACGCAGTTTGTACTCCAGTGGATTTGTCTCTTTCGGCAATTCTTCGAGAGGGAATTCGTAGGGGCTCTGATATTTGCGCGAAGGCGGAAGAACCAAGAGCTTTCGGACAATCCGCTCCTCGTTCGAGAAGCCAAGATCGACCAGCAATGCCTTGGCGAGTTCCAGTCCAGAAAATCCGCCGCCGCAGGTGTAAAGGCGACCGTCGCGAACAAGCATGCGCGACGAGTCCCATTGGACTTGCGGAAATCGGCTGCTTGCGTGGGACTTCAACCACCAGGATATCGTCGCACGCTTGCCATCCAACAGGCCCGTATCGGCGAGCAGATAACATGCGCCGCAATGTGCCGCGATGATCGCTTGCTGTTGCCGCGCGAGCGCGATCAGCGGTTTTGAGTGTTCACTCTCCTCGTCGAGCGAGCGCAGAAGCTCGGGAATCTCGGCGCCCGGCATCGCGATGAGAATCAGCACATCCATTTTTCGGGACGGTTGCGTCTTCGCAGGGAAGGAAATTCCGGCCGTCGAAATTGCAGGCGACGTCCTGGAAACGAACTCGCATGAAAGAACCTGCGAACCGCGGACGTCATTCACGAGCTGAAACATTTCGACCAGCGTCGAGACAACCGCCGAATAGAAATCGGAAGGCAGCCAGATCACAACGTGGATGGCCTTTGCAGTCATTCGCCGCACTCCGGGTAGCGTTTCTCCGGTTGGCAAGTTTAACACAATCTTTGTCAAAAATGCCAATTCCGAAACGGCCGTGGCGCCTCCAGGGTGGCCGTATGCGGGCCTCCCTGCCGAAGGGCGGCGGAATCGAAAGCTGGGAAAGATGCAAATGCAGAAATCGCCAAATCAAACCGATAGGAACGCGTTGAGTGCGCTGGACGTAACCGGCGTCACGCGACCGCCACGTTGGTCCGGGCTGAAGCTCGCGCTGCTGGCGTTCGCGCAGTTCATAATCGCGATCGACTACAACATCGTCTATGTCGCCCTGCCGGATATCGGCCGGGATCTCGGCTTTACGCCGCAGTCGCTGCAATGGGTGGTAAGTGCTTATGCCGTGGCCTTTGGCGGTTTTCTGTTGCTCGGCGGACGGGCGGCTGACCGGCTCGGCCCACGGCGCATGTTCATCCTGGCCCTCATGCTCTATGGCGTCTCGTCCTTCGCAGGCGGATTTGCACCTGACGCTCTCACGCTGGTGGTCGCCCGGGCCGTTCAGGGCCTGGGTGGGGCGCTTCTATTTCCTGCAACGCTGGCGCTGATCAATACGAGCTTCGCGGAAGGTGCCGAACGCAATCGGGCACTGGCGGTCTGGGGTGCCACGGGAAGTGGCGGCCTGGCGGCCGGCGCCATCATCGGAGGCGTCCTGACCAATGGCTGGGGTTGGCAAGCGGTCTTCTTCTTCACCGTTCCACTGGCTCTGGGCGCCGCTCTTATCGCCGCGCCGGCTCTTCTGGCGCCCGATCCGGCAGGTAAAGGCCAGCGGCGGAGTTTTGATCTACCGGGCGCGCTGGTGGTTACCGCAGCAGCAACATTGCTGGTGTTCGGCTTGGCCAGCGGACCCGAGGTGGGGTGGAACACGGTTCGCAGCACCGGATCGCTTGTAATCGGCGTGCTGCTGCTTTGTGCCTTCATTCTCATCGAAAGACGCGTGCGCGATCCGCTCGCGCCACTGCGGCTGTTTGCCAATCGCAGCCTCGCTACGGCCATGGGGGTGAGCTTCTTTCATCACATGGCGCTGAGTTCCGGGTACTACATTCTCACGACCTATTTTCAGAACCTGCTCGGCTACAACGCACTTGCCGCCGGCTTGGCATTCGTCCCGCTCGGGATGCTGGCGATGATCGGTGGAGGGAAGGGCGCTGCATTGCTGCTTACCAATTGGGGGACTCGCGCCACGATGTTCACCGGCATGTCGATCTATGGGATCGGACTGGTGGCGATTGCTCTCGCCTTGTCGCCGGGCGGTTCGTACTGGGCCGTTCTGCCCGGGATCCTCGTCTATGGTTTTGGTGGCGGCATCGCCTTTACGACGCTGTTCGTAGCCGCCGCTTCCGGGGTTGCCGCCAACGAACAGGGGGTCGCGTCGGCGCTGGGGTCGACCTCCTTGCAGATCGGCGCGGCCTTGGGCCTGGCCGCCGTTCTTGTCGTGGCCAATGTTGGTTTGGGTGGCGAGGCCACTGCCGCATCGGATGTCGTCGACGGATTGCGTATGGCCGGATTGTTCGCCGCCGCCGCGGTTTTCCTTGGCGCGGTTCTGGCTCTGATGCTTAGGCAGAATCCGGCAATACCTCAGGATGCCGCCCCGTCCGCCGAAGCTGCGTGCTGATCCGTCGCCAGCCACCTGTGCTTGAAGCGCGTCGTGTTGAGTTTAGGCGACGCGCTTCAAGTGGTTGTTTCCTGCATTGGAAAACCTGCATCAGGCGAGGACCGTTTGCAGCCGGGTCAGTTCGCCGATCTGCGCCATCGTCGCCTGATAGCCGAGGTTGATCGCCTCGTCGGCACGGTGGAACTCGGTCAGGCCGATATGGCTGAGCTTCGGCTGCAGCGACATGTCTGGCGGATCGCCCGCAAGCCTGGCGCGCGAAATGCGGTCCTGGATGATGTTGAAGGCCTCGACCATGACGCCAGTGATGCCGAGCCGGGTCTGATGCGACCGGTGCTCGGCGTCGATCTGGCCGGGCCTCGGCGCATCCTTTTCGATGACCAGCTCGCCGGCGCTGTGTTTTATCACCGCGGCGCGCCCGAACAGGTCGTAGTGAAGATTGACCGCCACTACGAGGGGCTGCTCATAGGCGCGGCAGACCGACACCGGAACCGGATTGACCAGCGCGCCGTCAACCAGCACGCGGCCGTTGCAATCCACCGGCTCGAACACGCCGGGCAGCGCATAGGAGGCGCGCATGGCGGTGATCAATGAGCCGCTCGACAGCCAGATTTCATGGCCGGTACGGATTTCGGACGTGACTGCGACGAACGGCTTGGCCAAGTCCTCGAAACGAATGCCGGCCATGTGCTCGCGCAGCCGGGCGTCGAGCTTCATGCCGCCGAACAGGCCGCTGCCGCGCAGGTTGAGATCGAGCAGGCCGAAGATGCGGCGCTTGGTCAGGCTGCGGGCGAATTCTTCCAGTTCGTCCAGTTTGCCGGCGAGATAGCAGCCGCCGACCAGCGCGCCGATCGAGGTGCCGGCGATCATCGACACTTCGATGCCGGCTTCGTCGAGCGCGCGCAACACGCCGATATGCGCCCAGCCGCGGGCGCAACCTCCGCCCAAGGCGAGCGAAATGCCGGTCTTCCTTGGTGGTTGTGTCCCCGAAGCGCCGCCGGACGGGGACAGGCCGTTGGCCTCCCTGACATCTGGTCTGCTACGCGATGACGCCCACTCGAGCATCACGATCTCCCTTGTCCCACGGCTAATATACTGGCGGGCCGTATCGAAATGATGAATCTGTGTCGCTGGTGTCAGGCAGAAGGTTCAAGCTGGTTTCCGATATGTGTTTTCCGCATCGAACAGCGGCTTGCTGCCATCGTCGGCAAGCGTCCCCTTGCCGTCGATCAGCCCCACAGTCCGATAAAAGCATGAACGCCGGCCGGTGTGACAGGTTGCGTCGTGGCCCAACACTTTGACGCGCAACCATATGGCGTCCTGGTCACAATCCGTGAGCATCTCGACGACATGCTGAAAATTGCCTGACGTTTCGCCCTTTTTCCACAGCGCGTTGCGCGAACGCGACCAATAGTGGGCGATGCCTGTCTCCAGCGTCAGCGCCAGCGCTTGCGCATTCATGTGCGCCACCATCAACAGCATGCCGTCTTCGGCATCGGTGACGACGACTGTGACGTGGCCGGCTGCGTCGAAGCGCGGTGAAAACACAGCGCCTTCCTCCAACGCTTTCTTGTCCGACGGAGCTTTTGGAAATTCCAGTCCCGACATCGCCGGTCCTTATCTAGCGAAGTCGGTGGGGCTATCAGATCCGCCGCCACGCACCATGGTGACGAAACGAACCTGCTCTTCGGGCGTATCCTTGAAGACGCCGGTGAAGGTCGAGGTCAGCGTGGTTGAACCCTGCTTGCGGATGCCGCGCATGGCCATGCACATGTGCTCGGCCTCGATCATCACGGCGACGCCGCGCGGATTGAGCACATCCTGGATGACGCCGGCGATCTGCGCGGTCAGGGCCTCCTGCGTCTGCAGGCGATGGGCGAAGATATCGACCACGCGCGCGATCTTGGACAGGCCGACGACCTTGCCGTCGGGCAGATAGCCGACATGCGCCTTGCCGATGATCGGCACCATGTGGTGTTCGCAGTGCGAGTGGAATGTGATGTCCTTGACGATGACCAGGTCGTCGTAGCCGGCGACCTCCTCGAAGGTGCGGCCAAGCTCCTCGGCCGGGCACATATCGTATCCGCCGAACATTTCGCGAAAGGCCTTGGCCACCCGCTTTGGCGTGTCGATCAGCCCTTCGCGGTCCGGATTGTCGCCGGTCCAGCGCAAAAGCGTGCGCACGGCGGCTTCGACTTCGGCTTCGCTCGGCCGGTCGGTAACCGGCTTCTCCATATAGGCTGACTGGGGCATGAGTTTCTTGATGACGGCATCCATAAAGGCGTCTCCCGTAGTTCCTCTCGGCGGAGGAACGAGTTGAACGGACCACGACCTTTCGGTGTAGGAAACTCGCCCCGTTTCCAGCCCCGCAAGTGGCGTGAACTTCCCGGCAAGAACACTGACTTTCGTTGTCTTGTCGATACCGGACTGCCAGCATTATATAAGATCGTGACGAGCGAAAGGAAGACACGTCAGCGGCAATCGCTGTTCGCTTGGCGGCGACGGATTGGAAAATAATGATAAACGACGTCTACAATGCGAAAATTCTGGGTTTCGCCGGAAACATCGCCCGCATCGGCCGTCTCGATCATCCCGACGCGACCGCCAAGGCGCATTCCAAGCTGTGCGGCTCGACCGTCACGGTGGACCTCAAGATGCAGGACGGCGTGGTCACTGACTTCGCCCATGACGTGAAAGCTTGCGCGCTCGGCCAGGCATCGTCCTCGATCATGGCGCGGCACGTCGTCGGCGCGAATGCCGAGGAACTGCGTGCGGTGCGCGAAACGATGCTGAAAATGCTGAAGGAAAATGGCGCGCCGCCTGACGGCCGCTTCGCGGATTTGAAATATCTGGAGCCGGTGCGCGACTACAAGGCGCGCCACGCCTCGACCATGCTGACTTTCGATGCCGTCGTCGATGCCATCGGCCAGATCGAGAAGAAGCGCGCCGAAGAACAAGCGGCCTGAGGGCCGATGATCGACCGCCGGCGACCGTTTCGCCGTTTCCGTCCGTGACAGGAGGGGATTGCGTTCTCCAGTGGAAGCTCACATCTATCGCCTGGGAAACGCGATCGTATGAGCATGGTCTTTGACAAACGGTTTCCGTTCGTCGGAGAAAACCGGTTTCCACTTTTCGGGATCATGCTCTGGAACGGAGACTATGGTGCGCGACCAGCATGGACATGCGCGTAGCGCCGGACCGCCAAAGCGCGGTCGCAACTGGCCCGGCCCGTGGCGCAAGACGCCAGGTCGTCTCCTCGGCACGTCGATTGTGCGCCTTTACCAGCTGACACTGTCCGGCTTTGTCGGCAATTCCTGCCGGCATCTGCCGACCTGTTCCGAATACGCTCATGAGGCGATCGCCCGCCATGGCCTGTGGGCCGGCGCCTGGATGGGATTTTTTCGCGTGCTGCGCTGCGGGCCATTCGGCACGCATGGCATCGACCGCGTGCCGGAAACCTTGGCTGAGCGCTATGTCTGGTTCACGCCATGGCGCTACTGGCGGATCGGCAGCAAGCCCGGCGAAGCGCAAGGCTGATCGAGCCGGTCACGCTCCGGCGGCTCTGCGAGTTTACGATCTGGTAGGGTTAACGCCAGCCTGCACAAAGACTGCGCATTTGAGACAAAATCGAGACAAGAGACCTCGCTAAGCCGCTCGAACACCCGTTCTGGAGCGAGCAAAAATGCGTAATTTCGACCGTCTTCCCTTCATCTTTGCCGGGATCCTTTTCCTGCTCGCCTGGCTGCTGGGATTTCCGCTGCGCGCGCAATCGGCGCCGCTGAAGGACGTCCAATGCACGGTGATCGCCGATGCGGCGAGCGGCAAGGCGCTCTACCGGGATGGGGTGTGCGATCAGCGGTTCAGCCCGGCGTCGACGTTCAAGGTGCCGCTGTCGCTGATCGGTTATGATAGTGGGATCCTGGGTGACGAGCACACGCCGAGCTGGGACTACAAACCTGAATTCAAGGCGGTGAAGCGGGACCAGAAGACCGTCGATCCGGTGATCTGGGAGCGGGATTCGATTCTGTGGTTCTCCAGGGAAATCACCCGCCGGCTTGGGCCGCAAAGCTTTGCCGGCTATGTGTCGAAGTTCGACTACGGCAACGCCGACGTTTCCGGCAACCCCGGCAAGAATGATGGCCTGACCCAGTCCTGGGTGAACTCTTCCCTGAAGATCACGCCGGTCGAGCAGGTCGATTTCCTGCGCAAGCTTCTGACCCGCAAGCTGCCGGTCTCGGCCAAGGCCTACGACATGACATCAGCCATCGTCCCGACATTCCAGGCTGGGGGGTGGACGGTGCAAGGCAAGACCGGCAGCACCAAGCTGGCTAACGATGCCGACAAGGTCAGGGATAAGCGCTCGCTCGGCTGGTTCGTCGGCTGGGCGAATAAGGACGGCCGCCAGATCGTCTTTGCGCGGCTGGTGGTCGACACCAACCGCACCGACATGCCCAAGGGCCTTAAGACGCGGGCCGCGTTCCTGAAAGATCTGCCTCAGCTGGTGAAATGAACGCCTGACACCCGAGCCGGGCTTTACGGCGGCGGAAACTGTCCATAAAAGACAGCCGCCGCCGGACGCATCCGGCTTTTCCCTATGCATGTCGTAACTCCAAAACCGCCATACACTTTTGGGGGGCATGCATTTTAACCACCCGCGCTCGTTTGCGGGACTGGATAGGAGATACATGATGCTGAATTCCGTTTCCCTGACATTTCCCGATGGCTCCGTCCGCGAATACGACGCGGCGATGACCGGTGCTGGTCTGGCCGAATCGATCTCGAAATCGCTGGCCAAGAAGGCCGTCGCCTATGCCATCGACGGCACCGTGCGCGACCTCGGTGATCCGCTGGGCAAGTCCGGCAAGGTCGAGATCGTCACCCGCGACGACCCGCGCGCGCTGGAACTGATTCGCCACGACGCGGCGCATGTGCTGGCGGAAGCCGTGCAGGAACTGTGGCCGGGAACGCAGGTGACCATCGGGCCGGTGATCGAGAACGGATTCTATTACGACTTCGCCCGCAATGAGCCGTTCACGCCTGATGATTTCCCGGTGATAGAGAAGAAGATGCGCGAGATCATCGCGCGCAACAAGCCGTTCACTAGGGAAGTCTGGTCGCGCGACAAGGCGAAAAAAGTGTTTGCCGACAAGGGTGAGCGCTACAAGCTGGAGCTGATCGACGCCATTCCTGAGGACCAGGACCTCAAGATCTATGCGCAGGGCGACTGGTTCGACCTTTGCCGCGGCCCGCACATGGCCTCGACCGGGCAGATCGGCAACGCCTTTAAACTGATGAAGGTGGCCGGCGCCTATTGGCGCGGTGACTCGAACAACCCGATGCTGACGCGTATCTACGGCACGGCCTGGGCCGATCAGGCGCAGCTCGAAGCCTACCAGACGATGCTGGAGGAGGCCGAGAAGCGCGACCACAGGAAGATCGGCCGCGAGATGGACCTGTTCCATTTCCAGGAAGAGGGGCCGGGCGTCGTCTTTTGGCACGCCAAGGGCTGGAAGATGTTCCAGAACCTGGTGAACTATATGCGCCGCCGACTCGACGAGCAGGGCTACCAAGAGGTCAACGCGCCGCAGGTGCTCGACAAGAGCCTGTGGGAGACGTCAGGCCACTGGGGCTGGTATCGCGACGCCATGTTCAAGGTGACAGTCGCCGGCGACGATACCGATGACGACCGGGTCTTCGCGCTGAAACCGATGAACTGTCCGGGCCATGTGCAGATTTTCAAGCATGGGTTGAAGTCTTACCGCGATCTACCCGTAAAACTTGCGGAATTCGGCAATGTGCATCGCTATGAGCCGTCGGGCGCGCTGCACGGGCTGATGCGCGTGCGCGGCTTCACGCAGGACGACGCGCACATCTTCTGCACCGAGGAACAGCTGGCGTCGGAGTGCCTGCGGATCAACGATTTGATCCTGTCGACTTATGCCGATTTCGGCTTTGACGAGATCAGCGTCAAGCTGTCGACACGGCCGGACAAGCGCGTCGGCACCGACGAGGCGTGGGATCACGCCGAGGCGATCATGGGCAGCGTGCTGGAAGCGATCAAGACGCGTTCCGGCAATCGCATCAAGACCTCGATCAATCCAGGCGAGGGCGCCTTCTATGGGCCGAAGTTCGAATATGTGCTGAAGGACGCCATCGGCCGCGAATGGCAATGCGGCACGACGCAGGTCGACTTCAACCTGCCGGAGCGGTTTGGTGCCTTCTATATCGGCTCGGATTCGGAGAAGAAGCAGCCGGTGATGGTGCACCGCGCCATCTGCGGCTCGATGGAGCGCTTCCTCGGTATCCTGATCGAGAACTATTCCGGCCATTTCCCGCTGTGGTTCGCGCCGCTGCAGGTGGTGGTGGCGACGATCACGTCGGACGCCGACGGCTATGCGACAGAGGTCGTGGCAAAGCTGAAGGCCGCCGGCCTGTTGGCGGAAGCGGATTTGCGCAACGAGAAGATCAACTACAAGGTCCGCGAACACAGCCTAGCCAAGGTTCCGGTCATCCTCGTTTGCGGCAAGCGCGAGGCTGAGGAGCAGACCGTCAACATGCGCCGGCTGGGTTCACGCGACCAGGAATCGCTTGGTCTTGACCAGGCGATCGCGCAGTTGGCCGAAGAAGCTGTTACACCCGACCGCAGGCGCAAACGCGCGGCCTGATCGGCACAGTTCCGACCAAATGGCGGTGGAGCGATCCACCGCCATTTTCATATCCATGTCACGCCGACCTTGTAACGAGCCCATATGCTCAAGCTGAAATTGCGCGAACGACCTTTTCCCGAGCTTTCCTATGCCAATCCGCGCCAGCCGGCGCTGACGCGCTGGTTCATTCATTCGGTCGAAGGTCTTTCGGGCCGCGACCGCTACACCGCGTCTTACGATTTCTGGCGCCGTCAGGTCGTACCGACCGGCGAACGCGTGTTCAGCCGCATGCTCGACCTGATCGATGTGCGGGTACGAACCGCCGATCAATGGCCACCCGCACAATTGCCGGATACGCCGCTGGTGATCGTCGCCAATCATCCGTTCGGTATCGGTGACGGCATTGCGGTGCTGTCATTGGCCGAACAACTCGGACGCCCGTTCCGGGTGATGATCCACAAGGACCTGCTCAAGATCCGCGAGATGGAGCCTTACTCGCTGCCGATCGACTTTTCCGGGACCAAGGACGCGCTGAAGAGCAACATGGCCGTGCGCCACGAGGCGGTGCGGCTGCTCAAGGAAGGCGTCACCATCGTGGTGTTTCCGGCCGGCGGCGTCGCCACCGCGCCAAAAGGTTTTGGCCGGGCGCGCGACCTGCCGTGGAAGATGTTTCCGGCGCGTCTCATTCAGGAGGCAAAGGCATCGGTCATTCCGATGCATTTTTCCGGGCAGAATGGCAGGCTGTTCCATCTGGTCAGCGGGCCGATGAACATGGCCGAACGCGACGGCCGGGTGGCGAAATTCGTCGGCAAGGCGTCGCTGACATTGCGTACATCGTTGCTCATTCCCGAATTCGCGCGGCTGTCCGGCAAGGCGATCGAGGTGCGTGTCGGCGAGGTGCTGAGCTGGAGCGAACTGGAGCCGTTGCGCGACCGCAAGGCCTTGCTCGATCGCCTTTATCGCGGTGTGTTCGACCTGGCGCCAGTCGTGGCGCGTCGCCGCATTCCGTTCCTGCCGGCGCGGACCAAGCTGGCTGCTTGAATCAGCAAACGAAGGCTAGTCCGCGCCCTCCTCAGGGTCCATCGCCGCGGCCTCGGTGGCCAGAACCTCGATCTCCTGGTTCTGGCCGGCCACGACCGTGAAATCCTTCTGGTAGATGCGGTCGCGGTTCTTGGCGATGATGGTGTAGTCGCCCTCGGCCAGAACCATCGAGGCGAAGGCGCCGACGGTTTCCTTGATCGGATCGCCGGATTCGTTGAGCAGCGACCAGGAGGTGTCGGCGATCGCCTCGCCACCGGTTTCGCGCACCAGCTTCATCGTGATCTCGGCGGCGTGGTGCTCGACGGTGGCTTCGGTCAGCTTGCCCGCCTCGACGCGGATGTCGGAGCGGATGACCGCGTTGACCGCGCCATAGGTCGAGACGACATGGTAGATGCCGGCGTTAAGCCGCACGACGCTGTTTGGCTCGACATCGGGAATGATCAGCGCGCGGTCGCCATTGGCCTCGGCGGTGCCCTCGTAGATCGAAAAGCGCAGTTTTTTCGCCGGAATGCGCACGCCGCCAGACAGCACGGCGTCGAGCTTGAGGCCGCCGGCATCGAGCACGAGGCTCTCGCGCTTGGCGTCCTTGCCGACAGTGATACGCTTGGTGGCGCCGGCCCGGCCGTAGGAGGCGTGAACCAGATAGCTGCCGGGTTCGAGTTGGAAGACGGCCGTGCCGCCATGGGCGGAGGCGACCATCGGCAATTTGCCGTTGACGGCTTCGGGCCTGAAGACCCGCCAGACGATGCCGCGGGTGATATCCGAACCCTTGTCGGTCAGTTGGGCGGACAGCGTGATGGCGCCGCCGCCGCTCAGCGCCAGCGACCTCTCGCCTTTCGGCGTCGCATAGCTCGAGATTCCCGGGAGCTTCAGGTCGCTTACGCCATCGACGTTCTGCGCCATGGCGAACGAAACCGGCGCCATGAACAGCAGGGCGCCGAGCCAGACCAGGAAAAGACGGACAGTCCCCTCAAACATGCCTTGCGTTGAAGCTCATGGCAGTGGCAATTTCAAGGCTTAAGAGTCCGATCGATACGACTCTTCCGTCCGGCGTATACTACGCCAATGCCCGAGCCGCCCGAATTCCCGATGGTGCGCTTCAGCTCAAAACAGAATGTTTAGGAGACTTGCGCCCATGGCGTCGCCGATCATCGACTTCCTGCTGACCCGAAACTCCGCGCCGATCCCTGATTTGAAGGAGCCGGCGCCGAGCGATGCGGAGATCGCGACGATGATCGCCGCCGCCTCGCGGGTGCCCGATCATGGCCGATTGGAGCCATGGCGCTTTATCCTGTATCGTGGCGACGCTCGTATCGAGATCGGCAGACAGTTGGCCGCGCTTGCCGAGCAGCGGGAGGGACCCTTGCCGGAAGGCCGCCGTAACCAGGAACTGGCGCGGTTCTCGCGCGCGCCGCTGGTGATCGGCGTCGTGTCGATCCCCAGGGAGAATCCAAAAATCCCGCAATGGGAAATGTTCCTGTCGGGCGGCATGGCGGCGATGAACCTGATGATATCAGCCAACGCGCTGGGTTATGGCACCAACATGATCAGCAACTGGTATTCGGATGTGCCGGAGGGCAGGGCCCTGCTCGGGCTGGCGCCGCAGGAGCGCGTCGTCGGCTTCATCCATATCGGCTCCTATGCGGGGCCGGCGCCGGAGCGGCCACGGCCAGATCCGGCAACGCTTTACCGCGACTATTCGGGGCCGTGGGCGGACTGAATGTTCTACGAACCTTCAAAGGGCCACGGTCTGCCGCACGACCCTTCGAAGGCGATCGTGGCGCCGCGTCCGATCGGCTGGATTTCAACGCTGAACAAGGCCGGTGAGGTCAATCTCGCGCCGTACTCCTTCTTCAATGCCGTTTCGACACGGCCGTTCATCGTCTGGTTCTCCTCCGAGGGCGAGAAAGACAGCGCCTCCTTCGCGCAGGAAACCGGTGAGTTTGTCGCCAATCTGGTCAGCCGCGATCTCGCCGACAAGATGAACCGCACATCGGTCAGTGCACCGCGCGGCTTCAATGAATTCATTTATGCCGATCTTGCCATGGCGCCGTCGCGCCTGGTCGCGCCACCGCGGGTGGCGGCGGCGCCGGCGGCACTCGAATGCCGGGTGACGGAGGTCTTTCGGCCAAAGGCGCTGGACGGATCGCCGACAAGTGCTGTCGTCGTCGCCGGCGAAGTGGTCGGCGTATACATCGACGACGCCTTCCTGACAGACGGTCTGTTCGACATCACCAAGGCGGGCAACGTCGCTCGCCTCGGCTATATGGACTATGCCAGCGTCGACGAGGTGTTTTCGATGCGCCGGCCACGCTGGGACAAGGACTAACCGTTGGAGTCGGCCGCCGTCTGCCGCGTCGGCGGATTCCCTGCCGTGAGCACGCGAATGCGATTCCCCTTTATTTGAACACAGGCTAAGAGAGCGGCTTCGGCGATGCGCTGGCATTGGCGCATCGACCTTGGGGATATTGCGGGGCATCGGCTACATGAAGAAACGAGACTCGCTGGGAACCCGGCTGCGCTACGGGTTTGACAAGAGCATGGCCGCCGGCCCGATCGCGCTGATCGGCTGGCTTGCCGGGGTTTCCCTGCTGATCATCATCGCCGCCGCGGGTTTCCTTGCGGTGACCCGCATCGCGCCTGAAGGCGGCGAGCCGCTGAACTTTGTCGAAGCGTTCTGGGAATCACTGATGCGCACGCTCGATTCCGGTACGATGGGCGGCGACGCTGGCTGGGCCTTTCGTCTCGTTATGCTGTTTGTCACGCTTGCCGGCATCTTCGTCGTGTCGGCCCTCATCGGCGTGCTGAGCGCCGGCGTCGACAGCAAGCTCGATGAATTGCGCAAAGGCCGCTCGCGGGTGCTGGAGACCGATCACACCATCATCCTCAACTGGTCGCCGTCGATCTTCGACGTCATCTCCGAACTCGTCATCGCCAATGGCAGCCGCCGCCGTCCGCGCATCGTCGTCATGGCCAATATGGACAAGGTCGAGATGGAGGACGAGATCGCGGCCAAGGTCGGCAAACTAGGCAACACGCGCATCATCTGCCGCAGCGGCGACCCGACCGATCTCTACGACCTTGCCATCGTCAACCCGCAGACCTCGCGGTCGGTCATCGTGCTGTCGCCGGACGGCGACGATCCGGATTCGCAGGTCATCAAGACGGTGCTGGCGCTGGTCAACGATCCGAACCGGCGCACCGCCCCCTACAACATCGCCGCCGAGATCCGCGATGGCAAGAACGCCGAGGTCGCGCGCGTCGTCGGCGGAGCCGAGGTGCAGCTCGTGCTGGCCGACCAGCTGATCTCGCGCATCGTCGTGCATTCGAGCCGGCAGTCGGGCCTCAGCGGCGTCTATTCGGAGCTGCTCGATTTCGACGGCTGCGAAATCTACACGACCGAGCAGCCGGACCTCACCGGCAGGACGTTCGGCGAGGCCGTGATGGCGTATGAACACTGCGCGCTGATCGGGCTTTGCGACCAAAAGGGGCGCGTCAATCTCAATCCGCCATCGGACCTGGTGATCGGCAAGGACATGCGCGCCATCATCATCGCCGAGGACGATGCGGCGATAAAGCTGCGGAGCGCCGGGATCAAGATCGACGCGGCGGCGATCCTCGAGCCGCGGCCCGTCCAGACGAAGCCGGAGCGCACGCTTGTCCTCGGCTGGAACCGGCGCGGTCCGATCATAACCTACGAACTGTCGCGCTACGTCGCGCCTGGTTCGATCCTGACCATCGCGGCCGATACGCCCGGCCTCGAGCAGGAAGTTGCCGGCCTGCCCGTCGCCGGTGACAATCTGTCAGTTTACTGCCGCGTCACGGACACGTCGAGCAGCACCGCGCTGGCAAGTCTGGACGTGCCTTCCTACGACCACGTGCTGGTCCTCGGCTATAGCGAAACCATGGCAGCGCAGCCCGCCGATACGCGCACGCTGGTGACGCTGCTGCATCTGCGCAAGATCGCGGATGATGCCGGTATGCACATCAGCATCGTCAGCGAGATGATCGATGTGCGCAACCGAGAGCTTGCGGCAGTGACCAAGGCCGATGATTTCGTCGTCAGCAACAGGCTGGTCAGCCTGATGCTGGCGCAGGCGTCCGAGAACCAGCACCTTGCCGCGATCTTCGATGACCTGCTCGACGAGAAGGGCTCCGAAATCTACATGCGTCCGATCGCCGACTATGTCGCCATCGATCAGCCGTTGACCTTCTGGACGATCGCGGAATCGGCGCGGTTGCGGGGCGAAATCGCCTTAGGTTACCGGCGCATTCGCGCCGGAGAGGCCGACCAGCGGGCGCTGGGCGGCGTCACCGTCAACCCGCTGAGGTCGGAAGCACTGGCCTATCTGCCGGAGGACCGCATCATCGTGCTGGCGCGGGACTGAGACCAGAGCGGTTCACCGTTTCACGAAAACGCCGAACCGCTCTAATTCCCTTTTTGACGCAGTTTCGGATAGAAAACCGTTTCACACTTTTCCTGGAGATTGCTCTAAGCGGAAACGCCGGCCGCCCTGGCACGCGCCAGAAGCCGTTCGGCCAGCCGCAGATGCGGGCGGTCGTACATCTTGCCGTCGATGCCGACGACGCCGGGATTTCCCGCCGCCTTGAACGCCGCGACGATTGCCGCCGATTGTCTCACGGCTTCGACTGACGGCGTGAATGCGGCATTGATGACGGGCACCTGGTCAGGGTGGATCGCCATCTTGCCGGTGAAACCGTCCCGCTCGGCCTCGGCGCATTCCGCTTCGAAGGCCGCCATGTCGCGAAAATTCGGAAAGACGGTGTCGATCGCCTCGACTTCCGCCGCACCCGCGGCAAGGATGGTCATGGTGCGGGCAAAGCGGAACACGTCGGTGTAGCGGCCGCGCTCGTCGCGGGTCGAGCGCGCGCCGATCGCCGCCGACAGATCCTCCGCGCCCCAGGTGAGGCCAGCAAGCCGTGCGCTTGTCCCGGCATAGGTCGCCGCCGCCAGCACGCCCGCCGGCGTTTCGGTGATGATCGGCAGGATCTTGATCACGCCGTCGGCGAGACCGTTTTCGGCCTCGTGCACCCTGAGTTTTGCCGAGAGATGCTGCACATCCTGGCCGCTGTTCGACTTGGGCAGCATGATACCGTCGGGTCTTGCCGGCACCAATGCCGCCAGATCGTCATCGGTCAGCCCGGTCGACAGATCGTTGACCCTGACATAGATGGCCGAACTGGTTTGCGCCCTGCGCTTGGCGAGGAAGCGCGCCGCCACCTCGCGCGCCAGCGCCTTGTTGTGCGGCGCCACGGAATCCTCAAGATCGACGATGACGACATCGGCGCCGGCACCAAAGCCCTTTTCCAGCTTCCTCTCGGAATCGCCGGGGACGAACAGCAGCGAACGCATGCTTCAGGCCGCCTTCTTCAGCATCATCGCTTGCCTCGTGCATTTGGCGACGAGATCGCCATGCTGGTTGTAGGCGCGATGCTCGAATTCGACGATGCCGCGATCGGGTTTCGACCTGGATTCGCGCACTGAAATGACGGTGGTTTCAACCCGGATGGTGTCGCCATGGAAGACCGGGTACGGAAACACGGTTTCCTTCATTCCGAGATTGGCCACCGTGGTTCCGACGGTGATGTCATTGACCGAGATGCCGATCATCAGCCCGAGCGTGAACAGCGAGTTGACCAGCGGCTTGCCCCATTCGCTCCTGGCGGCAAAATCGAAATCGATGTGCAGCGGCTGCGGGTTCAGCGTCATCACCGAAAACAGCATGTTGTCGCTTTCGGTAACGGTCTTGCGCAGCGTGTGCTGGAAGACCTGGCCGACAACGAACTCCTGGAGATAAAGCCCGGCCATATCCTGCTCCTCTGCTGCCATGGGGTTGATAAGCGCTGCATTCGGTGCTCGCAAGCCAGTTAATGAACATGGTGAACCGTTCGTAAACCATTTCTGCCTACCGTCCTGACCGGGGCCAGAAACCTTCTGGCAAGGGGCTTAAGCAGACGGGCATGGTTGTTGTTTCGCATTTCCTGAAATGGATCTACACGGCCAGGGTGTCGGAACGCGCCGCCGCCGCCAGCGCGTTGGCCCGAGCCTATGTCAATTCCGACCTGCCTTTCGAGGATCGTTGCGCCGCCGAAGCGGCGCTGACCCTGCTGCTCGACGATGCCTCGTCGAAGGTGCGTCTGGCGATGGCCGAGGCGCTGTCCATGAGCCACCACGCGCCATTGCAGATCATCAGCGTGCTGGCGTCCGACCAGCCGGAAGTCGCCGGGGTAGTGCTGGCGCGCTCGCCGCTGCTCACCGACGCCGACCTGATCAACCGCGTGGCCTCAAGCCCGAAGGCGACGCAGAAATTGATCGCCGACCGGCCGGTCGTCTCCATGGCGCTGTCGGCGGCCATTGCCGAGATCGGCGAGGCGGAAGCCTGCGCCGTGTTGCTTGCCAACAGCGGCGCCGACATCGCCTCGCTCAGCTTTCGCCGCATGGCCGAACGCCACGGCCATCTGCCTCTGGTTCGTGAGGCGCTGATCTCGGACGCCCGGCTGCCTGCCGACTGCCGGCATATGCTGCTCGTCAAGCTCGGCGAGATGCTGAAAACGTCGCCGCTGGTCATGGCAATGATGGGCGCGGCGCGCGCCGACCGCGTCATGCGCGACGCGTGCGTCAAGGCTTCGGTGACGCTGATCGAGGGCACGCGCCAGGAAGAACATGCCGCACTGATCGAGCATCTCAGGCTGCGCGGCGATCTCACCGCCAGCTTCCTCATCCGCACCATCGCGCATGGCAAGGTCGATTTCTTCGGCTCGGCGCTGGTCGCGCTCAGCCAGCAGTCCGAACAAAGGGTGAGGGCGCTGCTTGCTGGCGGGCACGATGTCGCCTTGCAGGCGCTGTTCCGCAGCGCCGGCCTCGCCGCCGCAACGCACGCCATCATCCTGCGCGCACTGAAGATCTGGCGCGAGGTCGCCAACGGCAAGCGCGTCGCCGGTGTGCAGGAGGTCAGCTGGCTGATGCTGAAGGAGGTGGGTGGACAGTCGGCGGAAGGCGATCTGGCCGCGCTGGTCAGGTCGATCCATCTCGATGCGCTGCGCGAGAACGCGCGAGGCCACGCGCTGGCGATCGCCGCCGCCTAGCTTTGGATCCATTTGACGGCTGGACGGTTTCGATGCCATTGCGTTGTCGAAGTAAAGAATTGGTATTATGTTTTGAGCATGCGCCATCCATCCTCAAAGCGTCTCGCGGTACCGACCGAGATCAAGCCGCTGATCGATAAAATCCGGGTTCGCCTGAACCCCGATTCTATCTGGCTGTTCGGCAGCCGAGCACGGGGCGACAATCGGCCCGATAGCGACTGGGATATTCTCGTTGCGTTGCCGGATGATGCTAGGCCGGAACTCCTGGACCCGCTCATTGGTTGGGAAATCCAGCACGAAATCGGAATTCCAGCGACTATCCTGTCCACTACATCGAGCGCTTTGGCGGCAAGTTGGGATTCGCGAAATACGATCGCGTATGACGTTGCTCGGGACGGGCGTCGATTGGATGTCTGACCAGTGGACCATCGCCAGCGCTCTTCGATTGGCGAATGGTTGTATCAGGGATGCACGCACTCTGGCTGCATCAGGGTCTCGCAACGCCGCCTATCTCAGCCAACAGGCGATCGAGCAGATAATCCGGGCGCTGGCGACCTCGGAGGCAATTCACATCGAACGTCACGATGCACATCAGCTGGACAAGATTGTAAGGCGATTTCCGGACGATCACGCCGAGAAAACGGCGTTGAAGTCACTCGTTTGGCTGGAGGCGTATGCGACCACTTTCAGATATACGTTGCCTTCAGGCCAGATACCTCGTGCGCCTGACAAGGCAAAGCTTCAGGAAGCCATAGGCGGTATCTCGAGCCTTATCGCGCGGGTCGCGGAGCACTTCAGGGTCGATCTTGACGATGAATCAAAGCCAGCCGAGAACGGGACGCCTATGCGCAGATCCAGCCAGCAATGACATTCGCTAAGGCCTGTTGCTCGCGAAGAAATCAGGGAAATCCTCCATCGCCGCGGCGATGATGCGCAACGATGCCGCTATCTGCAGCAATTCGCCGGCGCCGTTTCGTTGGGCGATGCTCGCCGCATATTGGCGGGCGACGGCGACGGTCGACGTCCGCGGATCGCCGGGGGCGCGGAAGAGGAGTTCGCGCGCCAGCCCCCGCAGGAAGTTCGTGATCGAAAGCGCGGTCTCGGATGGGATGGCATGGCTTTGGCTTGCTCCGCGCAGCCGCAGGATCTCCAGGCCGACGGTGACGGCGGCGACGCCACCGCCCAGGACCGCATCGCCCTTGCTGCCGGCGTTCTGCACCAGCGGCATCAGTTGATTGATGCGGTCATAGGCGAGGCTCTCGAAGGCCGAGCGCCTCGGCACCCGCTCATGCAGGCAAAGCCGCGCCAAATCCTCGCGCATGGCGCGCACGATGCGGTTGGCCGCAAGCCACGGATCGGCGGGCAGCACGACGATGAAGACGCCGATCGCCAGCAGAATGCCGACCAGGATCGACGCCGAGCCGGCGAAGAAGGGCACGGGATCATAGGTCATCGCCTGATGCGGACTGAGGAAGGCGAGGAAGTTGATAGCGAAGGCCGTCGCCACGCCGACATAGCGTGGATTGGCCATCGCCAGCGCCGTGGGCACCAGGATCGGCACGACAAACAGCATGAACCAGCCGAAGCCGGGCAAAGCGGGCAACGCGATCTGACCGACAAGAAAGGCAAAGGGCAAAGCGAGCAGTGTTCCCTTGAAGAAGCCCCAGGCGACTTGCACGGGGTCGGGGCGGGCAGCAAACAGGCTCGATACGACGGCAACGAGAATGACCGTGCCGGCCGCTTCCGACCATTTCGTCGTCAGCCAGAAGGCCGCGACCAGCAAGGTGGCAAGGGCAGCGCGGATAGCGTTGCGCGATGCGCCGGAGTAATCGCGATGCACGACCAGCGCAGGCTGCCGGCTGCCCCGGATCGGGCGCGTGGCAGGCGTGCGCAAGGCGTCAAGACCGCGCAGCACCTGCTTGAACGCCTCGGCGAAATCGGCGGCGATGGTGAGGCGTGTGATGGTGCCGACCCTGTCGTCACCCTGGTCGGTCGAGGCATCGGGCATTTGCCGGGCCTTGGCCGTGATGGCATCGAGCCGCGCTACCCAGGGCGCGGTGTCGTCCAGCGCGCCGGGCTTTGTCGACAGCTCGCCGACCAGCGACTGCAATTCCGAGCGCACCGGAATGAGTGCGGCGTTCCTGGGGGCGGCGTGCGAATGCAAAGCACGGGCCGCCGAGAGGGCCGAGAGCAGCTGTCCGATGGTACGCCGGACCGGATGGGCGCGCGGCGCGAAGCTCGGTGCTTCGAGCCTGGCATAGGCGCGCATCTCGCCGAGCGTCTGGGTGTCGGCGACCAGCTTTCGGTGCAGGCCGGACAGCGTTGCAGGATCGCCGCCGGAGAACGCACCGGCCGCGTAAGTCGCAAGATCGAGAATGCAGCGCTTCAGGCGCGAGACGATGGCGTTGCTGGCCAGTCTTGGCAGGATCAGCCGGCTTGTCAGGCCGGCGCAGACGATGCCGAGCACGATCTCGGCACAGCGCGCGACCGCGAGGTCGACGACGAGATGCGGCTGTCCGAAGGCGGGCAGGCCGATAATCATCGCGGTATAGCCGGCAAGGGCGGCACCATAGGCTTCGGGATTGCGCAGCAGTGACGAGACGAAGGTGCAGATGCCGATCCAGACGGCAAGCACCGTCACCAGCGCCCACGGGCCGGTGCCGAACACCGTGGTGATGCCGATCGCCGCGACACCGCCTACCAGCGTGCCGAGCAACCGGTAGAAGCCTTTCGCCAGCACCATGCCGGCAACCGGCTGGGCGACGATGAACACCGTCATCATGGCCCATTGCGGATGGTCGAGCTTCAGCGCGTAGGCGGCCAGCAGCGCGATCAGCCCGGCCGAAACGGTGCGCAGGGCGAAAATCCAGTCCGAGCGCGTCGGTTGCGTCAACCCCGCCAAACTCGTCTCGAAATAACCCTTCAGCCGCGCCGAGATCACATGCCGGTCTCCGTATCAGAAGCGCAAGCTAGAGCAATTCCAGGAAAAGTGTGATACGGTTTTCCCGGGAAAAGCGCATAGCGCTTTCCCTTGGGAATTGCGTCAAAACAAGGAGATAGACCGGCTGGCGGCTAGATATCCAGCACTTCCGTCTCGGCGAATTCGGCGCGTTCCTGGATGAAGCGGAAGCGAGCTTCCGGCTTGGTGCCCATCAACGCATCGACAGCGTCCTTGGTCGCTGCTTCGGCGTCGATCACATCGATCCGAAGCAGCGTGCGCTTCCTCGGATCCATGGTGGTTTCCTTGAGCTGGGCGGCCATCATCTCGCCCAGACCTTTGAAACGGCCAAGCTCCACCTTGCCGCGCCCAGTGAATTCGGTGCGCAGGAGCTCTTCCTTGTGCGCGTCGTCACGGGCATAGGCGACCTTGCCACCTTGCCGGATAGAGTAAAGCGGCGGCACCGCGAGATAAAGGTGGCCGCCACGCACCAGCGCCGGCATCTCCTGGTAGAAGAAGGTGATCAGCAACGAAGCGATGTGGGCGCCGTCGACGTCGGCGTCGGTCATGATGATGACGCGGTCGTAGCGCAAATCCTCGTCGCGGTATTTCGACCGCGTGCCGCAGCCGAGCGCCTGGATCAGGTCCGAGATCTGCTGGTTGCCGGCGAGCTTGTCGTTGCCGGCGCTGGCGACGTTGAGGATCTTGCCGCGCAATGGCAACACAGCCTGGCTGGCGCGGTCGCGCGCCTGCTTGGCCGAGCCACCCGCCGAGTCACCTTCGACGATGAAGAGTTCCGCACCGGCTGCGGCATTCTGCGTGCAGTCGGCGAGCTTGCCGGGCAGCCGCAGCTTGCGTACCGCGCTTTTGCGCGACACTTCCTTTTCCTGGCGGCGGCGCACCCGTTCGTCGGCGCGTGCGATCACCCATTCGAGCAGCTTCGACGCTTCCTGCGGATTGTCGGCCAGCCAATGGTCGAATGGGTCGCGGATCGCGGTCTCGACGATGCGGATCGCCTCGATCGTCGCCAGCCTGTCCTTGGTCTGGCCGACGAATTCCGGCTCGCGGATGAACACTGACAGCATGCCCGCCGCCGAGATCATGACGTCTTCCGAGGTGACGATGGAGGCGCGCTTGTTGCCGACGAGATCGGCATAGGCGCGCAGGCCCCGCGTCAGCACATTGCGGAAGCCGGCCTCGTGGGTGCCGCCTTCGCCGGTCGGAATGGTGTTGCAGTAGGAATTGATGAAGCCGTCGCCGCCGAACCAGGTCACCGCCCATTCGAGCGCTCCATGGCCGCCTTGTTTCTCGCTCTTGCCGGCGAAGATTTCGCGCGTCACCTGGAACTCGTCGCCGAGCGACGCCTTGAGATAGTCCTTCAGGCCGCCGGGAAAGTGGAATTCCGCCTTGGCCGGCGTCTGGTCCTTCTCCTTGATCAGCGACGGGTCGCAGGTCCAGCGGATTTCGACGCCGCCGAACAGATAGGCCTTCGAGCGGGTCATGCGGTAGAGCCGCGCCGGCTCGAACGCCGCGCCCTTGCCGAAAATCTGCTCGTCGGGGTGGAAGCGGGTTTTTGTGCCGCGCCGGTTGTGGACCTCGCCCAAATGCTCCAGGCCGGTCACGGGAACGCCGCGCGAAAAGCGCTGGCGATAGAGTTGGCGGCCGCGCGCGACCTCGACCTCGAGATGGTCCGACAGCGCGTTGACCACGGACACGCCGACGCCATGCAGGCCGCCCGATGTCTCGTAGACCTTGGAGTCGAACTTGCCGCCCGAATGCAGAGTCGTCATGATGACTTCGAGCGCTGGCTTCTTGAACTTCGGATGCAGGTCGACCGGGATGCCGCGGCCATTATCGGTGACGGTGAGATAGCCGTCGGCCGAGAGCTCGACATCGATGAAGGTGGCATGGCCGGCCACCGCTTCGTCCATCGAATTGTCGATGACCTCGGCGAACAGATGGTGCATCGCCTTGTCGTCGGTGCCGCCGATATACATGCCTGGCCGGCGCCGCACCGGCTCCAGCCCTTCCAGCACCTCGATGTCGGCGGCGCTATAGCCCTCGCTGCCATCCTTTGTCGCGGCAGGACGCTTCGTGGCCTGCACCAGCGGATCCGCCGGACGTGCCGGTGTGCGAACCGGCTGCGGCTGCTTGTCCATATTGCCGAAGAGATCGTTGTTGTCGTCCATGCCTGCCATAGGGTCCGGTGCTGCGAATCACCTCGCGATACTGCCACGCTTTTCAGCGCCAAGCGACCGAGGTTCCTGTTCCGTTCGGGGATCCGGCCCCTCTTACCCCAAAACCATTCGATAACCAAGCAGGCGGAAATAGATCCAATACCGCCACACAAGATTCCTAATTCTTTAACAATGCCGCCTAGCCTGAGCCCAACAAAACAAGAAACTGCGGGCATCAGGGGTTTCGGCGTGAGGGGCAAGGCCATATCGATGATCGGCATCGCCGCCGTTTTTGGCGCGATCTCGATCTTCGCCGCGGATTTCTGGGTCAAGAGCCAGGCCAAGGCCGATTCCGAGGAGAAGACGTCGTCGATCCCGGCACCTGTTGTGCCCGGGGTGGAGTTCAAGACCATTGTGGTGGCCAATGCGCCGCTGCGTTATGGCATGGAACTCGACCGGGTGCAGCTCAGAGAAATCCCGTGGTCGCAAGAGTCCGTGCCGCAGGGTGCCTTCACCACCATCAATGCGTTGCTCGCCGATGGCAGTCGCGTGGTGCTGTCGCCGATCGAGGTCAACGAACCGGTGCTGCTGACCAAGCTGTCCGGACCAAATGGCCGCGCCACGCTTTCCAACATGATGACGCCAGGAATGCGGGCGGTGACTATCCGAACCGATGAGATCGCCGGGGTTGGCGGCTTCATCACGCCGGGCGACAGGGTTGATGTCGTGCTGACACGCGATGCCGGCGAAATCCAGGAAGTGGCCAAGAACGCTCAGGGCGCTGCCGGTTCCACCATCACCTCCGAGATCGTTGCCGCCGACGCCAAGGTGCTGAGCGTCGGGCAGGGGGCCGACGAGCGCCAGACGACGCCGCAGATTTCCAATTCCGTGACCATCGAGGTGACGACCGACGGCGCGCAGAAGGTGGCGCTGGCCCGCACCGTCGGCACCTTGTCCTTGTCGCTTCGGTCCTCCAGCGAGGGCGGCGACGGCAAGAATGGCGTCACCACCATCTCTTCCTTCGGTGGATCGGTAGCCTCGAATGTGCAGGGCGCTGCCGGTTCGCTGTTCGATGCCGTGGTGAAAGAGCCGGAAAAACCGAAGTTCAAGACCGTCATCGTGACGCGCGGCACAAAGGCCGAGGAATACCAGGTTCCTTCGCGGGACCAGAAATAGAAGCCAGTGGGGACTGGGTGAGGGACGGGACAATGCTGGGGCTGATCATATATCGGGTCATGGGGCGGTTGCGCGTTTTGCGCACTGCGGCTGTCGCGGCTTCGGTGGCTGCCGCCGCGATGCTGGCCTTCGGCGCCTCGGCAAGGGCCGACAACGACATCGTTTATGTGTCGTCGACCAAGAACGCGTCGATCAAGGTTGCCAAGGGCAAGCCGAAGACGATCATGACCAGTGCCGCCTTCTACCAGATCGTCATCGGCGATCCGGAGATCGCCAACGTCAATCCGCTGACCGACAAATCCTTCTATGTGCTCGGCAACAATCTCGGCACCACCGGTATTGCGCTGTTCGACGAGAAGAAGCAGCTTGTCGGCACCGTCGACATCGAGGTGACACTCGACACCGACCAGTTGGCCAGCACCATTCGAGCCAGCGTGCCGGATGCCAGGATCAAGGTCGGCTCGGCCAATGGCCGTGTCGTGCTGTCGGGCGAGGCGGATGACGCGGTCGCCGCCGAAAAGGCAAACAAGATCGCGACGCGCTTTTCCGGCACCGAGGAGGTGATCAACTCCGTCAATATCTCGTCATCGCAGCAGGTCCAGCTCAACGTCCGTTTCGTCGAAATCAACCGGCAGGCGGGCCAGGATCTCGGCGCCAAGTACGCCGCCAATTTTGCCTACGGCATCGGCGGCCGAGATGTAACGATCGATCCGGGTTCGGTGCCGGCCGCCGGCACCGGCGAGATTATCGGCCGGCTTTTGTCGAATGGTGTGTCGATCGATATCGCCATCAAGGCGCTGGAAGAGCGCGGCCTGGCGCGGCGGCTGGCCGAGCCGAACCTGATCGCCCGGTCCGGCCAGACGGCGAGCTTCCTCGCCGGCGGCGAATTCCCGATCCCGGTCTCCGAGGACAACGGCAAGATCTCGGTCAGCTACAAGAAATACGGCGTCAGCCTGGATTTCACGCCGACCGTCCTGAAGGACGGGCTGGTCAGCCTGGACATCGCGCCGGAAGTCTCCTCGATCGACGCTTCGGCCTCCTACAATATTGGCACCATCTCGGTTCCCGGCTTCATTGTGCGCCGTGCCAGGACGTCGGTCGACCTGAAGAACGGCCAGAGCTTCATGATCGCCGGATTGCTGCAGTCGCAAAACGACATCACCACGTCGCGCATTCCCGGTCTCGGCAAGATGCCGGTGCTTGGGGCACTGTTCTCCTCGAAATCCTATCAGCGGCGCGAGACCGACCTGGTCATCATCGTCACCCCCTATCTGGTCAAGCCGGTCGATCCGTCGAAGAAGCTCGTCGAGCCGACCGACGGCACGCAGCCGGCCAGCAGCGCCGACTATTTTCTCAACAATACCGAGGAAGTGAAGACATCCGACGCCAACCGCGCGCTGGCAATGGCCGACGGCAGCGTTGCTCAGCCGGCCGCCGTCACCACGGTCGGGCATTTCCTCGACCTGCCGAAGGACTGAAGCCATGCGTCTGGTCTTGAGATCGAGTATCGCCTTGCTGCTGGCCAGCCTTGCCGCCGGCTGCACCAGCGACGACTACGCGCGCAGCGAGGGGCCGACGACCGGCGCAGGTGAGGCGCAGGCCGCCAACACCGTCATGCAAATGGTCGATCCCTGGAAATATGGGGTCCAGAACACCAGACTTCTGGTGCCCGCCCAGAGAGGCAGCGCGGCGGCGGTCCCCCCCGATCAGGCGGCCGGTGCGAAAGCGTCGCAGTCCACCACGAGCAACTGATTCAACGGGCAACTGGTCAACGGGCGACCTGACAGGCTGAGAGAATGGCAAACGGCATCAAGACCAGGAAGATCCTGCTCGTATCGACCGACAGGACCTTCGTGCAGGACACGCGGACCGCGTTCGCGGCCTCCGAGATCATTCAGCTTTCGACAGTGGAGAAGAATGTCGTCGAGCTGCGCGGCGAGATCCAGGAAGCCGACTTCGGTGCGATCATCGTCGACATGGATGCGGCAAGGCTGGAGGAGGTCGAGTCGCTGCAGCGCATCATGCGCCGGCTGGAGGATAAGGTGCCGGTCGTCGTCGTCACGCAGGAGTTCAACGCCGCCGCGGTGCGCATTCTGGTGCAGCTCAAGGTCGCGGATTTCCTGGTCAAGCCGATCACTACCGCCGATCTCGTGCGCTCCGTGGTGCGTGCGCTGCAGGGCCCCGGGCGCGAGGAAAACACCGAGTCGCAGATCTACACCTTCATGCCGGCAGCAGGCGGCGTCGGCACCACGACGCTGGCGCTACAAACCGCCTTCCAGCTGCATCATTCGGTGACGCGCGGCGCGTCGACTTGCGTGGTCGACCTCAATTTCCAGCAAGGCGCCTGTGCCGAATATCTCGACCTCGAACCGCGCTTCGACATCACCGAGATCGAGAACCAGCCCGAGCGCCTCGACCGGCAACTGCTGGATGTGATGCTGTCCAAGCATGCGAGCGGGCTCTGCGTGCTGGCTGCCCCCACGCGTCCATCGGAAATGCGCTCGTTCAAGACCGATGTCGTGGTGCGCATGCTCGATCTCGTCTCGGCCTATTTCGACAATGTCGTCATCGACATGCCGCGCACCTGGTTTCCATGGACGGAGACCGTGCTGCTCGGTTCCAACAAGCTCTACATCGTCGCCGAGATGACGGTGCCGTGCCTGCGCCATACGCAGCGGCTGATCCAGGCGGTCTACGAGACCGCCGGCAAGGAAGTGAAGCCGAACGTCATCGTCAATCGCTTCGAACAGAAGATGTTCGACAACGGCATCAAGCAGGCGGACGTCCAGGAAATCCTCGGCGAGCATTTCGTCGGTGGCATCGCCAACAACTACCGGCTGGTGCGCGAGGCGGTCGATCGCGGCGTGCCGTTGCACGAGATCGATCCGAACGCCAATGTCATCAACGATTTGAAGAAGATCATCCTGCCGGAGGAGGCGATCCCAACCCGAGCGAAATCGCGCTCGCTGTTTGGCATGGGCCGTGGATTGTTGAAGAGGAAGGCCGGATGACCAGCCGCTTTTCCACCCTGCAGAACCGCGACGCGCGTCCGCAGCGCGCGACTGAGCCGATGCCGGTCGCCCATCATGCTGTTGTCATTCCGACGAACCGAAAGGCTTTGCCGGCCAAGCCAGACGCAGCGCCAGCAAAGAATGCCAACAAGGTGCTTGATGCGCGCGTGCGTATCCATCGGCTGCTGCTCGAGGAGATCAATCTTGTCGCGCTGGAGCGTTTGCCCAAGGATGAGATGCGCAGGCAAGTGCATGATTTCGTGTCGGAAAAGACCAAACAGGAGCGCATGGCGATCAACACCGTCGAGCTTGACGCGCTGGTTGACGACATCGTCGACGAGATGGTCGGTCTCGGTCCGCTCGAGCCGCTGCTCAAGGACCCCGACATCAACGACATCCTGATCAACGGCCACCTGAACTGCTTTGTCGAAAAGAGGGGCAAGCTGCAGCCGGTCCACATTCCATTCAAGGACGAGGCGCATCTCTTGCGCATCGTGAACAAGATCGTTGCCGCGGTCGGGCGCCGCGTCGACGAATCGCAGCCGATGGTCGATGCGCGCATGCTGGACGGCTCGCGTTTCAACGCGGCCATCCGCCCGGTGGCGGTCGACGGACCGCTGGTGTCGATCCGCAAATTCTCCAAGAACAAGCTCGGCCTGCACAAGCTGGTCGAATTCGGTGCCATCACACAGAACATGGCCGAGGTGCTGGCGGCGGCCGTGCATGCCCGCAAGACGACGATCATTTCGGGCGGCACCGGCACCGGCAAGACGACCATGCTCAATGCCCTGTCGGCCTTCATTCCGGAAGATGAGCGCCTGATCACCATCGAGGACGCGGCCGAGCTCCAGCTGCAGCAACCGCATGTCGCGCGCATGGAGACGCGCCCCGCCAACATCGAAGGCCATGGCGAGCTGAAGCAGCGCGACCTGGTCAAGAACGCGCTGCGCATGCGTCCCGACCGCGTCATCCTCGGCGAGTGCCGCGGCGAGGAGGCCTTCGACATGCTGCAGGCGATGAACACCGGCCACGAAGGCTCGATGGCGACTATCCATGCCAATACGCCGCGCGACGCCATTTCGCGGCTTGAGCAGATGCTTGGCATGACCGGCATGCCGATGACGGTGCAGTCGATCCGCAGCCAGATCGCCAGCGCGCTCGACCTCATCGTCCAGCTGACGCGCCTGTCCGACGGCAAGCGCAAGGTGACCAGTGTCGCCGAGGTGACGGGCATGGAAGGCGACGTCATCCAGATGCAGGAGATCTTCCGCTTCGTGCGCACCGGCATGGAGGCAGACGGCAAGATCCTCGGCCACTATGAGGCGACTGGCATCCGGCCGCGATTCCTCGAGGATCTGCGCGCCATGGGCATCGAGTTCCCCGGACGATATTTCGAACCCGGCCGGCCGCAGGAGTAGCCAAGTGTTCGACGAACTCAGCGCGATTTATGTCGTCTATGCCGCGGCGGCGCTGACCGGCATCCTGATCGCCGAGGCCTGCTACCTGCTTTATGCAGGCCGCAGCGACAAGCGCACCGCCATCAACCGGCGCATGAAGCTGCAGGAAAACAAGATCAGCCAGGAGCAGGTGCTTGTGCAACTGCGCAAGGAGCGCGGCCTTGACGCGGGCACGCCGCTGTTTTCGCCGGACCGGTTCCGCGCTCTGCGAACCCAGTCGGGCATGATCATGCCGCTGTCGAAATTCCTGATGATCACCTGCGGCGTGGCGATGGCCATGGCCTTGGTCGCCATCTGGTACGGCTTGCCGCCGCTGATGGGGCTTGTCCTGTTCGTGGTGCTTGTGCCGGTGCTGCCGGTGCTGACGTTGCGTTTCAAGCGCAAGCGCCGGGTGAAGCGGTTCGGCATGCAATTGCCGGAAGCATTGGAACTGATCACGCGCGGCCTGAAGGCTGGCCATCCGGTGCCGGTGGCGATCGCCATGGTGGCGCGCGAGATGCCCGACCCGATCGGCACCGAATTCGGCGTCATCGCAGACGAAGTGTCCTACGGTTCCGATCTGGTTTCGGCATTGAACTCGCTGTTCGACCGGGTCGGCCAGGAGGATCTGCCGCTGTTCGTCACCGCCGTCTCGATCCAGACCAGTTCGGGCGGCAATCTGCGCGAGATCCTAGACGGCCTGGCGACGACGATCCGCGAGCGTGGCAAGCTACGCCGCAAGGTGCGCGCCATTGCGACAGAAGGCCGAATGTCGGCCTACATCCTGACGGCGGTCCCGGTGTTGCTGTTTACCGCCATCATGGCGCTGATGCCGGGATTCTACCGCGACGTCTGGGACGAGCCAAAGACATGGTACCTGATGGGTGGCTCGATCACCTGGCTGATGCTGGGCAATTGGATGATGTTCAAGATGTCGAATTTCAAGTTCTGACATGCAGGGCTTCATCGAATTCCTCGCCTCGCTCGCGCCGACCTCGTTGATGCCGGTGGCCATCCTGCTGCTGGCCGCGGGCGCTGCCGCCGTTGCCTGGCCGATGATGGCGGCGAAGGGCGATCGCAACGAGGTCAAGCGCCGGCTCAAGGTCGATGACGGTCCCGTGGCCGCGAAATCCGAACCTGCGCAGAAGAAGAATACCGGCGTCGTGCGCGAGAAGGCGGTGAAGAGGGCACAGGAATTCTACGCCAAGAGCGATCCGGAAAATGTCGCCCGGCTGCGCATGAAGCTCATCCAGGCGGGATATATGGAGCCGCGCGCTGTCGGCACATTCTTCCTGATCCGGTTCACCGCTATGATCGGCACGGCAATCGGCGTCTTTGTGCTCAACCGCTGGATGGCCAGCCCGGACGCGACGATGGCCAGCCGCTGGACATTCGTCATCCTGTCAGGAGCGGCCGGCTATTTCCTGCCCGGCCTGGTGCTGAGCCAGAAAGTGCGGGAACGCAGGCGTGAGTACCGCAACGGCTTTCCCGATTTCATGGACCTGATGATCGTCTGCTCGGATGCCGGCATGAGCATGGAGGCCGGCATCGAGCGCGTCTCCAGGGAACTCGCCAAGACCTACCCCGCGCTCAGCCAGAACCTGCAGCTGGTGTCGCTGGAGCTGAGGGCCGGTCGCAGCCTTGACGATGCGCTGAAGGCACTCGCCGATCGCCTCAGCCTGGACGAGGTGCGTTCCTTCGCCACGCTGCTGCAACAGTCCAAGGAACTCGGCACCAGCCTGTCGGGCGCGCTGCGCGTGTTTTCCGACGACATGCGCCACAAGCGCATGTCGCTGGCCGAGGAAAAGGCGCACGCCTTGCCGGCCAAGATGTCGGTGCCGGTGGTGGTATGCATCCTGCCGGTGGTGTTGATGATCGCGGCCATTCCAGTCATCGTCAAAATGACGGCGCATTAGCAGCGCCCACGAAAGTCCTAGTAAGGGGCTGACAACCCGTTATTCTGCCCGAACTCGGCCCTGCGACGTGAGAACCCCATGCGAATGCTGTTGCGCACTCTCTTTCTCTTCGTCGGCCTTACCACGGCCAGTTCGCCGCCCGCATGGGCTGCGGCCGACGACTGCGGCGATGCTTCCGCCTTGGTGCGGCAGGCCTATCCCAAGGCTCAAAAGAGCGCCGACGGCGGCTCGTACACGCTCGAACCCCATATCAGCATCGCCCTGACGCGTCCGGATAGCGACACGCCATTTGGCCTGGTCTGCAAGATCTGGCCCGCCCATGACGACCTGCTGTTGGTCGCGGTGCCGCTGATCGACAGCGCCCAGTCCCGCGACGACGGGCATGTCGGCGATATCGAGCTTCTGGTCGTCGACAGGAACAGCCTGCAGGTGCGCCAGCGCCTGCTCCAGCCCGGGCTGATAACCGACGATGCCATCGCCATCCGCAAGATCGAATTCGATACCGGCCGCTATAGACTGGCGTTCGATGTCAGCGCCTTCGGCCTGCGCATCGAAATGGCAAGCCATTCGCAGCCCAACCCCTTCAGGGAAACCGACCTGCGGCTCTATGCGCTCGCCGGCGATGCCTTGCGCGTGGTGCTCGACGGCTTCGTCGTGGCCGGCTTTGGCGGCGAAGGCGATACCAATTGCGCGGGATCCTTTGAGTCGAGCCAGGTCAGCCTGGCTATGAACCCGGCAAGCCACCGTGGCTATCACGACATCACCGTGGCCGAGCGGGCGGATACGGACAATCCGTCCGTCGACGAGAATGGCGAGTGCCAGTCTCATCCCGGCAAGTCCGTGAAGCGCACCTACCGGCTGCGCTATGACGGCAGTCGATACCAGTTTCCCGAGGGGCTCAAAGCCTTGGAGCCGTGAAAGCCTTCGTGGTTAATGGCTGGTGTGCCCGAAACCAAATTTTAGCGGCGTTTCGGCACCGAAGTTTAATCGCCGCTAATGTAGCGTGTTTCCTTGAGAACGACCCGGCAAATCGGGCGATGAGGCAGGGGCATGCGTCACAATAACTTCACGGCAATGGCCGCTATGGCGGCCGTCTTGATGATGTCTGGCTGCACGACGGGCGGCGTCGACACCACCAAGACCACCGCGATCCAACCGGCGGCAAAGAACATCGACACCTCCGATCTGGCGCAAGGCAAGGCGCAGTTTCGCGACGCCAATTACGGCCTCGCCGAAAAGCACTTCCGCAAGGCCGTCGAGTTGAAGGCGGACAATGCCGAGGCCTGGATGGGGCTCGCCGCTTCCTATGATGAGCTCGGCCGTTTCGACTTCGCCGACCGCGCCTACGGCCAGCTTTTGAAAGTCGCCGGCCGCAAGCCTCAGATCGTCAACAACATGGGCTATTCGCAACTGCTGCGCGGCAATCGCAAGAAGGCCAAGGCGTTGCTGCTCGAGGCGAAGGCGGGCATGGTCGATCCCACCGTCGTCAACGCCAACCTCGCCTTGCTGAACAAGGGCTGATCTGGCCGTTGCGTCCTGGGTCCGGTTTCGGGACACAGGGCATCGACGCTTTGTAAACCCTATCGGCAGGTTGCGTCGAAAGATCGGCTGAAAACTCGTATCTGACGGCTGCCGCTGACCTAGAATGCAGCGCAACCCGCCGACGCTGGAGAGGCCTTCGCCCGATATGCTGGACTTCAGTTCGCTCCTGCTCGCAGCCGCGCTGTCGGGCATCTGCCTTAGCGTCACCATGTTTGCGATCTGGTTCACCGCGCCCAAGGCGGGCTTCGTCCTGACGGCGGCGTGCGGCATTCTGATGCTCGTCGCGCATGTGATCCTGTTCTGGCGATGCACCAAGGATCCCGATCCGCTGCTTTGCCAGATCGTGCTTGCGCTGCTCACTCTGGGGTTCCTGATCCTCTGCGTGTCAGCCATGCAATATCTGGGCGTGCCCGGCTACAGACGTGCCGTTGCACCGTCGCTTGCCGCCATTGCTGTCTGTGCCGTGGTGACGTTCCTGGGCCTTGACGGCGTCGGCTTCATCGTCACCTACATCACGGTGACGGCGCTGCTGTCGGCGATCGGCGCCATGTTCTGGATCAACGGCGGTCACGATCGCCGCATCCTGCTTGTGGTTTCGTTTCTGAGCGGCACCTGCGCGGTGTCGTTCGCGCTTTGTGGCGCGGTTCTGCTGACCAAGGGGCAATGGACGCTGGCGGTCGCGCCAGACAATTGGGCAGAACGATTGAATTCCGTCGTGGCGGTGGCCTGCATGACCGGACTCGGCGCCTTGACGCTCTCCCTCCACCATCTGCAGGCACAGATCGAGCTGAAGGCCGAGACCATGACCGACCCGCTAACGGGTTTGTTGAACCGCCGGGCGTTGACGTCGCTCTACGGCGAGCGGAGTTTCGGTCCGTTCATGTCCGTCGTCATGTTCGACCTCGATCATTTCAAGCGGACGAACGATGTCTATGGTCACCCGGTCGGGGACCAGGTTTTGTGCCGCTTCGCCGCGGTGATCAAGAAATATGCCAGGACGGGTGTCGACGCCTTTCGCCTGGGCGGCGAGGAATTCGCCGTCGTCATGTCGCGAATGACGGAAGAGAAGGCCCATGATCTCGCCAGCAAGATCTGTGTGGCCTTCGGCACCGAGATCGTCGCCACCCAACTCGGCAAGTTGCGCAGCACGGTCAGCGGCGGCCTCGGCTTTGGCGAGGCCGACGGGAGCAGCCTCGATAAGGTGCTGACCGAGGCCGATACGGCGCTCTACGCCGCCAAGCACGCCGGTCGAAATTGCGTCGTCAGCCGCAACCGGATGGGCGAGGCCGATCCGATCAAGCCGGCCTTGCGCTCAGCGTAGTCTGAGGGCTATTCCGCCGCGCCCAGATAGTCCGACAGGGGCGGGCACGAGCAGACCAGGTTGCGGTCGCCGGCGACATTGTCGATGCGTGAGACAGGTGGCCAGTACTTGGCTGCCGTGTCGGCGTCGCCGGCGGGATAGGCCGCCTCCAGGCGCGAGTAGGGATGGGTCCACTGGCCGGCCAGCACCTCGGCGGCGGTGTGCGGCGCGTTGACCAGCGGATTGTCGGCCAAAGGCCATTCGCCCCTGGCGACTTTCGCTGCCTCGCCTGATATGGCGATCATAGCCTCGCAGAAGCGGTCGAGCTCGCGCTTGGGCTCGGACTCGGTCGGCTCGACCATCAGCGTGCCGGCGACCGGGAAGGACATTGTCGGCGCGTGGAAGCCGTAGTCGATCAGGCGTTTGGCGACGTCGTCGACGCTGATGCCGGCGCTGTCCTTGAGCACGCGGGTGTCGAGGATGCATTCATGCGCGATGCGATCGTGCCTACCCTTGTAGAGAAGTGGGAAGTGCGGCGCGAGCCGTGTCGCCACGTAGTTGGCCGAGATGATGGCGGTCTCGGTCGCTTGCTTCAGGCCGGAGGCGCCCATCATGCGAATGTACATCCAGGTGATCGGCAGGATGGAAGCGCTGCCGAACGGCGCGGCCGACACGGCATGCGCCGAACCCTCGGTGACATGTCCCGGCAGATAGGGCTCCAGATGCGCCTTGACGCCGATCGGGCCGATGCCCGGGCCACCGCCGCCATGAGGGATGCAGAAAGTCTTGTGCAGGTTCATATGACAGACGTCGGCGCCGATATCGGCGGGCCGCGCCAAGGCGACCAGGGCGTTGAGGTTGGCACCATCGAAATAGACCTGGCCGCCATGCTCGTGGATAAGGGCGCAGAGGTGGCGTGCACCTTCCTCGTAGACGCCATGCGTCGAGGGGTAGGTGAACATCAGCGCCGCGAGATTCTTGGAATGCTCGTTGGCCTTGGCCCTCATATCGTCCATGTCGATATTGCCGTCCTCCAGGCAGCGCACGACGACAACGCTCATGCCGGCCATCGCCGCGCTCGCCGGATTGGTGCCATGCGCGGAGGAAGGAATCAGGCAGACGGTGCGATGGCCTTCGCCGCGCGAGCGATGATAGGCGCGGATTGCGAGCAGGCCGGCATACTCGCCCTGGCTGCCGGCATTGGGCTGCAGGCTAACGGCGTCGAAGCCGGTGATCTCCGACAGCCATCCTTCCAGTTCGTCGATCATGGCGCGATAGCCGGCCGAATGGCTTGCCGGCGCGAAGGGATGCAAATTGGCGATTTCAGGCCAGCTTACCGGCATCATTTCCGCCGCCGCGTTGAGCTTCATGGTGCAGGATCCGAGCGGGATCATGGCGCGGTCCAGCGCCAGGTCCTTGTCGGCCAGCCGGCGCAGGAAGCGCATCATCTCGGTTTCCGACTTGTTTTCGTGGAAAACAGGCTGGGTCAGAAACTCCTTGCCGCGCGGCTTGCCGGGCACCGTGCTGCCGGTTGAGGAACCCGCCTTGGCGCCGAACAGGGCCGCGATCGCCTCGAGATCGACATCGGTCGAGGTTTCGTCGAAGCTGATGCCGACATGATCGGCATCGATGACGCGCAGCAGCCGGCCGGTCTTTTCAGCCGCGGTGGCGATCTGCGCCGCCTTGCCCTTGGTCTCCACCGTCACCGTGTCGAAACGGCTGGCGCCGATCACCGACACGCCTGCCGCTTCGAGGCCGTTTGCCAGACGATTGGCCAGCGCGTGGATACGCCCGGCAATCCCCTGCAGCCCGGCGGGGCCGTGCCAGATGGCATAGGCGGTCGCCATGTTGGCAAGCAGCGCCTGCGCGGTGCAGATGTTGGATGTCGCCTTGTCACGGCGGATATGCTGCTCGCGTGTCTGCAAGGCAAGCCGGTAGCCGGGCCGGCCTTTGCTATCGGTGGATTGGCCGACCAGGCGGCCGGGCATCAGCCGCGTCAGTCTGTCGGAGACGGCGCAATAGGCGGCGTGCGGCCCGCCAAAGCCCATCGGCACGCCAAAACGCTGCATCGGGCCGACGGCAATGTCGGCGCCAAGTTTGGCCGGCGCGTCGGTCAGCGTCAGACCGAGCGGGTCGGCGATGAAGACGACGATGGCACCGGTCACCCGGGCCTTTTCGATAGCTGCCTTGTGATCGCCATAGACGCCAAACGTATCCGGCCAGGAGACGAGCAGGGCGGCGGTGTTGTCGTCGATCGTGTCGCCATTGATCTCGATGCCGAGCGGCTCGGCGCGGGTGCGCACCACGTCCAGCGTCTGCGGATGCGGCGTGCCGGCAAATGCGATCTTGGTGCGCTTGTCGCGGTGGTGGCGCAAGGCGATGCCGACGGCTTCGGCGACCGCGGTCGCTTCATCGAGCAAGGAGGCCGATGCCACCGGCAGGCCGGTCAGTTCAGTGACCAGCGTCTGGAAGTTGAACAGCATCTCGAGCCTGCCCTGGCTGATCTCGGCCTGATAGGGCGTGTAGGCCGTATACCAGGCCGGATTCTCGAACAGGTTGCGCTGGATCACCGGCGGCACATGGACGCCGTGATAGCCGGCGCCGATGAAGCTCTTCAGCACCGTATTCTTGGCCATGGTCGCCGACAATTCGGCCAGCGCCTCCGCTTCGCTGGCCGGCGCGGGCAGGGTCAGCGGCGAGTCAAGGCGGATCGACTGCGGCACTGCCTGACTGATCAGCGTCTCGACGGACGGAACGCCGATCACGGCAAGCATGGCTCTGACATCGTTGACATCAGGACCGATATGGCGGGCCGAGAAGGGAGTGAGTGCTGCGGTCATGTCAATACGTCCTGATATCAGCCGATACGAGCTTTGTAGGCGGCCTCATCCATGAGGCTGGCGAGCTGGCTTTCGTCGGCAAGCTTCATCTTCCAAAGCCAGCCGGCCCCGGTTGCTGCCGAATTGACCAGTGATGGATCCGACGACAGCGTGCCGTTGGCTTCGGTGATCTCGCCATCGACCGGCGCATAGACATCGGATGCCGCCTTGACGGATTCGACGACGACGGCGGTATCGCCCTTGCTCAGCTTCTTTCCGATCTCCGGCAGTTCGACGAAGACGAGATCGCCGAGCTGCTCCTGCGCGTAGTCGGTGATGCCGACAGTGGCGATGCCGCCCTCGACGCGGAGCCATTCGTGATCTGATGTGAAATAGGTCGTTGCCATTGAAATCATCCTTTGCGGTAGCGATGCGGTCTGAAGGGCAGGGAGCTGATATCGACGGGGATCTTCGTGCCGCGAACATCGGCGAAAACCCGTGTTCCGGGCTTGGCCAGTGATGGCGTGACATAGCCCATGGCGACCGGATGGCCGGCTGACGGGCCGAAGCCGCCTGACGTGACATGGCCGGCGGGCTTGCCGTCGGCGTCAAAGAGCGCGGCACCGGCGCGCACCGGCTGGCGGCCTTCCGGCTTCAGCCCGACCCGCTTCTGCGCGGGTCCCCGTTCCACGGCGGCGCGCAGCGCATCGGCGCCGATGAAAGCGCCGGTGGCACGGATCTCCTTCGGGATCGCCCACATCAGTGCGGCGCTGGCCGGGTCGGTCTCCGGCGTGATGTCCTGGCCGTGCAGGCAGAGCCCTGCTTCCAGCCGCAGGCTGTCGCGGGCGGCCAGCCCGATCCACAGCACGCGTTCATCGCCGAGCAGCTTCGCAACGAGATCGCGCGCATCGGCCTCCGGCAGGCCGATTTCAAAACCGTCCTCGCCGGTATAACCGGAGCGGCTCATGAACCAGTTCTTCCTCGGTTCGACCCCATGCATGAACAGCAGCGAGCCGGTCTCGATGCCGGCGCGGGAAAGGGCCGCCCACGCTTCAGGACCCTGGATGGCAAGGAAGACGCGGTCGAGCGGCTCGACCCTGACGTCGAAATCCGCGGCAAGCGCACGCAAATGCTTTTCGTCGGCGACGGCGTTGCCGGCGTTGGCGACCACCATGAACCTGATATCGCCCAGCCTGGTGACGATCAGATCGTCCAGAATGCCGCCGGCTTCGTTGAGGAAGAAAGACAGTTTGGATTGCGAGATTTCGAGCGCGCCGGCGTCCAGCGGGCAGGCGCGATTGAGCAGTGAAACCACCTCCGGCCCGCTGACCTCAAACAGTTTCATATGCGAGATATCGAACAGGCCGGCCTGTTCGCGGGTGTGAAGGTGTTCCTTCATGACGCCGGCCGGATAGGTCAGCGGCATCGACCAGCCGGCAAAGGCGCCAAAGCGCGCACCAGCGGCCACATGGATATCTTCGAGGGGAAGGTGTTTTGTGTCGTCGCCCGTCATGTCATCTCCAGAGTCGCACGCAATCGGTCGCGAATGGCGACCAGTCCGTGCCCCTCTGTCTGAAGCCTGAGAGACTTGCGCAGCCGGAACTCTGTCAGCGGCGCTTACACCTTCGGCGCGGGGGCAAGCCCCGACTTTCCAGAGTGTCTTTCCCGTCTACGGTTCTTTTTGCCTGAGAGATTTCGGGCGATTTCCCCTTCGGCGGCAGCTTTCGCTGCTCTCTCCCGCAAACAGGTAGGACTCAGACCCTGAGTCCTCGACGCGCCATCCATAGCTTGTGCGCGACGGCTTGTCACCTGTCAGCGACATCTAAAGCGCGTCGCGCTGGCGATGCGCTTTCGATCCTTGTTTTGATGCCTGTCGTTCGCCCAAAACCGCGGCACACTTTTGGGCGACATGCATTGGCCGACAAGCCTTCGCTAACCACGCCGTTTGCCGGTTTTTCAAGACACTGCTGATATGTTGGCGGCCATGACGCTTTGGGGCCGGCATTGGACGGCGGCGGACGGGGACGACAAATGGGCGAATTGATCATGAGTGCGCCGGTGGCCGGGCTGACCTCGAAAAGCCGCATCGCCGCGGAGGACGTGGCGATGTTGCGCCATGAGGTGTTCGGCGACGGTGTGGTGACGCGCGGCGAGGCCGAGGCACTGTTCGCGCTCGATGCCTCGCCGAAGGACAAATGCCCGGAATGGCCGCTTTTCTTCATCGAGGCGGTCACCGACTACATCGTCCACCAGGAAAAGCCGTCGGGCTATATCTCGCAGGACAATGCCGACTGGCTGATCCGTACGATCGCGCGCGACGGCATGGTCGACAGCCGGACCGAACTCGAATTGCTGGTTCACGTGCTGGAAGAGGCGAGATCGTCGCCGGGCCAGCTTTGCGTCTATGCGCTGCAACAGGTCGCCCACGCGGTCATCGACGGCAAGGGGCCGCTGATGCTCGGCGGCGCACTGGTTCCCGGGCTGATCGCCAAGGCGGAGGTCGAGTTGCTGCGCCGTATCCTCCACGCCCACGGTGGCGACGGCAACATTGCCATCACGCGCGCCGAGGCAGAGGTGCTGTTCAAGATCAACGAGCGGACCGCCCAAGCCAGCAACGATCCGTCCTGGAACGAGCTGTTCGTCAAGGCGATCGCCAATTTCGTCATGTGTTCCGCCGGTTATGAAGCGCCGACGCGCGATGTGGCACTACGCCGTGATGCCTTCCTCGAACACGCCGATCCGGAAATCGGCGGCTTCTTCAGCCGGATGGTCTCCGGCGGCCTTGCCGGCATCATGGAGGCCTATCGGTCCCCTGATGACATCGAAGCGGAGTGGGAAGCCAAGAACAGGGCGGCCGAGGCCCTGGCGCGCCGCGCCGAGACGATCGATGCCGGTGAAGCCGGCTGGCTGATCGAGCATATCGGCGTGGACCGGCCTCTGTATGAGAACGAACGCGCGCTGCTGACGCTGATCAAACACGCCTCGCCGGAAATCCATCCGGTGCTGAGGCCGCTGCTCGACAAGATTGCCTGACCGGTCAAGGGTCGAATGATCAAATCTGGGTTGCCTGATCAGATCTGGTCGGCGTCGATGTATATCCGGGCCAAACCTTCCCGAACGGTCGACATGGCATCGGCGAAACTGATGGCGATGTGGTCATGCATCAGCCTGGCGGCCCTGTCGGCATCGCGGGTCACCATGGCTCGGGCGATCTCGCTGTGTTCGGTGTAGGTCGTCGACAGTCGCCGGTGCTTCTCCACTTCGATCTTGCGAACGAAATGGATGCGCGTGTTGATGCCTTCGAGCATGCGCGCCAGTTCGGGATTGCCCGACAGCCTGGCGATGCGGATGTGAAATTCCTCGTCCCTGGCGGTCAGTTCGGCGCTGGAAAATGAGTCGGCGCGCGCCATGGTGAGCGCCCACCAGTCGACGAGCGCGGCGAGTTCCTCATTGGTTGCGCGCTCAATCGCCAGCCTGACGGAGCGCTCCTCGAGCACGGCCCGCACGTCGGAAAGATTGACGATCTCGTCGACATCGAAGCCGCGGCAAAAGAAGCCGCGATTGGTCTGAAAGGTGATGAGTTCCTCCGTGACCAGCCGCTGGAGGGCCTCCCGGATCGGGCTGCGGCTGACATTCAGCCTCGCGGCAAGCGCCACTTCGTTGATGCGTTCGTTCGGCTTGAAGCGATAATCCATCGCCATGCGACGGATTTCTTCATAGACACGCGGGCCGGTCTTCATCGGCTTGGATGCCAACGCGGCGCTGTTGTCCTGGTTGGTTTGCCTGATGGGTCGGAGCATGGCGTCTGTCATGCCTTTGCGGCACTCGGTTCGGTGAACCGGGCCTGTGTGGGAAGGATACCATCGAGGGCGATCGGCGCGGACCGGCCGGCGATCAGATCGGCGACGATGCGGGCCGAGCCATGCGCCATGGTCCAGCCGATGTGGCCGTGGCCGGTGTTCAGCCAGAGGTTTTTGATGTTGCGCAGGCCGAGGACCGGCAGGTTGTCGGGCGTCATCGGTCTCAGGCAGGCCCGCATTTCGGCGCGATCATAGGCGATGCCGCGCGGGAACAGGTCCTGCGTCACGCGCTTCATGAAGGCGAAATCCGAGGGTTTGTGGCTGCGATCATAGCCCGCGAACTCAGCGGTCGCGGTGACGCGGATGCGATCGCCCATCGGCGTGATGGCAACGAGATTGTGCTCGTCGATAACGGGAAGTTTTGGAGCCAGGGCGGGGTCGACGATTGGAATGGTCAGCGAATATCCCTTGACCGGATAGATCGGCAGACCAAGGCCGATCTTGCGGGCGAGGATCGGGCTCTCCGCGCCCAAACACAGAACGTAGGCGTCGGCCAGAAACTCTCCCTTGTCGGTGACGACCCGCGCGATCACGTCGTTTCTGCGTTCGATCCCGACGATCCTGGTGCCGGTCAGGATATTGCCGCCCCTCGTTTCGACGATGGCCGCCAGCGCGCGCGTGAACTTGGCGGCATCGCCGGTTTCGTCGGTCGGACACAATATGCCGCCGGCAATGCTGCCGCGCGACGAAGCCAGCGCCGGCTCGCGGTGAACGATTTCCCGCGCGTCGACAATGCGGACCTCCTGGCCGTCGGCTTCCAGCAGGCGCATGTTGGCGACGCCCTTGTCGAGCGCCTGACGGCTGCGATGGAAGTAAAGAATGCCGGCCGACGTCCTGTCGTATTGGATCGCTTCCTCCCTGACGACGGCCTGCAGGACCGATTGGGAATGGACCGCAAGCCGATGTTTGAGGAGGGTGTTGCGGCGCGCCCTGGCGGCCGTGCATTGCATGAGGAAGCGCAGCGACCAGCTGTAGAGATGCGGGTCGGCGGAGAGTTTGAAACGAAGCGCCTGGTCTTTCAGGAAAAGCGACTTCAGCAGGATTTTGGGGGCGGCCGGCGATGACCAGACGAAGGAGTGGCCGGGCGCGATCATGCCGGCATTTGCCCAGCTTGCGCCCTCGGCCACCCGCGGTGCCTGCTCGAGAACGGTGACGGCGTGGCCGTCCTTTTGCAGCTGATAGGCAGTGGTGATCCCGACTACGCCACCGCCCAAGATCAATACGCGCATCGCCGTCCCGAATGACTGTCGTTTCTATTGTCGACAATTCAATAGGAAGACGCCGGTCCTTGTCAACGGCGCATGGACAAGCGGTCCACTCAAACGCATAATGCAAGCATTTCCTGGTGCCAAATCTGCGCGGAGCCCTTGACACCTCTGGCATTGTTGCCGTTTCTATTGTCGACAATTCTGATTGGGATCAGGAAAGGGGACTGCACCATGGACGCCCCGGTTACCCGCGCCGACAACGCGCTTGTCCTCGACAAGGAACACATTCCCTTCAAGACCGACGACGGTATCGGCACCCGCGCCAATCTCGGCCTGCTCGTGCTGCGGACCGATCAGACCATTGAGGATGAATTCCGCTACGCGCTGCCCGCGAACGACATCGCGCTGTACGAGGCTCGTCTTTACAGCGATGTCGAGATCACGCCGGAAAACCTGATGAAGATGTCGGCCGTCATCCCCGCAACGGTCGGCCTGTTGCCCGACGTCAAGTTCGATGTGATCGGCTTTGCCTGCACGTCGGGAGCGCTTGTCATCGGCGAGGACAAGGTTGCCGCGCGCGTTCACGAGGTGCTGCCGGGCGTGCAAGTGACCAACCCGGTGACGGCGGCGCGGGCCGCGCTGAAGGCCCTGGGCGTCTCGCGGATCGCGCTGCTCACCCCTTACCTCGCGAAAATCAATCACTCCCTGCGGGCATCGCTGGTGGCGCGGGGGATGGATATTCCGGTCATGGGCTCCTTCAACGAAGCGGACGACAATGTCGTTGCGCGCATAACGCCGGCATCGGTCAAGCAGGCCATTTTGGAGATCGGCGCGTCGAGCGACTGCGAAGCCGTGTTCGTTTCCTGCACCAGCATGCGCGTTGCCCGGGTCATCGAGGAGGTCGAGAAGGAGCTGAAGAAACCGGTCACATCGAGCAATCATGCACTTGCCTGGCATATGCTGCGACTTGGCGGCATTAGCGAGCAGATTGCTGGAAAAGGCGAGCTGTTTCGCCGCTCGCTGTAGGCGCGTCCATTTCGAGCCGAGGCGCTTGCGGCATGCGGTTCATATCCCGCCGTACCAGTCGTAGCCATTGTCTTCCCAATAGCCGCCCCTGCCGCCGCCGATAGTGGCGAAGCCGTCGACCAGCTCGATCTTGTAGAGATATTTCGGCATCTTGTAGCCGAGCTGGCGTTCCACACGAACGCGCAGCGGTGCGCCGTTCTCGACCGGCAGCGGCTTGCCGTTCACGCCATAGGCGAGGATCGTCTGCGGGTGACGGGCATCGATCAGGTCGATGCTGCCGTAATATTTGATGTCTCCGGAGAGGCCGCGGTCGATCGTGTCGAGGCAATGGAACATGACGTAGCGTGCCTGCGGCTTGACCATCGCCTGGTCCAGCACCAGTGACAGCGGCGTGCCGGTCCATTTGGCGATGCAGCTCCAGCCTTCGACACAGTCATGGCGGGTGATCTGGGTGCGGCTCGGCATGTTCATCAATTGCTCACGGCTGAGCGACAGCGGCTTTTCGACCAGGCCTGAAACTTCCAGCCGCCAGTCGGCGAAGTTGTTGGCGAGCAGGCCTTTGTAGACATCATCATCGGGAGCGGTGACACCGTTCGGCCGCTGCGGCTGGCGGATGTCGGCTTCGGTGAATTCCGGCGCCAGGGCGTCATGTCCGGCAAGCAGGCGCTGTGCCCGGTATGTCAGGTCATTGGCGTTTTCGAGAAAACCGCGCAAGCCGCTGCCAACGCTCAACTGGCTGTCGAAGGCATCGCAACCCGACAGCATGATGCCGGAGGCGCCGAGACTGGCACCCGTCAGGAATTTGCGGCGGCTTATCTCAAACTTCGCCATGTCACGCACTCCTCTCGGTTGTCTTGTCGTCCTGTGCGGATGGATCGGTGCGGTACCAGCCGGTGATGATCGAACGCAGTTCGTTTATCGGGCCGGCGGCGAGGATCATCAGGATATGAACGACGAAGAAGGCGACCAGCAGCACCATGACGGTGAAATGGATGGTGCGTGCCGTCTGCCGGCCACCGAGCAGATCGTTGAGATACGGCAGCACTGAATTCATGCTTGGTGACATCGCCAGGCCGGTGATGATCATAAGCGGCAACAGCACGAACAGCACGCCGCCATAAGCCATCTTCTGCAGCGTGTTGTATTCCCGCGTATGATGGAATTTGAGTTTCGCGTGGTCGACGATGTCCCGCGGCAGGCGCTTGAGATCATCGAGGCGTGGCGTGAGATCGCGGCGCAGATGGCCGTTCACAGTGCTGGCGACCAGCCAGACGATCAAGGTCGTGGTCAGTATCCAGGCAAAGAAGAAGTGTACGACGCGGGCGGTGCCGAGGTCATAGTAGGACGGTATGGTCGCCCAGGAAGGAAAGGCGAGGGACGTCTCCTGGCCCGCCGGCCCCGACCAGCCGAGTACGCCCGTGGTGTCGAAGCGATGCCCAAGGATTTCGGTGTAGCCACGCGGTCCGGCGTCGGTGTTTTCGGCACCGATGGCGAAGATCGTATTGTTGTAGCCGAAGCCTGACTCCTTGCCGATATAGAGCTGCGGACGGGCATTGAAGATCTGCAAGCCTGACAGCAGCATGAAGAACAGCGAGATGGCCCAGAGCCAATGCGTCAGCCGCGTCCAGCGCGACTGCCGGTAGATCAGCGGTTTTTCGTTCGACGCCGAAGCACCGGGATCGGCGGCGGATTGGCTTCTGGCAACGGATTCCATCTTGTCTCGTCTCCGGGCCTCACGGCGTGGCCTGCGCGTTCATTGTCCTCCTGATACGTCGCGATCCAAACCAATGTTTCATCCGATCACGGATTTATTACGACTAGCGTAGATTGATGGCGAGATTGACGGCGGCGGCGACGATGACCGTATTGAAGAAGAAGGAAAGGATCGAATGGATAAGCACGACACGTCGCATATGCGTGGTCGTGATGTTGGTGTCGGCGGTTTGTGCCGTCATGCCGATAACCGTCGAGAAGTAGAGGAAATCCCAGCCTTCCGGCCGTTTGTCGCCCGGAAACAGCAGTCCTCCGACGGGGATATTCTTCTTGGTCTCGGCGTCGACCGCATCGCCGTCCATCCAGTAGACATGGGCATAGTGGAGCGCCGCCATGGCATGGATGGTGAACCAGCCGAGCGGGATCGAGAGCAGCGCGAAGATGAGTTCGATGGGATGGGCGCTGCCTTTCTGATTGATCAGTTGGAACAGCGAGAAGGTGGCAACGCCGACGACGACAAGCGTCACGGCGAAGATGACCAGCACCGGCTGGTCGGTGGCGCGCGCATTCTTGCTCAGATATCTGCCGGTGAATTTTGGCATATGGGCAACGACAAGACTGACGTAGGCGGCAAAGAATGCGTTGGCGCCGATCGAATAGGCGAGCGAAGCATGAAGCAGCAACGCCACGGCAAGCGCCACGACGCCGAAGCAGGCCGACACCGCGAACAGCATGTGGCGCTGCAAGGGAGACTTCGTCGGGGTTTCGGCAGCCATGGCGGTTCCAACCTTGGAATGGCGCTCGGTTTCTATTGCGGTGTGACGGATTTAAGCGCCCGCCGCAAGATGCGGTCGAGTTCGCCGAGAAAGCGCGAACGGTCCTGTGGGGCGAAGCTGGCGTTGTAGCCCTTGCTCTCGCCGGTCTCTCGCAGGTGCTGTTTGAGGTCGCGCATCGCCACCGCCATGCCGATCGTTTCCGGCGTGAAGGGACGTCCGGTCGGCCCGAGCACATGCGCGCCGAGCGCCACCGCGCGGGCGGCCAGCGGAATGTCCGCGGTGATCACGATGTCGTTGGTCCGCGCATTGTCGACGATCCAGTCGTCGGCGGCATCGGCGCCCTTGGACACAACGACGTTGCGGATCATCGAGTCGCGGGAAGGGCGCAAGCCCCCATTGGAGACGTAGGTGACGACAACGCCATGGCGCTCGGCGACCTTTTCGACCTCGGCCTTGACCGGGCAGGCGTCGGCATCGACGTAGATGGCAGGTATGGGCATCGCTGGTTCCAATGAGCATGGGGCCAGACGATTTCGTCCGGCCCCATGGATACAATCCGATCGGTTGCTAAGCCGGCAAGGCGCCGGACTTCTTCGCCGTCCAGGTGGCGATATAATCCATCAAGCCGGGGTTGAGGCAGTCATAGGGTTCGAGACCGATCGACT
>NZ_JAMYLL010000036.1:0-59659 GCF_040318045.1 Mesorhizobium sp. M1338 | reverse complement strand
CGATTGAAACGAAAAGTGGCGGCGTGGGACGACGAATTCCTCGTAAGCGTCATCTCACGATAATTAACTCACCCGATTCCCCTGGCTCTTCCGACAAAGGGCGACAAGTCCCTGGCAAAAGAGTATGTTGATTGCGGTGCAGGTCGCGGTTTTGCGTGGCCATTCATGCAGAACGGCAGCACCGTGAAACCGCGACCTTACCGGGCCCGCTCTGGAGGAACGGTCATGGCAAGCTTTCATGTGATAGCAGGCGCCAGCGAGACGCTGGAGCATACCAAAATTCGAAAAATCGGTATTTCCGACCTTTTCGACGCGCTCAAGCGTGGCGTCGACGATTTCATGGTCAAACCGTCGCACATCGTCTTTCTCTGCCTCATCTATCCGCTCGTGGGAGTCGTGCTCGCCGTCTGGACGTCGGGCGCCAATGCATTGCCGCTGTTGTTTCCGCTGGTCTCCGGCTTTGCGCTGATTGGCCCCTTCGCGGCGATAGGTCTCTATGAAATCAGCCGCAGACGGGAAGCCAGACTCGACACCTCCTGGAGGCACGCTTTCGAGGTCAGGAATTCTCCGGCCCTGCCGGCCATCGCGGCGGTCGGGATCATGCTGTTTGCAATCTTCATCACATGGCTTTTGACCGCCCAGCTATTTTACCAGTATCTCTTCGGCCCGGCGCCGCCGGCATCGATATCCGGCTTCATCAACGAAATATTCGCCACCGGACGCGGCTGGACGCTGATCATCCTAGGGCACGCCATCGGCTTCGTCTTCGCTGCGGTCGTCTTGTGCACAACGGTCGTCGCTTTCCCATTGTTGCTCGACCGCGACGTCGGCGCCTACGAAGCCATCCACACCTCGGTGCGCGCGGTGCTGGCGAACCCGATCACCATGGCTGTCTGGGGACTGATCGTCGCCGTCGCCCTGATCATCGGCTCGCTGCCGGTTTTCGCCGGGCTGGCCGTCGTGTTGCCGATCCTCGGGCACGCCACCTGGCATGTCTACCGCAAGGTGGTGGAGCCGCCCGCCAGATCGGCGAGTTGAGGAAGTTCCGCCTCACCGCACCGGCGAGGGTGCCGTTGCGGGTTTGATCGAAGCCGTCAGTAAGCCGGATGGCTGAAGCGGGCCTGGTATGCGCCCATGGTCAGGTTGCGGAAATCCTTGCCGCTGACATGCACCAGCGTTTTATGGTCGCCGCCTTCGAAGTAGACGTCGTTGGCGTCGCCAAGGCTTTCATCGACGATCACCGGCACATTGTAGGCCGCGCCGATGGGCGGGATGGCGCCAGTGTCGCAATCGCCGAAGAGCGAAATCATCTCGTCTTCGGAGGCGAGTCCGAGACGCTTGTCCATGACGTCTTGCAATGTGCCGAGCTCGATCCTGTGGGTGCTCGGAACCACGGCCACTGCATAGCCAAGTTCGTGGTGAACGACCACGGATTTCGCCATGATGCTGCCGGGCACATGCGCGGCTATTGCCGCCTGCCGGCTTGTCGAAGTGCGGTGATGAGCGACGGTGTCGTAGGAAATTCCCTTGCTGTCGATGAAGTCCTTCAGTCTGTTTGCGATCGTCATCTTGGCCTCCCTTGCCGGAGTTCGCCGGATCATGCTCTGATAAAAATGGACCAGCTGCCGATTGTTTCAAGGCGCCGGCACCGAACTGGACGCACGCCGCATGCGTGGGTCCAGACCGGAAATGCCCGGGCAAATCCGGTTTGCGTGTCAGGGCCCGGACCCGAAAAACGTCAGCCGGGTGAAAAGCGTATAGTCCGCTTCGAGGACCATCATCGTCACGAACACCAGCACCAGTATCGGCGGCAGGATGATCGCATAGGTCAGCGCCAGCCGTTCCCAGGCCATGTGCATGAAGACGGCGACGATCAGCCCTGCCTTGAGGATCATGAAGATCAGGATCAGCGACCATCTGAGATAGCCATGGAGGCCGAAATAATCGACCAGGTAGGAGCACGTGCTGAGGATGAACAGCCATGCCCAGACCACCAGATAGAGCTTGATCGGATGTTCCTGATGCGCGTCGGCATGGGCGACGGCCGCCGGCGCTTCATGCGCAGCGTGAAGTGCGTGTTGCCCGAGGCCGTTTGCGGTTGCTTCAGCCATGTCTGCCTCTCACCAAAGATAGAAGAATGCGAAGATGAACACCCAGACCAGATCGACGAAGTGCCAGTACAGCCCCATGATCTCGACATTCTCGTAGCGCCCCGTGCGGCTGGTGAAGAAGCCGCGCCGTCCGGTGTCGAAATCTCCGCGCCAGACCTTGCGCGCCACGATGATCAGGAAGATCACCCCGATCGTCACATGGGTGCCGTGGAAACCGGTGATCATGAAGAAAGACGAACCGAATTGTGCGGCGCCCCAGGGGTTGCCCCAGGGCCGCACCCCTTCCGTGATCAGCTTGGTCCATTCGAAGGCTTGCATGCCGACAAAGGTCGCGCCGAGCGCCGCGGTCAGAAGCATGAGGATTGCCGTCTTGCGGCGGTCGCGGCGATAGCCGAAATTGACCGCCATGGCCATCGTTCCGCTGCTTGAGATCAGCACGAAGGTCATGATGGCAATAAGGATCAGCGGGATATCCGAGCCGCCGATGCGAAGCGCGAAGACCTCGCTCGGATTGGGCCACGGCACGCGTGTCGAAATGCGCGCGGTCATGTAGGAGAGCAGGAAGCAGCCGAAGATGAAGGTGTCGCTGAGCAGGAAGATCCACATCATGGCCTTGCCCCAGGACACGTTCTTGAACGCCCGCTGATCCGAGGACCAGTCGGCGGCAATGCCTTGCCAGCCCGCGGGCCGTGGCTCCGTCTGGCCGATATGCGTGACTGTCTCTGCCATCCGCTTGATCCCCTTAGGTCAGCAATTGTCGGCAAATATCGATGAACGTCGCGGCCCAACCCGCCAGCAGGGCGAAGATGGCGAGCCAGACGAAGAGCAGGAAATGCCAGTACATGGCGCACAGTTCGACGCCGAGGCGAAGCCGCTCCGGCCGCGCTCCATTCCAGGCGCCGGCGGTCGTTCTGCCGAGGCCCACCAGCCCGCCCAATATGTGCAGGCCATGCATGCCGGTGATCAGGTAGAAGAAGCTGTTGGCCGGATTGGAGGTCAGAAAATAGCCGTCGGCGGTCAGCTGCCGCCATGCCATGAGCTGTCCGATCAGGAAGGCAAGCGCCGTGAGCGCGGCCGTGGCGAGGCCGAGCCTGACCATGTCGATCTGGCCCCTGCGCGCGGCGACAACGGCGCATTGCAGGGCTATGCTGCTCAGGACCAGCACGCCGGTATTGAGCCAGAGCAGCCGCGGCAGCGGCAGCGGCTGCCAGTCCGACACCGCCATCCGCATGAAATAAGCGCTGGTGAAGAGCGCGAAAAGGCAGCCGACGACAGCGAGGAAGACACCGAGGCCGATCTTGGCGGTGGGCAGCGCCGACCGGTCCAGGCCGACAAAATCACCGGCCAGACCTTGTTCGAGCCACGGCTTGGTCATCAGCCTCTGGTGCGAAAGCCACCATCCGGCAAAGCCGGCGATGACGAGCAGGAAGACCAGGATGACGCTCATGCCGGCTCCCTCGAGGGGCCGAAGGAGCCCGGTATGTTCTGCGGGATGAAATCCTCCTTGGCGCCCGGTACGCTGTAATCATAGGCCCAGCGATAGACGATCGGCAGGTCCTTGCCGAAATTGCCGTGGGCCGGCGGTGTTTGCGGCGTCTGCCATTCGAGGGTCGTGGCCCGCCACGGATTGCCGCCGGCTTCGCGGCCATGCCGGATGCTCCAGATCAGATTGAACAGAAACACCATCTGGGCAAAGCCGACGATGAACGCCATGACGCTGATGAACGAGTTCAGGTGGTGGGCTGACTCCGTCATGACAGTCATGTCGGTCAGTTCAGCATAGCGCCGCGGCACGCCCATCAGGCCGAGGTAGTGCATGGGGAAGAAAATCAGGTAGGCGCCGAGGAAGGTGACCCAGAAATGGAACCGGCCCAGCATTTCGTTGAGCATCCGGCCGGTGACCTTCGGGTACCAATGATAGATCGCGCCAAAAACCACGAGGATCGGGGCGACGCCCATGACCATATGGAAGTGGGCGACGACGAACATCGTGTCGGACAGCGGAACATCGACGACCACATTGCCCAGAAACAACCCGGTCAGCCCACCGTTGACAAAGGTGACGATGAAGGCCAGGGCAAAGAGCATGGGTATGGTGAGATGGATGTCGCCACGCCACAGGGTCAGCACCCAATTGTAGACCTTGATGGCGGTCGGAATGGCGATGATCAGCGTCGTGGTGGCGAAGAAGAAGCCGAAATAGGGGTGCATGCCGCTGACATACATGTGGTGCGCCCAGACCACGAAGCTCAGCGCGCCAATGCCGACGATGGCCCAAACCATCATCCGATAACCGAAGATGTTCTTGCGTGCATGGGTGCTGATCAGGTCGGAGACGATGCCGAAGGCCGGCAAGGCCACAATGTAGACCTCGGGATGGCCGAAGAACCAGAACAGGTGCTGGAACAGGATCGGGCTGCCGCCATTGTGCTGCAGTTGCTCACCCAGCTCGGAGATCGCCGGCATGAAGAAGCTGGTGCCGAGGACGCGGTCGAGCAGCATCATCACGCAGGCGACGAACAGCGCCGGAAAGGCGAGCAACGCCATGACGGTCGCCGTGAAGATGCCCCAGACGGTCAGCGGCAGGCGCATCATCGTCATGCCGCGCGTGCGGCCCTGCAGCACAGTCACCACATAGTTCAGGCCGCCCATCGTGAAACCGATGATGAACAGGATCAGCGAGGAGAGCATCAGGATGATGCCCCAGTCCTGGCCGCCCGGCGTGCCGCTCATGATGGCTTGTGGGGGGTAGAGCGTCCAGCCGGCACCTGTCGGTCCGCCGGGTGCAAAGAAGCTCGACACCAGGACCAGCACGGCGAGCAGGTAGATCCAGTAGCTCAGCATGTTGACATAGGGAAAGACCATGTCGCGCGCGCCGACCATCAATGGGATCAGATAGTTGCCGAAGCCGCCGAGGAAGAGGGCGGTGAGCAGGTAGATCACCATGATCATGCCGTGCATGGTGATGAACTGGTAGTAGGCTTCAGGGGTGATGAAGTCGAACGTGCCGGGGAAGCCGAGTTGCAGCCGCATCAGCCAGGATAGCACCAGGGCGACCAGGCCGATTCCGGTTGCCGTCGCCGAATACTGGATGGCGATGACCTTGGCGTCCTGCGAGAAGACGTATTTCGTCCACCAGCTGTGCGGATGGTAAAGCTCCATTTCCGCGACTTCGGCCGGGGGGATGCCATCCGCGGGCGTGATGTCGACCATAGGAAGACCTCCGTGTCCTTTTCAGCGAGACTCGACCGTTTCGAGCTTTGCCGCAATTTTCAAACCTGGCGCTATCGTCTTGTCCGGCGCCATCGTTTTCCCCGGCGCCACCGTCTTCCCCGGCGCGTTGTCTGCCGCGCCCGTTTGCTGGGGTACCGACAATTGCGCGAAAGTCTGCTGCTGGCCGAGCCAGGCCACATAGTCTTGCTGCGTGTCGACCATGACCACACCATGCATCAAAGGATGCCCTTGGCCGCAAAGTTCGGCGCACAGGACCTGAAAGGTTCCGGTCTTGGTCGGGGTGAACCAGAAATAGGTGACCGAGCCCGGGATCATGTCCATCTTGGCGCGGAATTCCGGCACATAGAAATCATGCAGCACATCGATCGAGCGGAGCAGCATCTTGACCGGTTTGCCGACCGGCAGATGCAGATCAGCCGCTTCGACCACGACATCGTCCCGACCATTGGGATCGCTGGCGATCACGCCCAACGGATTGTCGGCGGTGACCTCGCGGGTGTCGGATGTGCCAAGCTTGCCGTCCTTGCCGGGCAGACGGAAACTCCATTGCCACTGCTGGCCGACGACTTCGACCTCTGTTGCGTCGCTCGGGACGTTGACGAAGCGGCTCCAGACGAACAGGCCGGGAACCAGCAACGCCGTGACCCCGACCGCGGTGACGATCGTCAGCCACGATTCGAGCCGCTTATTCTCCGGCTCGTAGGCAGCCCGGTTCCCTTCCCGATGACGGAAGCGGAAGACGCAATAGGCCATGAATAGAACCACGGCGGCGAAGACGACGCCGGTAATCCAGAAGGTGATGATGATGGTGTTGTCGATATAGCCCCAGTTCGAGGCAATCGGCGTCCACCACCAAGGACTCAGCAGGTGAAACATCACCGAGCCCACAACGACCAAAACGAGTACAAGCGCTACGGCCATGTCCCGTCCCTCCCGGCATTCTGGAGGACGCGAAGCTGGTCCCGGCGAATGCCAAGGTCATCATAGCGCTTTTTTCGGTTGAAATTCCAGAGCCGACTATCTTGACGGGAAAAATGTCGCCAACATCAACTCCTGAAGATGCTCGCTGTCGAGGAAGGAGTATCTGGAGTGCAACCGCGCGCAGGCGGGCGTTCGCAGTTTGGATTAATTGGCTCCCCGGGCCGGATTCGAACCAGCGACCAACCGGTTAACAGCCGGTTGCTCTACCACTGAGCTACCGGGGAACGGGCTCTTATGCGAGTTGCGCAGCGTATAGCTGCCCTTTTCGGCTTTGCAAAGAAGCAATTCGATTTTTTTCGAGGCTTTTTCGCACAGGCGTTTCTCGCAATCGTCGAGGGATGCCCTCATATTAGCCGTCTTGGCAGGGGTATGGAACCGAAAGCGCGGCCGCGGCTTTGGTTCAAGGGTGCTCCAGGACGATCAGACCGGGTCAATTTTTCGAGACGATGACAGCACAAGACAACCAGATGCCGGCACGCAAAATCTCAGTTTTCGGGCGTGAGTTCAAAATGCCGCGCTCGCGCGCGCTCAGAATCACCATCGGTCTCCTGCTGACCATTGGCGGCATCCTCGGGTTCCTGCCGATCCTCGGCTTCTGGATGGTTCCGCTCGGATTGCTGGTGCTTTCTTATGAATTCGCCATGGTGCGCCGCCACCGGCGCCGCTTTGTCGTCTGGTGGGAACGGCGACGCCGGCCGGATTGACGGCCGATAGCGCAGGCACGCCTCAGCGGGCGGCGTGCTCTTCCAGTGCCTCGCGGATCTGCTTGAGAATAGCCGCGGCTGAGGCAAGCCTTGCCCTGTCGTGCGGCGACAGGTTGCCCGTGCCTTCGATGGACAGGCGGTCGATGGTTAGCGCAAAAGCTCTCCGCACCACGGCAGGGATAGGCTGGGCGGCGCGTTCTTGTCGTTTTCCACCATTGCCTGGCGCATTCGCCTCTTGCCGTGATCAACACACGGACCGTCGAAGGGTTTCTTCCCGCCGTGGGTCATGCTTAAGAATCCGCTAGTGTGGCGGCGAGGCTTGGGCCTGACGATTTGACAGGGGCTGCCCGGATTGGCGCGGAGGAAACCGTTCGGAATGCACGGTGGCCGCTTGACGGCATTTTCGCCGCAACCTATTGGAACCGGGTGGAACGCCGGGAGCAACGAGGCCTCGTGGCGGAGTGGTTACGCAGAGGACTGCAAATCCTTGCACCCCGGTTCGATTCCGGGCGAGGCCTCCAATGCCCGGGCCCCCGCGCAGCAGCGCAGGGGCCTGAAGTTCCTGACATAATGAACCGCGGTTCTGGCGCGGCAAGCGGATTGGTTGGGACATGAGCGCTGATTTCTCCGAGCTTCGCGTCAAGATGGTCGATGGCCAGGTTCGCACCACCGATGTGACCAGCGCGCCGCTGCTCGACGCCATGCTTGCCGTGCCAAGAGAGGTCTTTGTCGGCGCCGCTCAGCGCGATCTCGCCTATATCGACGAGGACATCCGCATTGCGGCCGGCGCCGACGGCGCGCGCTACCTGATGGAAGCCTCGCCGCTGGCCAAGCTCATCCAGCTGGCCGAGATCAATCCGACCGACTCGGCGCTCGATGTCGGCTGCGGCACGGGCTACGCTTCGGCCATCCTGTCGCGGCTGGCCAGGTCCGTGGTGGCGCTCGAAAGCGATTCGGCGCTGGTGGAAACCGCCAGATCGACGCTTTCATCGCTTGGCTGCGGCAATGTGACCGTTGTGGAGGGGGAGTTGCCGCAGGGGTATCCAGCCCAGGCGCCCTATGACGTCATCTTCGTCGGCGGCAGCGTCGCGGAAGTCCCAGTGCCGCTGCTCGACCAGCTTGCCGAAGGCGGCCGGCTTGTCGCCGTCGAAGGGCAGGGCAATTCCGGCGTGGCGCGACTTTTTTTTAAAGCCGGGGGGGTTGTAACCGGAAGACGCGCGTTTAATGCGGCAATTAAGCCACTACCGGGGTTTGAACGTATTCATGCCTTCGAGTTCTGAATGATTTGGCCTTGCAGCAGAGGCTTTGTCATGGTCGCTTGCATTTGAACAATCGTTGCTGATCCGCAAACTGGGGGCACTTTGGGGCTGAGCAGCAGGGAACATCGAACACGCGGCGGCGGCTGATCAGGATGAGAAGCCGGTGCGGCGCAGTTCCCATGGAAAAACGAATGAGGGTTTAACCGTGCCGTCTGTACGCAAGTCACTTTTCACCGCCGTCCTCGTTTCGGCGACCATGCTGTCTCCACTGGCCGCTTCGGCCGAAACCATCTCCGGCGCGCTTGCAAAGGCCTATCAGTACAATTCTTCGCTGAATTCGGCCCGCGCCGGCGTCCGTGTTACCGATGAGAGCGTCGCCATCGCCAAGTCGGGCTGGCGTCCGACCATCAACGGCTCGGCGGAAATCGACTACTCCAGCAGCCATCTCAACGGTACGGATCGGAGTGTACGGCTAACCACAGGCAATTTTGGCGTCCAGATCAATCAGACGCTGTTCGACGGCTTTCAGACCAGGAACAATGTCGCTGCCGCCGAATCACGGGTTCGCGCTTCGGTCGAAAGCCTGCGCAACACCGAAGAGAACACCCTGTTCAGCGCGGCGCAGGCGTATATGAACGTGATTCGCGACCGGCAGGTCGCAGTGCTGACCGAACAGAACCTGCAATTCCTGACCGAAACGGCGCGCGCGGCGCGGTCGCGCTTCGAGGTTGGCGAAGGAACGCGTACCGACGTCGCCCAGGCCGACGCTTCGCGGGCCGCCGCCGTGGCTTCGCTGAGCGCCGCCCGGGCGCAGGCACTGGCGAGTGCCGCTAGCTATCGCCAGATCGTCGGCGACGAGCCGGGCAAGCTCAAAGGCGCTTCGCCGGTGGCAAAGCTGTTGCCGTCGAGCCTAGCCGCCGCCGTCGGGGTAGCCTCGAACGAACACCCGGCCATCCTTGCCACCCAGCATCTGGTTGACGCAGCCGCGTTTTCGGTTAAGTCGGCCGAAGGCGCGCTGCTGCCGCAGCTTTCGGCTTCCGCCGGCGTTTCGAGCGCCTATCGCAACACTGTGCCGGGTGCCTTCGCGACGCAGGACGGAACGACCAATTCGGCGAGTGTCGGGGCAACGCTGACCATCCCGATCTATTCTGGTGGCCGCACCTCGGCCATCGTGCGCCAGGACAAGGAATCGCTCAGCCAGGCTCGCATCGAGGTCGACGTCAGCCGCGACCAGGTGCGACAGGCCGTCACCGCCGCCTGGACCGAGTACACCGCCGCGCAGCAGCAGCTGACGGCCAATAGGCAAGTCATCGAGGCCGCGAAGCTGGCGTTGAATGGCGTCATCGAAGAACGCAATGTCGGCCAGCGCACCACGCTCGATGTCCTCAACGCACAGGCGACGGTCATCACCGCAGAGATCAACCAGGCGAGTTATGAGCATGACGTGGTGGTGGCGAGCTACGCCATCCTGCAGGCGACCGGCCGCCTGTCCGTCGACCGCCTTGGCCTGCAGGTGACGAAATACAAGCCTGAAGAGCACTACAATGCAGTCAAGGACAAATGGATCGGCCTGCGCACGCCGGACGGGCGCTGAGGGGCGTTCGGTCCGGACTTTGCCGTCTCGCCGTTTGAGCTGGATTTCTTGCTTCGCTGCTCTTGGCTTTCAAGATCGTGCTAATCTGTTGAAATCCCACAAGTCCCCAGATTGGGGATTCTCGTGCGGCGATCCGTCGGGTACGCTGTCGCCATGATTCGATCCGGCTTTGCCGGAGCGGAAATCCACAGGGTCACAAAAGGCGGCGGATGTGACGATGGCAACGGCAAGCAGCGCACAGCGCGAACCTTCCATGGAAGAGATACTGGCTTCCATCAGGCGAATAATCGAGGACAGCGACGGCGGCCGCAAGCAGCCGGGCGACGCCGATGAGTTGCGCCAGGATCTGGAGCCGGCGTCGAGCGCCGATGCTGCCCCCGACGTCGAGGCATTCCGTGCCGACCTCCATGCCGCTCCCGAGATCAGGAAGCCGGTGACGCTGGCGGAAGTCCAGGCGCAGCTGCCGGCGGCCGAGCCGGTGAGTGCGCGTATGGAAACGCCGGTGCGCGCCGATCCAGCCCCGACCAAACCATCGATGACACTTGCCGAGGTCAGCGCCCGGGTTGCCGCCGAGCCGGCCGCGGTCGACGCGCCGGCACCGCGTCCCGTCACTGCCCCCGACGCTCCCGTTGCCGATTGGCGGCGCGAGATCGCCGCGGTTGGTGAGCAGGCCAAAATGGTGTCGGACAAGGCCGAGGCACGCAAGCCGGTTACCCAGCCGCCGGTTGACGATTCAAGGCACGAACCGAGCGCGAAAGCAGCCTCCGAGCCGCCTCGTCCGGACGCGGTACGGCCGGTGCCAGTTAGCGACGCGCCGCGTCCGGCGATCGTTTCCGAGCATACGGGCCGGCAGGTTGCCGCCGCCTTTGGCGAGCTTTCCGATGCGTTCGCCAGCCGCGGCAAGAAGACATTCGACGAGATGGCCGAAGAGATGCTGCGCCCGATGCTGCAGGATTGGCTCGACAACAATCTGCCGACGCTGGTCGAAAGGCTGGTGCGCGAGGAGATCGAGCGCGTGGCGCGCGGCGCGCAATAGTATCCGTATCGATTGCCAAAAAGAGACGGCGCCTCCGTGGCGCGGTCTCTTTTTGGGCGAAGGTCAGTTTGTATTCGTGGCGAGGCAGACAGGTTTTCGCCGGAATCCCTGACGACAATGGGCCGTGTACGACATCTTCTACGTTCGCCGCTCGGACTACGGCAATGACTGTCCGGCATGCGGAAAGCCTTATTGGGCGCCAAGGGCGAAGTTCTGCGCCAAATGGGGGCATGGCTTCCGTTGAAATGAACAAGGCCACGCCTATCTGCGTGTGATGGCCCGCGACAGCCCTTGCGGTTGACTTGGCCAAAACCTTCCGATTTACACCGGACCAGCAAACTCCCGACAGCGCGGACCATTTTCCCATGCTTGAAAAGACCTACGACGCCAAAACCGTCGAGCCGAAGATCGCCAAAGTCTGGGAAGAGGCCGATGCGTTTCGCGCCGGTGCCGGGGCCGAGGAGGGGGCCGAGGCCTTCACCATCGTCATCCCGCCGCCGAACGTGACCGGCTCGCTGCATATGGGGCACGCGCTCAACAACACTCTGCAGGACATATTGGTGCGCTTCGAGCGGATGCGCGGCAAGAACGTGCTGTGGCAGCCGGGCATGGACCATGCCGGCATCGCCACGCAGATGGTGGTCGAGCGGCAGTTGATGGAAAAGCAGATCCATCGCCGCGACCTGACGCGCGAACAGTTCATCGAGAAAGTGTGGGAGTGGAAGGGCGAATCCGGCGGCGCGATCTTCAACCAGCTGAAGCGGCTCGGCGCTTCCGCCGACTGGTCACGCGAACGCTTCACCATGGACGAAGGCCTGTCCAAGGCGGTGCTCGAAGTGTTCGTCACGCTTTACAAGGAAGGGCTGATCTACAAGGACAAGCGCCTTGTGAACTGGGACCCCAAGCTGCTGACCGCGATCTCCGATCTCGAGGTCGAGCAGCAGGAGGTCAACGGCAATCTCTGGCACTTCCGCTATCCGATCGAGGGCCAGGTCTTCGACCCGGAAAACCTGAAAACCTTCATCACCGTGGCAACGACGCGCCCCGAGACGATGCTGGGCGACACGGCCGTTGCCGTGCATCCCGACGACGAGCGTTTCCGGCACCTGGTCGGCGGGAACATCGTTCTGCCGATCGTCGGCCGCAAAATTCCCGTGGTGGCGGATGAGTATTCCGATCCTGAGAAGGGCTCCGGCGCGGTCAAGATCACGCCGGCGCACGACTTCAACGACTTCGAGGTCGGCAAGCGCCACAAGCTGCCGGCGATCAACATCCTGACCACGGCGGCGGCGGTAAGCCTCAAGGACAATGAGGATTTTCTTGCCGGTCTCGAGGTGACGCCGGAGCGCCAGACGGTCTGGGACGAGCTCGACGGCCTCGACCGCTTCGTCGCGCGCAAGAAGATCGTCGAGCTGATGGAAGAAGGCGGCTTCCTCGAAAAGGTCGAGCCGCATCGCCACGCCGTGCCGCATGGCGACCGCGGCGGCGTGCCGATCGAGCCGTTCCTGACCGAGCAGTGGTATGCCAACGCGGCGGAGCTGGCCAAACCGGCGATCGCCTCGGTGCGCGAGGGCCGCACCAACTTCGTGCCGAAGAACTGGGAGAAGACCTATTTCGACTGGATGGAGAACATCCAGCCCTGGTGCATCTCGCGCCAGCTCTGGTGGGGTCACCAGATCCCGGCCTGGTACGGGCCGGACGGGCGTGTCTTCGTCGAGAAGACCGAGGAAGAGGCGCTGGGCGCGGCGATCGAGTATTATCTGGCGCTGGAAGGGCCGTGGAAGGCCTGGGTCGAGGACAAGCTCGAGAATTTCCAGCCGGGCGAGATCCTGACCCGCGACGAGGACGTGCTCGACACCTGGTTCTCGTCGGCGCTGTGGCCGTTCTCGACGCTCGGCTGGCCGGACGAGACGCCCGAGCTGAAGACCTATTACCAGACCGACGTGCTGGTGACCGGCTTCGACATCATCTTCTTCTGGGTCGCCCGCATGATGATGATGGGCCTGCACTTCATGGACGAGGAGCCGTTCCACACGGTCTATGTCCATGCGCTGGTGCGCGACAAGAACGGGCAGAAGATGTCGAAGTCGAAAGGCAACGTCATCGACCCGCTCGATCTCATCGACGAATACGGCGCCGATGCGCTGCGTTTCACCCTGACGGTGATGGCAGCGCAAGGCCGCGACGTGAAGCTCGACCCGGCGCGCATCGCCGGCTATCGAAATTTCGGCACCAAGCTTTGGAACGCGACGCGTTTTGCCGAGATGAACGAGGTCGCGCGCAACGACGATTTCTGGCTGAACGACGCCAAGCTGGCGGTCAACCGCTGGATCCTGACCGAACTGACGCGGGCGGCGCGAGACATTACGGACGGCATCACCTCATACCGCTTCAACGAAGCGGCCGGTGCTGCCTACCGCTTCGTCTGGAACCTGTTCTGCGACTGGTATCTGGAACTGCTGAAGCCGGTGTTCATGGGCACCGACGAGGCGGCCAAGGCCGAAAGCCGCGCCTGCGTCGCCTTCGTGCTGGATGAAATCTACAAGCTGCTGCATCCGATGATGCCGTTCATGACCGAGGAACTGTGGGCGCAGACCGCGGGCGAAGGCAAGGAACGGCCTTCGCTGCTGTGCCATGCCGCATGGCCATCGCCGGACTTCGAGGACGCGGATGCCGCCGCCGACATCAACTGGCTGGTCGATCTCGTCTCCGGCATCCGCTCCGTGCGCTCGGAGATGAACGTGCCGCCGGCAGCCATTGCACCGCTGGTCGTGGTCGGCGCCAACGATGCGACGCGCGAGCGGCTGGTTCGCGAGGACTCGGCGATCAAGCGGCTGGCGCGGGTTGGCGACATCTCGCTCGCCGATGTCGCGCCAAAGGGTTCGGCGCAGATCGTGCTCAACGAGGCGACGATCTGCCTGCCGCTCGGCAGCCTGATCGATCTCGCCGCCGAGGCGGCACGACTGCGGAAGGAACTGGCCAAGGTTACCGAGGAAATCGCGCGCCTGCACAAGAAGCTCTCGAACGAAAGATTCGTCGCGAGCGCACCAGCCGAGATCGTCGACGCCGAGCGTGAAAAGCTCGCCGAATACCGCGACGCCCAGGAGAAGCTTTCAGTCGCGTTGACCAGGGTTCGCGACGCCGGTTGAGGGTAGAGTCGCGAGGTTTAGTGCCCTCTAAAATGACAGTTTTTTGCCTCGAAAACAGGCATTCCGTTGCGTTAATGTTGACGTAAACGGAAGTTTTGGCCCCATTGTTGCCATAATGTAACAGCGGGGCCAGATACCCTGCAAAATGCCCTCTTCTTGGGCCGTTTTGGAGACGTTTCGCCGATTTTGTTTGTTCGTTTGCACTCAAATGCCGGGTTTTCGGTCTTGCGGGAGCGTCGGAACTTTGCCGAAAACGCACTCTGATCAACTGTACGTGTACGCTTCTTGAATTCGTTGTTGCACCGTTAACCTGAATTGGTTCTAGCTTGATGCACTCGAATTCGGGGAGGACATTCATGACTATTCTGCGACTGAAAGCACTGCTGGGGGCGGGGTGCTTTTCGCTGGCTTTGATCGGGACAGCGATGAATTCGGCGCACGCTGGCGGCCTGGAGCGCGGCGGTTACGACATCGATCTTTTGTTTGACCCCGCGCCGTTCGCTACGGAAGCGGAAGCGACCTACGTGATGCCGGATCGCAAGCTCAAGAATGCACGCGGTCCTGGGGAGACCGACCTCGGTTTCGGGACCACGGCCGATGGGGCCGAGAACTATTGGGTCCCGCGCATCGGCGCGAAGGCCCAAATCGTCCAGGGCGTGGACTGTATGGTTGATTACTCGCAGCCTTGGGGCGTTCATGTTGCGCACGGCATCTGGAACGGTGCGTTTTCCAACATGGAAACCGACATCAAAAGCGATAACTACGCTGCGACTTGTTCTTACAAAATGGATGCGGGCAAGGGTCAGCTCCGCTTTATCGGCGGTGTTTTCTACCAGAAGGTCTACGGCTTCAAGGAAAGCTTGGTGTCACCGCTGGTGCCCGACTTCGGCGGCACCGGTCGCGTCGATCTGACGAGCAACGGCTGGGGCTGGCGCGCCGGCCTTGCCTACGAAATCCCCGACATCGCGTTGCGCGCGAGCCTCGTCTACAATTCGAAAGTTAAGCTCGACAACATCTCGGGCACGCTCGATCTGACCAATGTCGGCAGCGTTGTTCTTCCGATCTACGGCTCAACGCAGTACATGCCGGATGTGGTGGAATTGAAAATGCAGTCGGGCATCGCGCCCGGCTGGCTCGCCTTCGGTTCGATCAAGTGGGTTAACTGGAGCGTGCTGCAGAGTGTGCCGATCTGTCCTGTGGGTGTCCCAACCGCGCTATGCTTTACGAACTCGCCGGGCGAAGTAACGTCGCTCGACCTGATGTATCGTGATGGCTGGACGGTCACGGGCGGCATCGGCCATAAGTTCAACGACGAGTGGAGTGCGGCCGGCCAGCTCTCCTGGGATCGCGGCACGTCGCACGGCTACGGCTCGCAGACGGACACCTGGACGCTGGGCGGCGGCGTCGCTTACACCCCTAAGCCGAATATCGAGGTTCGCTTGGCCGGCGCGGTCGGCGTGCTGACAAGCGGTCATTCCGGTATATTGATTGGCGAGAATGGCAAAGTTGTTGGAGGGGACGCCAGCTACGACTTCGGCAACGATCTGGTCACGGCGATTTCAGGCGGTCTCAAGATCAAGTTCTAAGCCTCTGTAAAGGCGAATAAAAAGGCCGGGCATTGCTCGGCCTTTTCCGTTGAGCGGGTTTGGCCGACGCCTGGGCACCCAAGCCACATTGCATATTAGCCGCACCGCTTTCGCCTCATACGATTGTGACGTTTCGGCAACACTTTCTGAACAACCCCTGCGCTCGAAGTCAGCCAGAGGAAATTGCCCATTTCCCGCCATAAACCCGGCGCACCTCGATCTTGTCTCGGGACACGCGCCAAAAGGCTCGGCGATGGGGCAGGCCGCACCGCCCCGCTGCAAGGAAGATGTGGGGCAAGGAAGAGTATGGACGCCAAAGTCATTTCCAAGGCTAAGCTCCCCAGCCGCTATGTGACCGTCGGTCCGGCGCGGGCGCCGCACCGTTCCTATCTCTATGCGATGGGCTTGTCGGCGGCCGAGATCGCGCAGCCGCTGGTCGGCGTCGCATCCTGCTGGAACGAGGCGGCGCCCTGCAACATATCGCTGATGCGCCAGGCGCAGGTGGTCAAGAAGGGCGTCGCGGCCGCCAGCGGCACGCCGCGCGAATTCTGCACCATCACCGTCACCGACGGCATCGCCATGGGCCACCAGGGCATGAAGTCGTCGCTGGTGTCGCGCGAGGTCATCGCCGATTCAGTCGAACTCACCATGCGCGGCCATTGCTATGACGCGCTGGTCGGGTTGGCCGGCTGCGACAAGTCGCTGCCCGGCATGATGATGGCCATGGTGCGTCTCAACGTGCCGTCGATCTTCATCTATGGCGGTTCGATCCTGCCCGGCAGCTATCGCGGTCGCCAGATCACCGTGCAGGATGTGTTCGAGGCCGTCGGCCAGCACTCCGTCGGCACGATCGATGATGCCGAACTTCTCGAAATCGAGCAGGCGGCCTGTCCGTCGGCCGGCTCCTGCGGCGCCCAGTTCACCGCCAACACAATGGCCACCGTCGCCGAGGCCATCGGTCTGGCGCTGCCCTATTCCTGTGGCGCGCCGGCGCCCTACGAGATGCGCGACCGTTTCAATTTCGCCTCGGGCGAAAAGATCATGGAGCTGATCGCAAAAAACATCCGGCCGCGCGACATCGTCACGCTGAAGGCGCTGGAGAACGCGGCGACCGTGGTCTCGGCCACCGGCGGCTCGACCAACGCGGCGCTCCATCTGCCGGCGATCGCGCATGAGGCCGGCATCAAGTTCGACCTGTTCGACGTGGCGAAGATCTTCGAGAAGACGCCTTACATCGCCGACCTCAAGCCGGGCGGCAAATATGTCGCCAAGGACATGTTCGAGGCAGGCGGCATCCCGCTGCTGATGAAGACACTGCTCGATCACGGTTATCTGCATGGCGACTGCCTTACGGTGACTGGCCGCACTTTGGCCGAAAATATGGAGCACGTTGTCTGGAATGAGCATCAGGATGTGGTCCGCCCGGCCAACAAACCTATTACCCAAACCGGCGGTGTCGTGGGCTTGAAGGGAAACCTTGCCCCCGAAGGCGCGATCGTGAAGGTCGCCGGCATGGCGGAGTTGAAGTTCTCCGGCCCGGCGCGCTGCTTCGATTCGGAAGAGGAATGTTTCGAGGCGGTGACGCATCGCAACTACAGGGAAGGCGAGGTTCTCGTCATTCGTTACGAAGGGCCGCGCGGCGGCCCCGGCATGCGCGAGATGCTGTCGACGACGGCAGCGCTCTACGGCCAGGGCATGGGCGGCAAGGTGGCGCTGATCACCGACGGGCGCTTCTCGGGCGCGACGCGCGGTTTCTGCATCGGCCATGTCGGGCCGGAGGCAGCGGTGGGTGGTCCGATCGGGCTGCTCCGGGATGGCGATTTGATCTCGATCGACGCGGTGAACGGCACGATCGAGGTGGCGTTGTCCGATAGCGAACTGGCGGCGAGGGCAAAGACCTGGAAGGCGCGCACGACCGACTATCAGTCGGGCGCGATATGGAAATATGCACAGACGGTGGGGCCGGCGCGCGATGGCGCGGTGACCCATCCGGGCGGTGCGAAAGAAACACACTGCTATGCGGACATCTGAGTTGTTGAGGTCGTCTGTCTTTTCGGCACTGGTCGCGGCCGCCACTTTTGGCGCGACCTTTGGCGCCGTGGGCCAGGCCATGGCCTTCGACGACAAGGTGTTCGACGACAAGACCGGCGTGAAGCCGCAGTCCAGCCCTTGGGCCGTGTTCCAGTTCGGCTTCTCCGCCTACAAGAACGGCCACAAGGAACAGGCCGCCGAGGCCTACAAATACGCCGCCGAAAACGGCCAGATCGGCGCCACCTGGAAGCTTGCCCGCATGTATGCCGAAGGTGACGGCGTGGCGCGCGACGACTATGAGGCGTTCAAGTTCTTCTCGGAGATCGTCGACCAGGATGTCGAGCCCGGCTCGCCCGAGGAAAGCTATGTCTCCGACGCGCTGGTGGCGCTTGGCGATTATCTGCGCAAGGGCATTCCCGGCAGCCCGGTGACCGAGAACGAGGTGGCGGCCCAGGAATATTACATGCGCGCCGCCGCCAATTACCGCAACCCGAACGCGCAGTTCGAGATGGGGCAGATGTTCCTGAAGGGCGAGGGCGGGGTGAAGGCCAGCGTCAAGCAGGCCGGGCGCTGGTTCCAGCTTGCCGCCGAGAAGGGCCATGCCGGTGCCCAGGCGACGCTGGGCCACCTGTTGTTCCAGAGCGGCAAGATCGTCCGCGGCCTGGCGATGATGACGGCGGCGCTCGAACGCGCTTCGCCGGCCGACCAGCCCTGGATACGCGGCATGCAGGAAGAGGCATTTGCCACCGCGGGCGAAGCCGACCGCCGCACCGCGATCTCGCTGGCCGATGACATCATCACCAAGGGCGGCAACGCGGACCAGTAGTCTCGCGCCAGCCTCACCAACAAAATCTTGATCAGTTCTCTGTCGGTTCCGTCGGCACCATGCTGGGCGCCGGCGTCGAGATCGGCGTGGGGTGCAGGTGCGGCGCCATCGTGTTTGCGGGGCAGCTGTCGCCGACCTTTGTCCACGAGGTGTTGTTGAGTACCATGTCGCAGCGGGCAAGATGGCTCTGGTCGCCAACCGTCAGGCAGGCGACCTGGCCGAGCTGATAGGATTTTCCATTGGCCAGGCATTCCTGATCGGCAAGTGCCGAGGCAGGAGCAGCCATGGCAAATGCCAGGCCGATCGGACAAAGATGAAATCGTATGGTCATGGAACCCCAGCCGCCATGCTGCCCCGCAATGAACTGCTCGAAATGTGGCGATATGAGGGTTTAGCCGTTGTCAGCTGGCCGCAGCGCAAGGTCGATCGCCACCGGTACGTGATCCGACGGCTTTTCCCAGGCGCGGACATGCTTTTCGATCGAGGCCGATGAGAACCGGTTGGCGGCTTCCGGCGACAGCAGCAGATGGTCGATGCGGATGCCGTTGTTCTTCTGCCAGGCGCCTGCCTGATAGTCCCAGAACGTATAGGTGTCGGGCGCGTCGGTGACCGCCCGCACCGCCTCGGTGAAGCCAAGGTTGAGCAGCCGGCGGAAGGCCTGCCGCGTCTGCGGCTGGAACAGCGCATCGCCCAGCCAGTTCTCCGGAAACCGCGCGTCGATCGGCTCGGGGATGACGTTGTAGTCGCCGGCCAGCACCAGCGCCTCTTCGAGCTTCAGGCGCTCTTCAGCCCAGCGCTCCAGCCGCGCCATCCAGGACAGTTTGTAAGGGAACTTCTTCTCGTCATCGATCGGGTTGCCGTTCGGCAGATAGAGCGAGGCGACGCGCAAGGCGCCCTTGTCGGTCGAGAAAACGCCTTCGATGAAACGCGCCTGTTCGTCGGCATCGTCGCCAGGCAGGCCTCTGACAACTTCGTCGAAGCGCAATTTCGACAGGATGGCGACACCATTGAAACCCTTCTGGCCATGGGTTTCGACATTGTAGCCGAGCGCCTCGATCTCGGCGCGCGGGAACTGCTCATCGACCGTCTTGATCTCCTGCAGGCAGGCGATATCGGGCGCGCTTTCGGTCAGCCAATGGGTCAGGTTGCCGATGCGGGCGCGCACGCCGTTGATGTTCCAGGTGACGATTTTCATGACGGTCCCGATGCTGCTCAGTTGGGCTCTTGCGGCGGATGGCGTTCGACGAGCCCGATCGTATTGCCAGCCGGGTCCTTTAGGAAGGCCATCCATTCGGTTTCCCCCGCCGGGCCGAACTGGCCCTCGCTGTCACGATGGACAAGCGTCGGCGTCGCGGTGAAGGGGACGCCGGCCGCCGCCGCCGAGGCGTGGAAATCGTCGAGGCCCGATATGTCGAGATAAACGGTTCCGGCCGGGATGCCGTCGGTGAACAACAGCCTGATATCGCCAGCCATGATGAATGCGATGCCCGGCGGATCGAAGCGCGCATGCAGGCTCATGCCCAGCACGTCGCGCCAAAAGGCCAGAGTTGCATCGAGGTCGCGGCCGGCCGACAGCGCGATCTGACGGACCGCGCCGATGGCGGGCATTCTATATGGAAAAGCTCGTGCCGCAGCCGCAGGAGGCGACGGCATTCGGGTTCCTGATCTGGAACGACTGGCCCATCAAATCGTCGACGAAATCAATCACCGAGCCGCCCATATAGACCAGCGACAGGTCGTCGATCAGCACGGTGGCGCCATCCTTCTCGATGGCGACGTCATCGTCGTTGCGCGTATCGACCAGATCGAACTTGTAAGAAAAGCCCGAGCAACCGCCGCCTTCGACCGAAACGCGCAACGCCGTCTTGCCGGCCTCGCCCGAGACAATCTTCGCGATCCGCCTGGCGGCGGCCTCGGTCATGTCGACTTTCATGGCAGTCTTGGCATCCGCGCCCATGGGCGTCACCTTGCTTTCGGTTTCACATGATAGGTATGAAGCGAGAGGGGCCAAGTCAACCAGGCCAAATCATCTGGACCAAGTCAACCGCGGCGGCATCAGCCATGACCAATGAGTTGGGCGACATCGGATTCGGCTATCGGCCACGCGCCGCCTATGCCTGCGATCCGGCAAAGTCGCGCGGGCGGCTGTTCGACGAGGTGGAAAGCCCAACCCGTACGCCGTTCCAGCGTGATCGCGACCGCATCATCCATTCGACGGCCTTCCGCCGGCTCAAGCACAAGACGCAGGTCTTCATCGCGCACGAAGGCGACCATTACCGCACCCGGCTGACCCATTCGATCGAAGTGGCGCAGATCGCGCGCGCCCTGGCACGGGCGCTGCGCGGCGACGAGGATCTCGCCGAGGCGGTCGCACTGGTGCATGATTTCGGCCACACGCCGTTCGGCCATACTGGCGAGGACGCGCTGAACGAGAAGATGGCCGCCTGGGGCGGCTTCGACCACAACGCGCAATCGCTGCGCATCGTGACCAGGCTGGAGGCGCGCTACGCCGAATTCGACGGGCTCAACCTGACCTGGGAAACGCTGGAAGGTCTGGTCAAGCACAATGGACCGCTGACGGACGCCAACGGTCAAGATCTGAAAGGGCCGGTGCCGCAGGCGATCCGTGATTATTCGCAGCTGCACGATCTCGAACTGGACCGGTTTGCCGGCATCGAGGCGCAATGCGCGGCGATCGCCGACGACATCGCCTACAACAACCATGACATCGACGACGGGTTGAGAGCAGGGCTGCTGACGCTGGACATGCTGGAGATGGTTTCGCTGCCCGGAACCATTCTGAAAGGCGTGCGCGGACGCTATCCCTCCCTCGACGACGTGCGCACCGGCCATGAACTGATGCGGCGGCAGATCACCGCCATGGTCGAGGATGTCATCGTCTCCACCACTGCCAATCTGGAACGCATCAGGCCGCAGAACTCCGATGCGGTGAGAGCAGCAGGCGAGACGATGGTGACTTTCTCGGCCGAAATGGCCGCCTTCGAGAAAGAACTGAAGGCCTTTCTTTACAAGCATCTCTATCGGCACGCGGAAGTCATGCGGGTGCGCGCGGACGCCGAGCAAATCGTCAAGGATCTGTTCGACGCCTATTTCGCTGATCCGCGCGCCATGCCGGACGGCTGGCGCGAGGGGCTGGATCGGGCCGACGATCGCATCAAGGCGCGCAGCGTCACCGACTTCCTGGCGGGTATGACCGATACCTATGCGCTCAAGGAACACCGGCGTTTGTTTGACCATACGCCTGAATTGAGCTAGGGCGGGCTCGATTTTGCCGGCCAACGAGCCGGATTCCCTGTAAAGCCACCAGAGCCAGTCCCATGAACATCTTCGCCGATTTCACCGCGCGAATCATAAAAGCTGTCGAAGCGCTTGATTTGAAAGACAGTAACGGCGTTTCGCCGGATCTATCGCGCATTGCCGTCGAGCCGCCGCGCGACGCCAGCCATGGCGACCTGGCGACCAATGCGGCGATGGTGCTGGCCAAGCCGACTGGCCAGAATCCGCGCGCGCTGGCCGAAAGACTGGCGCAGGCGCTGCGTGAGGACAAGGATGTCGCCGCCACCGAAGTGGCCGGTCCTGGTTTCGTCAATCTCCGGCTGAAGGACGGCTTCTGGCAGACGCATCTGACCGCACTGCTTGGCGAGGGCCGCAACTATGGGCGCTCGACGGTTGGTGGTGGCCGGAAAACCAATGTCGAATACGTCTCGGCCAATCCGACGGGGCCGATGCATGTCGGCCATTGCAGGGGTGCCGTGGTCGGCGACGCGCTGGCCAACCTGATGGCCTTCGCCGGCTACGACGTGACCAAGGAATATGTCATCAACGATGCCGGCTCGCAGATCGACGTGCTCGGCCGCTCGGTCATGCTGCGCTACCGGGAGGCGCTTGGCGATGACATCGGCGAGATTCCGGCCGGGCTTTACCCCGGCGATTATCTCGTCCCTGTCGGTCAGGCGCTGGCCAAGGAGTTCGGCCGCTCGCTCTTGCAGATGCCGGACGACGAGGCGCTCGCCATCGTCAAGGACCGTACCATCGATGCGATGATGGCCATGATCCGCGAGGATCTGGCGATGCTCAACGTGCATCACGACGTGTTCTTCTCCGAGCGCACACTGCATGCCGACAATGCCAGGAAGATCCGCTCGGCGATCAGCGATCTGACGCTGAAAGGCCATATCTACAAGGGTAAGCTGCCGCCGCCCAAGGGCGAGAAGCCCGAAGATTGGGAGGACCGCGAGCAGACGCTGTTCCGTTCGACCGCGGTCGGCGACGACATGGACCGGGCGCTGGTCAAGTCCGATGGCTCATTCACCTATTTCGCCGCCGACGTCGCCTATCTCAAGGACAAGGTCGATCGGGGCTTCGTCGACCTGATCTATGTGCTCGGCGCCGACCATGGCGGTTATGTCAAGCGGCTGGAAGCGCTGGCGCGGGCCATCGCAGGGGACGAGGTGAAGCTCACCGTGCTGCTTTGCCAATTGGTGAAACTGTTTCGCGACGGCGAGCCGGTGCGCATGTCGAAGCGGTCCGGCGATTTCGTGACGTTGCGCGAAGTGGTGGAGGAGGTCGGCCGCGACGCGATCCGCTTCATGATGCTCTACCGCAAGAACGATGCGCCGTTGGATTTCGATTTCGCCAAGGTGACCGAGCAGTCCAAGGACAACCCGGTGTTCTATGTGCAGTATGCCTCGGCGCGCTGCCATTCGGTGTTCCGGCAGGCGAGCGAGCAATTGGGTGAAGCCAATTTCGACCGCAACAGCCTGGCGTCCGCCGTGGCTTTGCTGACCGACGAGGGCGAGATTGGCCTGATCCGCAAGCTTGCAGAATATCCCCGCCTGATCGAGTCCGCGGCACTTGCGCTCGAGCCGCACCGGCTGGCATTTTACCTCTATGATCTGGCTTCCAGCTTCCATGGACACTGGAACCGTGGCACGGATAATCCGGACTTACGTTTTGTTAAGGTTAACGACCGACAATTGACGCATGCCAGACTAGGGCTGGTGCAGGCTGTTTCGGACGTCTTGACGTCCGGCCTGACGTTGATCGGAGCCGCCGCGCCCACCGAAATGCGTTAGGTTTGACTAAATAACCTGTCACCTTTTGCCCACATTGCGCTGGTAAGGGCCAACCCTACGCGACGTCCATGGCGTCCGAATGAGTGCGAGTTCGGGAACAATAATGGCAGACACAACCCAGCTGAGAGTATCCGACAACAACGACATCACTGACGATGATCCGTTCGCGGAACTGACCAGGATCATGGGGTTCGACCCGCGCCAGCCGGTCAAACCGCAGTCGCCCGCCCAGCCGAAAGCCCCAGCCGCCGATCACGTGGCGGAGGAGGGCGATTTCGATATCGATCTCGAGAAGGAAATGATGGGCGAGTTCGGCGCTGACGACAGCGACGCCGCTCCGGTTGCCGAGGCTCGTGAGCCGACTTTCGAGCATGAGCCTGCATTCGAAACGGCTGATGCAGGCGCGATGGACGAAGGCGAGCTTTTGGTGTCGCTCGACGACGATTTCCATCTGGACATGACTGATGTCGACGACCACGCCGTCGGCGATACGGCCGCCGCCGAAACCGCGCCGTCTTTCGACGCTGATTTCGACAATGCCGTCGCCAGTTCGCTTGAGGATGTCTCGCCCTTCGAGGACGACCAGCCGATGGCGGACGAGCTTGCCGCGTCGCTCGACCAGGACGTCCGGATCGATGAGGAGGCCGAAGAGGCCCCGCACGCTGTTGCCGTTGCCGACGCGCCTGCTGTCGAGACGGCCGCCTCGGATCATGAATTCGACGATGCGGTCGCGATCTCGCTCGAAGACGAGCTGATGCTCGACGACCATTCGGTGGCGGAACAGGCCTACACGGCCGCCGATCCCGCCGAGTATCCCATGCCGGAGCAGGCCGCGCGTGATGGCCAAGCTTCCGACGAGAATTTCGCCGGCCACTTCGACGACTCCATGGCCGATGTCGACATGGATTTTGACGTTCGCGCTGATGAGCCGGTCGTATCCGAGGAGCCGGAAGCGCATGATATGCTCGCCGATAGCGCGGATGCGAAGGGCGAGACTCCCAGTCCTGAAGCTGCGTCGGATGAAGCGGCGTCGGATGATGCTTTCGACCTGAACTTCGACGACAAGTTTGCCGAAACAGTCGAAGAGCCGGTCGCCGAAATCGCCGCCGCTGCGGTCCAGCCGGCGGCACCAGAAGCCAATGTCGCACCCGCGGTGCAAGCCCCGATCGCGGACGAACGAAGCCTGGAAGACGAGTTGAATGCGCTGCTGGGTGCCATGACCGCGCGCACGACGCCCCTGGCCAAAGTGGAGCCAGTCATGGCTCAGCCGGCTGACGCCGCTCAGTCGCACGTCGTCGAGGCCGCGGAGACCACCGAGGAACCGGCCGATCTTGTCGGCGACCTCGACTGGGATCTTGAAGAACCCGCGCCTGATCAGCCCCAGCACCTTGGCACCGCCCAGGCAGCCGATGCGGATGTCGACGATCTTCTGCCTGATAAACTTGAGGATCCGGGCTCGGACGTCGCCGGACATGGCGATGTCGATTTCGACAATGATGCGTTCGACGCGGCTTTGGCCAAAAGCCTGGATCCGCGTGGTGATGCGTCCGCTTCCCGGGACAATTCGGCGGATTCTCTCGATTGGCTGGCGGAGCGTTCCACGCCGCCCGAGCCAGCCCGTTCGTGGAGCCGCGTGACGCCGGTTCCGCAGCAGCCGTCATTTAGCGCTCAGCCTGCGTTTAGCGCTCAGCCGGTCGCTTCGATGGCGTCCGTGGCCGCAGCGTCGGCAGTCGCCGCGGTGACGTCCTACCGTTCGGCCGAGCCGGCCGAGACCGTCGCCCCTGTATCCGCGCCGCCATCGCGCCAGTCCGCTCAATACGAAGACATGCCCGATGTCGAGACGGTCGATGTGCCCGAGCGTGTCGTGGCGCTGGCGGACGATCTCGATATTCCAGAACTGCACTTCGAGGAAGATCAGCCGGCGACGTCTGGCTATGACGATCTCGACGCCGAGTTCTCCAGCCTTCTCTCCGAGATGAACGCGGTGGAGGTCGCTGCCGCTCCCACAAGCAACGCGGCCGGCGCGTCTTACGATGATGACTCCTACGCCGCGGGCTTCAAACCGGGCTATGACAGCGTCAAGCCGGGCTATGACAGGGTCAAGCCGGGCTATGACGGGGTCAAGCCGGGCTATGACGGGGTCAAGCCGGGCTATGAGTCGGAAGCCCGGACCTATGCGGCGCGGCCGATGGAAGTGTCTGCCCGCCCGGCGGCGCCAACGGGTTATGCCGATGCCGCCGACGGCTTCGATCTCGACAGTCTGCCCGGCAACCAGCCGGTTTCACAGGCGGACGATTTCACCGTCGATGAACTCGACTACGATCCTGAACACGATGAGGCGATGGCTGTTCCGGGCCTCGGCGAGCGTGAGGCCGCGAGGCCTTCGCGCGGGCGTGGCCTGTTCATCGCCGCGATTGTCGGTGCGGTGGCGGTCGCAGGCGGCCTCGGTGCCTTTGCGCTGACTTTCGGCGGCAAGGGCGGCAGCGAGGCGCCGGTGATCGTCAAGGCCGACAACGCGCCGATCAAGGTCAAGCCGGAGAATCCGGGTGGGGCCGTGGTGCCGAACCAGGACAACAAGGTCTACGACGCGGTCAGGGGCGCGAAGCCCGCCGAGCCGGTCCAGGAAAAGCTGGTCACCAACACCGAAGAACCGGTGGACGTGCAGGCGAAGGACCCGGCCCGCGCCATCGATCTTTCGCCGGACCAGAACGCAGCCGCCGCGGCCGCTGACGGCAACGCCGCGCCGACCGCCGGCGCCGCTTCGGCCGACAACACAGCACCCGCGCCCAAGTCCGAGGATCGCATCGCACAGGTGCTGCAGGAAGCCGACAAGGGCACCAATGCCGATGTCGTCGCCGTTGCGCCGCGCAAGGTGAGGACCATGGTGGTCAAGTCGGACGGTTCGCTGGTGCCGCGTGAGGATCCGGCGCCCGCCGCCCCGCAGATGGCCGCCGCGGAGCCGGTCGATCCGGCGCCGCAGCATGTTGCCCCGTCGGGGCAGGCTGACGCGGACCAGACCGGCACCGTGGCGCCCGCCGCCGCCCCGGCGGACGACGAGCCGGCTCTCAAACCGGTGGCTGCAGCCAAGCCCAAGGCCGAGGCCAAGGCGCAGTCGGCCAACACGCCGGCCAAGGTTCCGCTCGCGCCGCAGCGCCCGTCCGACCAGCCGGTCGATGTCGTCGGCGAGGTCAAGCCCGATCAGGTTGCGTCCATCGATCCGGCATCGACCGCGACCGGCGGTGGTTCGTGGTCGATGCAGATCGCTTCACAGCCGACGGTCGAAAGCGCCCAGTCCAGTTATCAGGATCTGCAGCGCCGCTATGGCAGCGTGCTCGCCGGCCGTACCGCCAACATCGTCAAGGCCGAGATCGCCGGCAAGGGCACGTTCTACCGTGTGCGCGTGCCAGCGCAGTCGCGCAACGATGCGATCAATTTGTGCACCAGCTACAAGGCCGCCGGCGGCAACTGCTTCGTCTCGCGCTAGAGCCGGGCCAACCAATCAAAAGCCGGCGCGGTGACCGCGCCGCTTTTTCATGGGGAAAGCAGATCTGGCGTTTGACCGCTTGTGATCCGGATGATTCCCTTTGATCGCGCGAAGCTTTAGACTTCTGACATGACCGAATCAAAATCCATGATCCTCGGCTGTGCCGGGAAATCGCTCACCCGCGAAGAAATCAATTTCTATCGCAATGAATGCCCATGGGCCTTCATCCTGTTTGCGCGCAACATCGGCGAGACCGAACAGATCCGCGATCTGGTCGCCGAGATGCGCGACTGTATCGGACGTCCGGACGCGCTGGTGTTCATCGACCAGGAGGGTGGGCGTGTGCAACGCCTGCGGCCGCCCCTGGCGCCGAACTATCCGGCCGGCGGCGCGCTCGGCGCGCTGTGGCGCGACGACCATGATGCCGGCGCCCGCGCGGCCTGGCTGATGGCGCGGCTGCATGCCTTCGATCTGCTGCGTTACGGCATCACCGCCGATTGCCTGCCGGTGCTCGACGTCCCGATCGAAGGCGCCAGCGACGTTATTGGCGCGCGTGCCTATGGCAAGGACCCGCGACCGGTGATTGAACTCGGCCGCGCCGCCGCGGAAGGGCTGATGTCGGGCGGGGTACTGCCCGTCATGAAGCACATTCCGGGCCACGGGCGCGCCTTTGCCGACACGCATTTCGAGTTGCCTGTCGTCAACGCCTCGCTGAGCGATCTGCAGCGGCATGATTTTGCCCCGTTTCGGGAGCTCAACCATCTGCCGATGGCGATGACGGCACATGTCGTCTACAGCGCGATAGACCCCAACAACCCGGCGACCACTTCCGGCAAGGTCATCGACGAGATCATCCGGCGCGAGATCGGCTTCGACGGGCTGCTGATGAGCGACGACACGTCGATGAAGGCACTTTCTGGGGATTTCCCGACAAAGGCGGCCTCGATCCTTGCGGCGGGCTGCGATCTGGTCCTTCACTGCAACGGCGTTTTCGAGGAGATGGCCGGCATTGCATCGCGGACCACGGGGCTCGAGGGCACGTCGCTGGAGCGCGCAAAGCGGGCGCTGACCTACATTAAGAACCGCGACGCGGTGGAAGAAACCGAGATACGCGCTGAATTCGCCACCTATTTCGATGCGGTGGCTTAACAAAGGGAAGTGAGAGGAAGTGGCGGAAACATTGGAAAGCAAGGCCGCGAAGGCCGCACCGATGGACCGTCTGTGGGCCGAGAATGACGATTCACGCGTCACCGGCGACCCGTCGCTGGTGGTCGACGTGGCCGGCTTCGAAGGCCCGCTCGATCTTCTGCTGCATCTGGCTCGCACCCAGAAGGTCGATCTGGCGCGCATTTCGATCCTGGCGCTGGTCGAGCAATATCTGACCTTTGTCGAGACGGCGAGGGCGCTCAGGCTCGAGCTTGCCGCCGACTATCTGGTGATGGCGGCGTGGCTGGCCTTCCTCAAATCGAAGCTTCTGATCCCCAAGCAGCCGGGCGACGAAGGCGAAAGCGGCGAGGAACTGGCGGCGGTGCTGCAGTTCCGGCTGAAGCGGCTGGAGGCCATGCGCGACGCTTCGGCGCGCCTGGTCAACCGCAATCGGCTCGGCCGTGACGTGTTCGCGCGCGGCATGCCGGAAATGGTCATCGTCGAAAAGCGCAACGCCTATTCAGCCTCGCTCTACGATCTGCTCACTGCCTATGCCCAGCAACGGCAGAAGCAGGCGATCAGCAATGTGACGATCGCCAGGCGCGGTGTCTGGTCGCTCAAGGACGCGCGCGATATCCTGACCCGTCTGGTTGGGGCTCTCCACGACTGGGCAACGCTGGAAAGCTTTCTGATCGTGTACATGACCAGCCCCGAGGAGCGGCGCACGGCGATCGCCAGCTCTTTCGCGGCCACGCTGGAACTGGTGCGCGAAGGCACGATGGACATGCGGCAGGACGAAGTCTTCGCGCCGATCTATCTGCGCGGCCGCGCACAGGCAATCAAGGCAGTCGAGGTGGCATCATGAGCGAACGCGCCAACGCTTCGGTTATCCCTTTCAAGGTCGGCGATGAACCCGAAGAGGAGTCGCTTTCCCGGGATCCGGCCGAGCAACAAATGCAGAATCCGGCCGAACGGCTGCATCTGGCGGAAGCGGTACGCATGGCCGAGGCTATCGTGTTCGCCAGTGCCGAGCCCGTCAGCGAAAAGCAACTTGCGGCGCGGCTGCCGGACGGCATCAGCATCGCCCTGGCAATGACCGAGCTGCAGCAGATCTACGCGCGGCGCGGCGTCAATCTGGTGCGTGTCGGCGATGCCTGGGCATTCCGCACGGCCGGCGATCTGGCTTTCCTGATGAGCCGGGATACTGTCCAGCAAAGGAAGCTTTCCCGTGCGGCGCTCGAAGTGCTGGCGATCATCGCCTATCACCAGCCGGTGACGCGCGCCGAGATCGAGGACATCCGAGGCGTCGAAACCTCGAAAGGCACGCTCGACACGCTGCTGGAAACGGAATGGGTGCGCATGCGCGGCCGGCGCAAAACGCCGGGGCGCCCTGTCACCTACGGCACCACCGACACCTTCCTCGACCATTTCGCGCTGGAGGAGATCCGCGATCTTCCCGGCATGGAGGAACTCAAGGGGGCCGGACTGCTTTCGGGCCGCATGCCGTCGAATTTCGCCATTCCGGTTCCTCCGTCCGATCCTGATGCGTTGACCGACGACGAGGATGCGCTGACCGACATCGATCTTGAAGAACTCGGCCTGCTGACGCCGCGCGTCACGGAAGATTGACTGGCATTGGCCGCCGATCTGTCGAGGATGCGCGGATTCGTAGCGGGCCATCGCGTTGAAAATGCGTGACATCCGCCACCCTTTCATAAACTCTGTCGCAGTTGTGTTTGAATCCCAACGCGAAAACGCATAGATCATCGCCAGGGAAAACATTCGAGAGAGATTTGTTATGGGTTCATTTTCGATTTGGCATTGGATGATCGTGCTGGTGATCGTGCTGCTGGTGTTCGGCCGCGGCAAGATTCCCGAGCTGATGGGCGACATGGCCAAGGGCATCAAGAGCTTCAAGAAGGGCATGGCCGACGACGACGTTGCCGAAGACAAGCGCACCGTCGAACATCGCGCCGACGAGACCGTTGCGGCCGCGAAGGAAAAAGCCAGCAAGAGCTGAGCCACGGGTTCTAGTCGGAACAAAGTGCCATGTTTGAAGTCGGCTGGACCGAAATGCTGGTCATCGCGATCGTCATGATCGTGGTCGTCGGACCCAAGGATTTACCCAATATGCTGCGCACCTTCGGCCGCACGACGGCGAAGCTGCGCGCCATGGCGTCCGATTTCCAGAAACAGTTCAACGAAGCGCTGAAGGAAGCCGAGCTCGACGACGTCAAGAAGTCGGTCGACGAGCTCAGGGGCCTCAGCCCGATGGCCGAGATCAGGAAGCAGCTCAATCCGTTCGAACAGGCCGCGGCCGACGTTCGCTCCGGCGTCGACGCGGCGATGAAGCCGAAGCCGGCGGCGGACCCGGCAATGCCTGCCGCTTCGACCCCGCTGGCCGCCGAGCCGTTGAAGAACGGTGCAACGACCATGCCTGGCGTCAATGGGCCGGAAGCAGTACCGGCAGCGCCGATTTTCCCGGCAATGACCGATGAATCGGTGGTGACGTCGTCAGTACCGACGGAACCAATTGTGGCGCCGAAGGCGTCAGCGGCGAAGAAAGCCAAGGCTACGCCGGCGAAGGCGATCCCGGTGGTAAAAGCGCAGGCGAAGGCTTCGGCAAATGGTGCAAAGGTTTCTGCGCCGGCGAAAGCGGAGATCGCCAAGGCAACGCCTCTGCCCAAGGTGCCGGCGAAGCCCGCGACCGCGGCACAGGCTGAAACGCCCAAAGCCGCGAAGCCCGTTGCGGCCAAGGCGATCGCGACCAAGACCGTGGCGAAAGCCGATCCGAAGCCTGCTCCGGCGAAGAAGCCGGCGGCCAAGAAGACGGCGGGAGCCGCCAAGTGAGCGTTTCGGACAAGGAAAAGGACGAGATCGAGAAATCGTCGGCGCCGCTGATGGAGCATCTGATCGAGTTGCGCCGGAGGCTGATCTGGTCGATCGGCGGCTTCTTCGTCGCCTTTCTCGTTTGTTTCTTCTTCGCCAAGAAGCTGTTCAACCTTCTGGTGATCCCGTTCAAATGGGCGACGAAGTGGGCCGGGCTCGATCCGCACAAGGTCGAGCTGATCTACACCGCTCCGCAGGAATTCTTCTTCACCCAGGTGAAGCTCGCCATGTTCGGCGGCATGGTGATCGCCTTTCCGCTGATCGCCACGCAGATCTACAAGTTCATCGCGCCAGGCCTCTACAAGAACGAGCGCAACGCCTTCCTGCCGTTCCTGATCGCGTCGCCCATCCTGTTCCTGATGGGCGCGTCGCTGGTCTATTTCTTCTTCACGCCGATGGTGATGTGGTTCTTCCTCGCCATGCAACAGGCCGGCACCGACGATCAGGTGCAGATCTCGCTGCTGCCGAAAGTGTCGGAATATCTCAGCCTGATCATGACGCTGATCTTCTCCTTCGGCCTGGTGTTCCAGCTGCCGGTGGTGACCAGCCTGATGACGCGCGTCGGCATGCTGTCATCCAAGGGGCTGGCCGAGAAGCGCAAATGGGCGATCGTCATCGCCTTTGTCGTCGCTGCCGTGCTGACGCCACCCGATCCGATGAGCCAGATCGGCCTCGCCCTTCCGACCATCCTTCTCTACGAGGTCTCCATCTGGGCTGCTCGATTGATCGAGCGCGATCAGGAAAAGCAGCGCGTGGCGCGCGAGAAGAGGGACGCGGCGGAAACCGTGGCGGACAAAGCACCGGACGAGCCTCCGGCGCCTGCCGCCTCGTAACACCGGGCTGCGTGGAAAACGGCAGCCGCGGCCTAGCCTCATCTTGCATCGATCAAGGATGCGGTTTACGCCCTCTGGCTGAAACGCATCGCTATCAAGCGATGCGTTTCAGTTTTGTTTTGAGCGTGTCGTTGTCCCAAAACCGCTGCGCACTTTGGGCGACATGCTCCCTGAGGACGGATGAACCATGCTTGACATCAAATGGATTCGCGACAACCCGAAGGCCCTTGTCGAGGCGCTGGTCAAGCGCTCGTGGTCGGCGGGTGAGGCGCAGTCCACGGTCGACGGGCTGATTGCCTCGGACGAGGCGCGGCGCGAACACGTCACCGAGCTGCAGACCAGGCAGGAGCGCCGCAACGCCGCCTCGAAGGAGATCGGCAACGCCATGCGTTCGGGCGACGCGGCACTTGCCGAGAAGCTGAAAGCCGAGGTCGGCGAGATCAAAATCTTCATCCAGAACGGCGAGGCGCGCGAGCGCGAGCTCGACAAGGCGCTGACCGATGCGCTGGCGGTGCTGCCCAATGTGCCGTTCGATGACGTGCCTGTGGGCAAGGACGAGCACGACAATGTGGTGAAGCACATCGTCGGCAAGGTGCCGACGCGTCCGAATTGGGTGAAGGAGCATTTCGAGATCGGCGAAGCGCTTGGCATGATGGATTTCGAGCGGGCGGCGAAGCTGTCAGGCTCGCGTTTCACCGTGCTGAAGAGGGGTCTGGCGCGGATGGAACGCGCGCTCGGCCAGTTCATGCTCGACCTGCACACGACCGAGCATGGCTATGAGGAAATCCAGCCACCGCTGATGGTGCGCGACCATGCGATGTTTGGCACCGGACAGCTGCCAAAATTTAAAGAGGATTTGTTTCGTGCTTCGATCAATGATCTGCCTCGATTTTGGAAAGAGTATGAGGACGCTCGCAACGAGCAGTTTGAGGATTTCAGAAACAGCAAAGCCAGCCTCGACAGAATAAAAACTGAAGGGATGGCAAGGCAACGCAAATGGATGAACGACTTTGAAAGTGGGAGGTTTGCTGAGAATTTCTACCTCATCCCCACCGCCGAAGTCCCGCTCACCAATCTTGTGCGCGAGGAGATCACCGCGCATGAAAAACTGCCGCTGCGCTACACCGCGCTGACGCCGTGCTTCCGTTCGGAAGCGGGCTCGGCCGGGCGCGACACGCGCGGCATGCTGCGCCAGCACCAGTTCTACAAGGTCGAGCTGGTGTCGATCACCGATCAGGAATCATCGCTCGCCGAGCACGAGCGGATGACGCAATGCGCCGAGGAAGTGCTGAAGCGGCTCGGCCTGCCGTTCCGCACCATGACGCTGTGCACCGGCGACATGGGCTTTGGCGCGCGCAAGACCTACGACATCGAGGTCTGGCTGCCAGGCCAGAACGCCTATCGCGAAATCTCGTCCTGCTCGGTGTGCGGCGATTTCCAGGCGCGCCGCATGGACGCCCGCTACAAGGACAAGGACGGCAAGGGCAACCGCTTCGTCCACACGCTCAACGGTTCGGGCACCGCGGTTGGGCGCGCGCTCATAGCCGTCATCGAAAACTACCAGAACGAGGATGGCAGCGTAACCATTCCTGAAGTGCTGCGACGTTACATGGGCGGTCTGGAAAAGATCGAATCGAAATAATGCGCATCCTCCTGACCAATGACGACGGCATTCATGCCGAGGGCCTGGCGTCGCTAGAACGCGTCGCGCGCACGCTGTCCGACGATGTCTGGGTGGTGGCGCCGGAGCAGGACCAGTCGGGCTACGCGCATTCGCTGTCGATCTCGGAACCGCTGCGGCTGCGCAAGATCGGCGAGAAGCACTTTGCCGTGCGCGGCACGCCGACCGATTGCGTCATCATGGGCGTCAAGAAGATCCTGCCCGGCGCACCCGACCTGATCCTGTCCGGCATCAATTCCGGCGCCAACATCGCCGACGACGTCACCTATTCCGGCACCGTCGCCGGCGCCATGGAAGGCGCGCTGCTCGGCATCCGCTCGATCGCACTCAGCCAGGGCTACAGCTATGTCGGCGAGGATCGCGTCGTCCCTTATGAGACGACCGAAGCGCTGGCGCCGGCATTGCTGAAGAAGCTGGTCGCAACGCCGCTGCCGGACGGCGTTTTGCTCAACGTCAATTTTCCGAACTGCCTACCCGAAGAGGTCGCCGGGACGGTGGTCACATCGCAAGGCAAGTTGGTGCACAGCCTGTGGGTCGACGAGCGCCGCGACGGGCGCGGCCTGCCTTATTACTGGCTGCGTTTCGGCCGCGAGCCGGTCGAAGGCAAGCAAGGCACCGACCTTTACGCTCTCCGCAACAGGCTGGTGTCGGTGACGCCATTGCAGCTCGACCTCACCGCGCATGAAATCCGCGACCAACTGAGCAAGGCGCTTGCATGAACCAGGGGATCGATGACCGCGAAGGCTTTGCCGCCTTTCTGCTGCGCCTGCGCGGCCGGGGGACGGTGCCGAAGGCATTGATCGCGGCCTTCGAGGCGACGCCGCGGCGCGGCTTCCTGGCGGCCCAATTCCATCAGATCGCCTGGTCGGACCGCATGCTGCCGATCGAATGCGGCGAGGCGATCGAAGGCGCCGACATGCAGGCGGCGGTGATCGCCGCACTCGCCATCGAGCAGGGCAATCGCGTGCTCGAGATCGGGACCGGCTCCGGCTATACCTCGGCGGTGATGTCGCGGCTGGCGGCGCGGGTCGTCACCACCGATCGCTACAAGACGCTCGTCGAGCAGGCCAGGCAGCGCTTCGAGGCGCTCGGTATCGGCAATGTCATCGTGCGCCACGCCGATGGTTCCGGTGGGCTGCCGAATGAAGGGCCGTTCGATCGCATCGTCGCATGGGCGGCCTTCGACAGCCTGCCGCGCTTCCTGCTCGACCAATTGTCGAGCGGCGGCATCGTCATCGCCCCGATCGGACCCGAAGAGGGCGAGCAGGTGCTGGCCAAGCTGACCAAGGTCGGCAGCCGGTTCGAGCGTGAGGACATCGGCCTTGTCCGCTTGCAGCCTATCCTGCGCAGCGTGGCGGCCGTCATCTAGGGGCGCTGATATTCAGGTGGTGCCGGTCTGCAAACGGCAGCGTCCTGCGCAAAACTACGCTCCGCTCCGGTTCTCGGAACCCAGCGTTTTCGACTCGGCCTGACCTGAATCTCAACACCGCTCCGCGCCTTGTAATATTTTAAGAAAAATTGCGTCGAATTCCATGGGGTTAACCGTCGAGTAACATTAACGCGCTTTAATCATGCCTAGTTTGTACCGGGTATGTGCGGGTTAGTGCGATGCAACTCAGTGTTTTGAAGACAAACGGACGCAACCTGCTGCGAGGTTGCGCTGTCCTCATGGTCGCCGGTGCTGCGGCGGGGTGCAGTTCCCAGGTTTCGCGATTCAATGGCGTCGACGACGTCTTTACATCCTCGACCAACAATCAGCGCACCATCATCAACAAGCAGGATGCCGTACAGCAGCCCTATCCGGGTGATGTCGCGGCCGCTCCCATCGATGGCAGCCACACACAGTCGGTCAGCCGCTCCAGCCTCGATCCGGTTTCGACGCGGCCATTGCCGCCGCCCGTTGCCCAGGCGCAGCCGGCTCCCGCACTGGCGCCCGCCGCGAAGCCGATGCGCACCGCTTTGGCTCCGGCACCGCATGTCGACAGGACCACGACCGGCACCGTCGCTCCGGCCGCATCGCCCTTCAAGGTTGCCCAGCCCGATGAACCCCGCGTGGCGCCCTCTGGTAAGCCGCATGCAACCGAGATTGTCGTTCGGGACGGCGAAACGATCGGCGGCCTGGCGCAACGTTACAAGGTGCCGTCCGACGTGATCATGAAGGTCAACGGGCTGAGCGCGACCAAGGGGCTGAAGACCGGCCAGAAGCTGATCATCCCGGCCTATGCCTATTCGAGCAAGGGCGAGCCGAAAGTCGCCGATGCCAAGCCGGCGAAAGACGGCAAGCACGACCAGCCGGCCACGGCACCCGAAAAGGTCGCGGTGCTGCCGCAGCAACCGAAGCTGAAGGAGGGCAAGTCCGCCGCTCAGGTCGACACCTCAGCCGCCGCAAACCAGCCCAAGGAGCCCAAGCCGCAGATTGCCGCGGCCAAGGCGACCAACGCGGCTGGGACCTACACGGTCCAGTCGGGCGATACGCTTTCGTCGATTGCCAGGAAGACCGGCGTCGGCGTCGTTGCGATCAAGCAGGCGAACGGCATGCAGGATGGATTGCTCAAGATCGGCCAGACCTTGAAGGTGCCGGCCGGTGGGACCGCGACCGTCGCCAGCGCCAAGCCGGCCAAGATCGATCCGGTGACCACGGCCACCACCCAGCCCGCCACAAAGGCCACGCCGTCGGACACGCTGGCGTCCTACACGCCGCCGAAGAAAGATTCGAAAGTCATCCAGCAGGCCGAGGACGACGACGCCGTCGCGCCTGACGCCACCGGCATCGGCAAGATGCGCTGGCCGGTGCGCGGCCGCGTGATTTCCGGGTTCGGGTCGGGCAAGGACGGCGTCGACATCGCCGTGCCGACAGGAACGCCGGTCAAGGCGGCCGAGAATGGCGTCGTCATCTATGCCGGCGACGGCCTCAAGGAATTCGGCAACACGGTGCTGGTGCGCCACGAGAATGGCCTGGTCACCGTCTACGGCCACGCCAGCTCGATCGAGGTGCAGCGCGGCCAGAAGGTCAAGCGCGGCCAGGAAATCGCGCTGTCGGGCATGAGCGGAACGACGGACTCGCCGAAGCTGCACTTCGAAGTGCGCAAGAATTCGGCCCCGGTCGATCCGTCCGGCTATCTCGAATAGTCGGGGACTATCTCGAATAGAAGAAAAAAAGCAATTTGCGGGACGTCTGACCTCCAGTCCGCCCGCCGGCTCAGCCCGCTCCGCAAGGGGCGGGCTTTTTCAGTTGGTTGCGGGCAGATCAATCCTTGAGCGGCTTGCCGAGCCGTCCGGCCAGGTCCTGGGTGAACTGCCAGGCGACTCGGCCCGAGCGGCTGCCGCGTGTCGTTGCCCACTCAAGCGCTTCGGCGCGCAACTGCTCGGGATTCATGTCCAAGCCATGATGGCGGACATAGCCGTCGATCATGTCGAGATACTCGTCCTGCGAACATTTGTGGAAGCCGAGCCACAGGCCGAAACGGTCGGACAGCGAGACCTTTTCCTCGACCGCCTCGGACGGGTTGATGGCGGTCGAGCGCTCATTGTCGATCATGTCACGCGGCAACAGGTGCCGGCGGTTCGAGGTGGCGTAGAAGATCACATTGGCCGGGCGGCCCTCGACGCCGCCTTCGAGCGCTGCCTTCAGCGACTTGTAAGAGGTGTCATCGTGGTCGAAGGAGAGGTCGTCGCAAAACAGGATGAAGCGGAAGGGGGCCGCCTTCAGCAAGCCCATCAGCTTCGGCAGCGTGTCGATGTCCTCACGGTGGATTTCGATCAGCTTCAACGGCAGGTCGGACTTGGCCTTGGCGTTGATCTCCGCATGCACGGCCTTGACCAGCGACGATTTGCCCATGCCACGCGCGCCCCACAACAACACGTTGTTGGCTGGATAGCCGGCGGCGAAGCGTTCGGTGTTGTCGACGAGGATGTCGCGGACGCGGTCGACGCCACGGATCAGGCCGATGTCGACGCGGTTGACCTTGCGCACCGGCTCCAGATAGCCCGGATCGGCCTGCCAGACGAAGCAATCGGCCTCGCCGAGGTCGGTTTGGGGCACCGGCGGTGCGGCGAGGCGGCTCACCGCCTCGATCAGCCGGTCGAGTTTCTGGTTCAAGGCTTCAATGCTGCTGTCGGTCATGTCGGTCTTTTGTTTTCTCGTTTTTGACGTGCGGGAGCGTGAGCCTGCCCGATTGCGTCGGGTTCGAAACCGGTTGCAACCTTTTGTTCGAGCGGGATCTTTTCGCAAAACCGGCTCGCGCTTTTCGCGATCATGCTCTAACACGGCTCAACAGGCCGGAAAAGCAGCCGATTTGGCTGGCCGCGCAGTTGCATTGACAACTTTACCGACTATATTCCGGCCAAATTTCAAGGGGCCGCCAAATTACGGTTTGGCGGCTGTTTTCCAATTCAGGAGTACCTCGATGTTCGTGACACCGGCATACGCCCAAGGTATCGGCGCCTCTCCCGACATGTTCATCAGCATTTTGCCGTTTGTCCTGATTTTCGTGATCATGTATTTTCTGATCATCCGGCCGCAGCGCACGCAGCTGAAGAAGCGCGGCGAGATGCTGGCGGCGGTCCGTCGGGGCGATACGGTCGTCACCGGCGGTGGTTTCGTCGGCAAGGTGACCAAGGTGATCGACGATAACGAGCTCGAGATCGACCTCGGCGGCGGCACCAAGGTGACCGCGCTGCGTTCGACTATCGCCGATGTGCGCGTCAAGGGCGAGCCGGTGGCCAACCAGAACGCCAAGAAATAATCCAATTTTAGGCGGAACGATCCGCCAGCATGCCCTGACGGACGACGCCATATGCTGTATTTTTCGCGCTTCAAGATGATCCTGATCTGGGTGGCCGTGGCCATCACAGTGATCCTCGCCGCGCCCAATCTCATTCCCGCAAGCACCTTGGCCAAGCTTCCCGACTGGGTGCCGAAGCGGCAGATGACGCTCGGCCTCGACCTGCAGGGCGGCTCGCACATCCTGCTGGAGATGAATCAGAACGATCTGATCAAGGACCGGCTGGAGACGACGCGCGACGAAATCCGCACGCTGCTGCGCGACGCCAAGATCGGCTATACCGGCCTTGCCGGCACGGGGCGGACCTTGCAGGTCCGCATCACCGATCCCGCTCAGCTCGATGCCGCCAAGACAGCACTGAAGACGCTGACCGATCCGGTCGCTGCCGGCCTGTTCACCGGCGGCTCCATCCAGGAAATGACGCTGGACGATTCCGAGCCCGGCCTGCTCAAGTTCAACGTCACCGACGCCGGGGTCAAATACCGCACATCGACGGCGCTGACGCAGTCGATCGAGGTGGTCGAGCGCCGCGTCAACGAACTCGGCACGACCGAACCCATCGTGCAGCGGCAGGGCGACGACCGTATCCTTGTCCAGGTGCCGGGTCTCCAGGACCCGCAGCGGCTGAAGGAGATACTCGGCCAGACCGCCAAGCTGACCTTCCAGATGGTCGACCAGTCGATGCCGGTGCAGGACGCGCTCAATGGCCGTCCGCCTGCCGGCTCCTCGGTCCTCTATTCGCAGGACGATCCGCCGGTCCCGTATCTGATCGAGAACCGCGTCATCGTTTCGGGTGAAAACCTCGTCGATGCGCAGGCGACATACAATTCGCAGAACAATGAGCCGGTGGTCTCCTTCCGCTTCGATTCGAAGGGTGCCGCGCGTTTCGGTCAGGCGACCTCACAGAATGTCGGCAAGTTGTTCGCCATCATCCTCGACAACCAGGTGATTTCGGCGCCGCAAATCCGCGAGCCGATCTTGGGCGGCACCGGCCAGATTTCCGGCAATTTCACCGCCCAGAGCGCCAACGACCTCGCCGTGCTGCTGCGCGCCGGCGCATTGCCCGCGACGCTGACGGTGATCGAAGAGCGTACGGTTGGCCCGGGTCTCGGTCAGGATTCGATTCATGCCGGCAAGGTCGCCGGCATCATCGGTTCGATCCTGGTCGTCGTGTTCATGTTCGTTGCCTATGGATTGCTCGGCTTCCTCGCCAACATCGCGCTGGCGGTGCACGTGGCGATGATCGTCGGGCTGCTGTCGCTGCTCGGCGCGACGCTGACCTTGCCAGGTATCGCCGGTATCGTGCTGACCATCGGCATGGCGGTCGATTCCAACGTGCTGATCTACGAGCGTATCCGCGAGGAGCGGCGTGCCGGCCGCTCGGTGATCCAGGCGATCGACACCGGTTTTACCAAGGCGCTGGCGACTATTGTCGATTCCAACATCACCTCGCTGATAGCGACCGTGGTGCTGTTCTATCTCGGTACCGGACCGGTGAAGGGCTTTGCCATCACGTATGCGATCGGCATCCTGACGACCGTCTTCACCGCGTTCACCTTCACCCGTCTGCTGGTCTCGATCTGGCTGCGCCGTGCTCGCCCGAAGGAATTGCCGCGCGCGCCGGTGACCTTCGTCCCGCCCGGCACGAAAATTCCGTTCATGGGCATCCGTCGCTGGACGTTCACACTGTCAAGCGCGCTGTCGATCCTGTCGGTTGTGATGTTCATGACCGTCGGCATCAACTACGGCATCGACTTCAAGGGCGGTTCGCTGATCGAGGTTCAGGCCAAGAGCGGCAATGCCGACCTCGCAGACCTCCGCGCGCGGCTGACCGAACTCAACATCGGTGAGGTGCAAGTCCAGCAGTTCGGTACGCCGAATGACGTGTTGATCCGTGTCGGGACGCAGGATGGCGGCGAGAATGCCGAGCAGACCGTCATCGACAAGGTGCGCGGCGAACTGCAGGACAATTATGACTTTCGCCGCGTCGAAGTGGTGGGGCCGACCGTCTCGGGCGAGCTTGCCAAGCAAGGCACGATCGCCATGCTGATCGCGCTGCTCGGTATTCTGATCTATGTCTGGTTCCGCTTCGAATGGCAGTTCGCGGTCGGCGCCATCGTGGCGACGGTGCACGATGTGGTCATGACACTTGGCTTCTTCGTCATCTCCGGGCTCGAATTCAACCAGTCATCGCTGGCGGCGATCCTGACCATCATCGGCTATTCGCTGAACGATACGATCGTGGTCTATGACCGTGTTCGAGAGGATCTGCGAAAATACAAGCGGATGCCGCTGCCGCAACTCTTGAACAACGCCATCAACGAGACGCTGTCGAGAACGACGCTGACCTCGGTGACGACGATCCTGGCGTTGCTGGCACTGGTGCTCTTCGGCGGCGAGGTGATCCGCTCGTTCACCATGGCGATGCTGTTCGGCGTCGTCTTCGGCACCTATTCGTCGATCTTCATCGCAGCACCGCTGCTGATCCTGTTCAAGCTGCGGCCGCAAGCTACGGCCGACGAGGAGAAGCCGGCCGGCGGCGGCAAGGCGGTCGCGACCTGACGCGCCGCCCCGAAGGGGTGACAAAACGGTGACCAGCAAAGGCATCGTCATCCGCGAGGCGCATTTTCCCGGTCGAGCGCCGATCGAAGCCTACGGCAATGGCGGGTTCCGCTTTGCCGACATGTCGCATCGCGGCTCGCTGCTCTGCCTGCCATCCGGCATCCATGGCTGGGAACCGGCGGATCCTCTGGAGCTGACGGTAGCGGATTTCGACAAGCTGCTGGCGCAAGCCGACAGGATCGAGATCCTGCTGGTCGGCATGGGCAGGGGTCTCAGGCCATTGCCCGCCGCACTGCGGGCCGCGCTGAAGGCGGCCGGCATTGCGTCCGACCCGATGTCGACCGGTGCAGCGGTACGGACCTACAATGTCCTTCTGGCGGAAGAGCGCGCCGTGGCCGCCGCGCTCATCGCCGTCGACTGAGATGTCCCAGAATGCCAAAATTGTCATGGACGCGGTGCGCGCCGCCGATCACGACCGCTATCTGACCGCCCTTTACGCGCCGGCGGACAAGCGCGACGCGCTGTTTTCGCTCTATGCCTTCAATGCCGAGATCGCAGGCATCCGCGATCGCATCCATGAAGCGTTGCCGGGCGAGGTGCGCCTGCAATGGTGGCGCGATGTCATTGCCGCCGGCGGGGAAGCGGGCGCCGGCCACCCCATAGCCGAAGCCTTGAATGCCACCATAGCGACATTCAATCTGCCGAAGCCGGCCTTCGAGAACATGCTCGATGCGCGCATCTTCGACCTCTACGACGACCCGATGCCGTCGCGCACCGATCTGGAGGGCTATTGCGGCGAGACGGCCGCGGCGCTCATCCAGCTTGCGGCGATGCTGCTCGACCCCGGCGAGGCGCCACGCTTTGCCGAACTGGCGGGCAGGGCGGGCTGCGCGCAGGCGATGACCGGCCTGTTGCTGTTATTGCCGCTGCACCGCAAACGCGGGCAGTGTTTTATCCCGGCCGATATCCTTGCCGCGGCGGGATCGTCGCCGGCAGAGTTCGTCACTGCCGACGGTGGTCCTGGCGCCAAACGCGCGGTGGCGGCGATGATGGCGCTGGCGCGGGAGCATCTCACCGCCTTTGAGCAAGGCGCTGCGGCGTTGCCGGTCTCGCTGCGCCCGGCATTTCTGCCGCTGGCCCTGTCGCGCGCCTACCTCACGAAAATGGAGCGCGGCTCGCCGCTCGACGGCGTGGCGCGGCTGTCGGCCTTGCGCCGGCATTGGCTGTTGTTGCGTCGCGCGAGCAAGGGCTGGCCAGCACTTTGACGTAAACGTCAATCATGCCGGAGGTGAGCGCGAACGCCTAAGGTCCACTCAGGGAGGAAGCTGGCTACTCAGCGGCTTCGGCTGTTTGCGCCGCCAATCCCAGCCATTGCCGGCAATCGGCGCGTGCGCGCGATGTGATGGCGTGGCGCTTGGCGACGGTTTTGTCCTTGCCGCGCATGCGTTTGCCCTCGGTCTTCGGCGCCTCCACGGGCGGGAACAGGCCGAAATTGACATTCATCGGCTGGAAGGAGCGTTTTCCAGGTTCGTCATCCGAAACGATGTGGCCACCGGTGATGTGGTTGAGCAGCGCGCCGAACGCCGTGGTGAGCGGCGGCAGCGATGGTGCATGGCCGAGCCTCTCGGCGGCAGCGAAGCGCCCGGCGAGCAGGCCGATCGCGGCGCTTTCGACATAGCCTTCGCAGCCGGTGATCTGGCCGGCGAAGCGCAGGCCGGGGCGCGACTTCAGCTGCAGCGAAGCGTCGAGCAAGGTCGGCGAGTTGATGTAGGTGTTGCGATGCAGGCCGCCGAGGCGGGCGAAATCGGCGGTTTCGAGACCCGGAATGGTGCGGAACACGCGCACCTGCTCGGCATGCTTCAGCTTGGTCTGGAAACCGACCATATTGTAGAGCGTGCCCAGTGCATTGTCCTGCCGTAGCTGGACGACGGCATAGGCCTTCACCGTCGGATTGTGCGCATTGGTCAGCCCCATCGGCTTCATCGGCCCGTAGCGCAGCGTCTCGACGCCGCGCTCGGCCATGATCTCGATCGGCAGGCAGCCGTCGAAATAGGGCGTGCCTTCCCATTGCTTGAATTCAGTCTTCTGGCCATCGACCAGCGCTTGCACGAAGGCAAGGTACTGGTCCTTGTCCATCGGACAATTGATGTAGTCCTTGCCGGTGCCGCCGGGTCCGACCTTGTCGTAGCGCGACTGGAACCAGCAAATATCCATGTCGATCGTGTCGAAATGGACGATCGGCGCGATGGCGTCGAAGAAAGCCAGCGCATCGGCGCCGGTCGCTTCCGCAATCGACTGGGCAAGCGATGGCGCGGTCAGCGGACCGGTGGCGACGATTGCCTGGTCCCAATCCGCCGGTGGCAGGCCCGGCACTTCCTCGCGCTGGATGGTGATCAGCGGGTGCGCTTCGAGTTTTTTCGTTACCGCGTCTGCGAATCCGTCGCGGTCTACGGCAAGCGCACCACCGGCAGGTACCTGGTTGGCATCGCCGGCGCTCATGATCAGCGAGCCGGCCAGCCGCATTTCGGCGTGCAACAGGCCGACGGCGTTGTTTTCGGCGTCGTCGGAGCGGAAGGAATTGGAGCAGACCAGCTCGGCCAGGCTATCGGTCTTGTGTGCATCGGTGCCGCGAACGGGCCGCATTTCATGCAGGATGACGGGAACGCCAGCCTGTGCTGCCTGCCAGGCGGCTTCGGAACCGGCGAGGCCGCCGCCGATGATGTGGATGGGATTTTTGCTCATGAGCGCCGGAATAATCGCTTGATGCGGCGATTGCAATTGCCGTGCGTGGTGCGGGGCAAACAACAGCTCAGGGAAGCAACCTCTGAATACAACAACACCCGCCGGGGAGGAGGTCCGGCGGGTGTCGTTTTTGGGGTCGACCCTCGGGAGGAGGTGAAGGCCGACCGTATTCGTCATTGCCGGGGAGGAGGTCGGCTTTGACGAAATCTCTTTCGCTGTTTTTACGAGGGGCGAAACCTCTGGGGCAAAATTCGTTTTTGCCCCGGGGAAACAGCGCCCGCCGCGGGAGGAGGTGCGGCGGGCGCCGTTTTGATGGCCAACCTTCGGGAGGAGGTGAAGGTCGGGCCTATTCGTCATTGCCGGGGAGGAGGTCGGCTTTGACGAAATCTCTTTCGCAGTTTGAAAAGGAGCGAAACCTTTTGGGCAAAATTCGTTTTGCTGCGGGGAAACAACGCCCGCCGCGGGAGGAGGTGCGGCGGGCGCCGTTTTGGTGGTCAACCCTCGGGAGGAGGTGAAGGTTGACCGGATTCGTCAGGGTCGGGGAGGAGGTCGACCCTGGCGAAATTCTGGTTAGATCGCCCGGCGGGCGATGACTTTGATTTCGTCGCGGACGATACCGAGGTCATGCAGCTGGCGGTTCGAAAGGCGACCCAGCTCGGTAACCGTCTCGCGATAAACGCGCCAGTTACGATAGTTGCGGATCAGGTTCATTGTCGTTCTCTTTTTCAAAACTGGTTCGGACCATTCGCGGTCCGAAGAGTTAGACCGCCTTGCGAGCGACGTAAGGAATGTCGCTGCGGCTGATGCCGAGGTCGGTCAGTTCACGGTTGCTCAGGCGGCTCAGCTCGGACACGGTGTCCCTGTAGCGGCGCCAGTTGCGGTAGTTGCGGATCAGGTTCATGGTAGTTCTCGTTTCGTCTTTCTTGCGGATCATTCCGTTTGTGTACGAACCATAGATAGGCGGGCCTATATCGATTTAAAAGCGCTATGGCTGCATGGCAGCAATGCAAATTGTGCAATGCAGCATTAACGCGCGTTCACGGACCTGACACAAAGAAACCCGAATCGGAAAATGCCGTTGCGTTAACGGTTTGGCCGGGTCGGCTGAAAAAAAGACCAAACCGGGGGAGAAGTGGCATGGCGAGTTATTCGTCGCGGGTCAGGGCGGATATCGCGCGGTGGCGGCAAGCCGGGCTGATCGACGCCACCATTGCCGAATCCCTGGCGCGCGATGTCGAGGCCAACGAGCGCAAGTCGTTCAGCTTCGGCTCGATCCTGGCGATGATGGCTGCCTTGTTGTTCGGCGCCGCCATCCTGATTTTCGTCGCCGCCAACTGGGACGCGATCCCGCGGCTGGCGCGCGTGGCGGCACTGTTCGTGGTCATCCTTGGCGGCTACGTCGGTGGCGCGCTGTTGAAGACCCGCGACCATGCGGCGATTGGCGAGGCGCTGTGGATCGTGGCGGCGGCGGCTTTCGGCGGCTCGATCGCACTGATCAGCCAGATGTATCATCTGTCCGGCGACGAGGCATCGGCCCTGATCACCTGGGGCGCCGGCACGGCGTTGGCGGCGGTGGCGCTGCGTTCGAACCCGCTGACGGTGGCTTCTGTCGGCATCGCCGATGCCTGGCTGTTTCTGAAGGGCTTCGATTACTACAGCCGCAGCGAATTTCCGCATGCCTTCGTCCCCATGGCGATCGTGCTGTTTGCCGTCTCGTTCTGGACCCGCAGCCAGCCGGCGCGGCACCTGATCATCCTGTCGGTGCTGTTCTATCTGGTGCTGCTGGTCTCCAACCACGATACGCTGCAGGTGGCGATCCCGCTGGTCGTCGTCGCGGCGCTGCTGTTTGCGGCTTCTGTCTTCGCGCCGGGCCCGGTCGACAGGATCGTGCAGCTTGGCGGCCGTTTGCCCTTGCACGCGTTGCTCGGCTTCCTCACCGGCCTGGCGATGATCCAGTTCGAACTGGCCGACGAGAGCAGCTACAACAGCGGTTTCGCCATCGCTTCGGTAGTCGCGCTTGCCGGCATCGTCGCGGCAATCGTGCTGGCAGGACGGGAGAGCCGTGGGTTGCGCTGGCTTGCCTATGCCGGCTTCGCCTTCGAACTCGCCATCATCTATGTGGTGACCTTGCAATCGATGCTCGATACGGCCGGCTTCTTCCTGGCCGCCGCGGTGCTGCTCGGCATCCTTGCGCTGGTCATCATTCGCGTGGAAAAGCGCATGAAGGGCCCAATCACCACGGGAGCCACGGCATGATCGCCGGGAAAAGACTTGTTATCTCGGCGCTGGTGCTGGCGCTTGTCCAGATAGGCTTCCTGAGCTGGATCATCGCCGGCCGAGCGGCGATCCTGCGCAACGGCAAGGAAGTGCTGCTGAAGATCGAGCCCGTCGATCCGCGCGACCTCCTGCGCGGCGACTACATTATCCTCGGCTACGAGATTTCGCGGATACCGGTGAAAATGATCGCTGACATTCCGGCCGACAAATTATCCAGCGACGATACGTCGATTGTCGTCCGGTTGAAGAAGGGCGCCGACGGCTATTGGCAGCCGACGACAGCCTGGTTCGGCAAGGCGCCAACGCCGGCCGCCGCCGACGAGGCTGACATATCCGGCCATGTCGCCGAGGGCTGGGATCTTCGGGGCGAAGCGATGACCATCGCGCCGGACTACGGCATTGAGCGCTTCTATCTGCCGGAAGGCGAGGGGATGGCGATCCAGAACGACATGCGGGTGCGTCCGTTCGGCATCCGCCTCGCGCTCGCCGGCGACGGCACCGCGCAGATCAAGGCGCTGGTGGACGGCGACAAGACGCTGTTCGAGGAACCGCTTTATTAATGTCCTTGTTTGCCGTGGTGTGAAGCATGCCAGTTACCTTGTCGACGCGTGAGGAGATCAACCTCGACACTGTTTTCCGCGTCGCCTGGAAGAAGGACACGGTGGAGATCGGCGAGAAGGCCCTGCGGCGCATCGCCGAATGCCGTGCCTCGTTCCTCAAGCTGATTGAAACCGATCCGCCACCAGTCATCTATGGCGTCACCACCGCCATGGGGGAGCTGGCGAGCCGCAGGCTCGAACTCGATGAGCGGGACCGCCATGCGCGCATCAAGGCGTTCGCCGCCGCGACCTCGTTCGGTGACCCGCTGCCGGAGCGAGTGGTCCGGGCGATCGTGCTTGCCCGCCTGACGAACTTCGTCGAGGGCAACGCCGCCACCACGCCGCGCATCGCGCTTGCCGTGGCCGCAATGCTCGATGGCCGCCCGATGCCGATGGTGCCGGTTTCCGGCCAGGGCGGCGCCGGCGAAATCCTGGCGCTCTATCCGCTGTTTGCCGAGCTTTCGACGCGCTTCGACCTGGAGGTCAAGGAACGCGGCTCGCTGATCAACGGCTCGCCCTGCGCCGCTGCTCTGGTGGCCGACGCAGCGCTCGCGGCACGCCGCCGTATCGGGATGGCCCAAAAAGTATTCGCGCTGTCGATCGAAGCGTTTCGCGCCCCGCTCGAGCACTACGATACGGCCCTCGACACGCTTTGGGGTGATGAACATGAAGCGGCGGCCCTCCAGGGGTTGCGGGAGTTTCTGGTCGGCGCCGGCGATGGGCGGCGCAACTATCAGGCGCCGGTCAGCTACCGCATCGTGCCGCGCGTGCTCGGCCAGGCGCATCGAGCGCTGTCGGCGGCGGAGCGAGCGGCCACGGTGTCGCTGGCTTCCATATCGGACAATCCGGTCTACATCCCTCCCGACGACGCACATCCGCTCGGCCGCTGCATCAGCACCGGCGGCTATCACAATGCCATGGCGACGCCGGCACTGGACGATCTGGCGGCGATATGGGCCGATATCTGCCTGCTCTGCGACCGCCACGCCTCAAAACTCCTCAACGGCAAGGTGTCGCTGCTGCCCGATCTCCTGATGACCGGACGGCACTCGGCCGACAGCGACGGCCACGGCAATGTCGGCTACGTGCCGATGGCGATCACCGGCTATCTCGAGCAGGCCAAGCTGGCGGCACAGCGCACCTTCATCCCTGGAACGGAATCGGCCGGTGCTGGACAGGACGATGTCGCCACGACGGCGTTCTTCGCCTGGACCAAGGAAGCGACCGCCGGCCGCTGCGTCGATGCCGCCATGGCGATGCTGGCGATGATGGCCTCGCAGGCGCTGCACGTCACCGAACGCGCGCCGCCGCCGGCACTGCGGTCATTCGTCGATGAAATCAGAAATATCGTGCCGCCTGTCGGCGACGATCGCGTGCTGGGGCCGGAGCTGGCAAAGCTGGCCGAGTGGTTCACGGGGAGAGCGTTCGCGGCGTAGATGCAGATGCCGCGCGGGTAAAATCGCTACGCGGCGAAGCAAAACCGTACCATGCCTCGCGGCAGTCAGCCGTTGAACTTGTCAGGGAACTGTTTGGCGATACCGTCCGTCAGCATGTCAGCGAACTTCAACATATGAACGTGGCCTTCGTCATAGGACTTGATATCCGCCGCCCAATCCTTTTTCAGCCGGCCAACGACCTCGCCGGTCGTCAGCTCCAGATGCTTGTGCAGCATTTCCTTCAGGTCTTGTTCGGACCAGTTCGAATTGGCCTTGCTGAGAAATATGGCAATGTCGTCAGCATTGCCCGTCCATTTCTTCTGAGCCGCCGCGAGCTTGTTTTTGCTGCCTGATTTGGCCGCTTTGACCACGTCCGTTGCAATCTTGATGTGGTCCTTCAACAGCATCGCCAGTTTTTGACCTGCCGCATCACCGTAGTAAGGTTTTACTGCGTCGCCGATGTCATCCTGGTTCCGCAGAAGGCGCTTGGCAACCTCATCTGAATCCGGAAGGCCAGTGCGCTGATAATGTAATTGCGCGTATAAGTGATATGATCCTCCCAAAGCTTTCGCATTGCCGATCGAACGTCTCCCGCCGATTGCGGTTCATCAGCGCGAGCGGAGGTGAGGGGTAATGGTCCAGCCGAAATAAACACTGCTGTGACCGCGAAAAAGAGTACTAGGCGCCTATTCATGCCCCTATCTCCCGAAGGATGTACCGCTGTCATTAACATTAGCCGTAGCTAAAAAGTTCCGAGTCGAAACGAAAATGCCGAGTTTTGCGATTGGTACGAAACCGTACATCGCATTGAATCCAGCGTCTGACGGATTAGAATCCCCAATGTCACAGGGCGAGGGTAGTGGGCATCGGTGATTGAGTGCGGTTGTGCTCCCGCCCGTGGATGGGAGGCTCGCATCATGGATCAGGATCTTGAACTTTGCCGCGTGTCGGCGCTCGACAGCGACATCCTGCGAAGCGCTTTCCATAAAGCAATCATCGAAGAGAATATCCCTGAAGATCGATGGCAGGAATTTGCTTTGCTGATGATCCGTGAATTCACCGGCGTTGCGACGGTCGATCCCGACTTGCTGGAGTGGATTGTAAGGAAATAGGCGGCAAAGCCTTGCCGCCCCACGCTGTATGCGCGGGATGGGCCAAGGCTGCACGTTTCACGCGAAGAGTGGCCTGCCACCGGAATCTCGAAGAGCGAAGGGTGGTGCGGATGAAGGGACTCGAACCCCCACGCCTTTCGGCACTGGAACCTAAATCCAGGGCGTCTACCAGTTCCGCCACATCCGCATGAACCGGCAATCCCATGTAGCCATCATTCTGTCAATGTCAGAGACGAGATGTTGGGTTAGGACCAAAATGTTGGTTATTCGCCGAAATGCGAAGACTGTTGAAAATTAGCCTCGCCTGTGACAAAAGGCGTGTCAAATGTGACGGGACGCGACGATCCGCTTCTACAGAATGTGATAAGAAGTAGGAAAAACAAGAACTTATTCACATTTTGGAACGCAGTTTGGGAGAGTTTGAGCCGTATTTTCGGTCAAATCGCCAGGTTCCGTACCAAAAGCCATTCCCGGCAAGAATATACCGGCAGGCTGTAAACGGCAGAGGCCGTGCAGTCTCATTGGTGAAAACAAAGGTTTTACGATGCAGGTCACCGAAACGCTCAACTCCGGTCTCAAGCGCGAGATCAAGATCACCGTGCCGGCCGGTGACATGGAAGCCAAGCTGATGGCGCGGCTTTCGGATGCCAGGAACAAGGTCCGCATCAACGGTTTCCGTCCCGGCAAGGTGCCGGTGCAGCACCTGCGCAAGGTCTACGGCAAGTCGTTCATGGCGGAAGTGGTCAATGAGATCCTCAACGATTCGACCCGTTCGATCATCACCGGGCGCGGCGAAAAGGCTGCCATGCAGCCCGAAGTCATCATGACCGAGGACGAGAAGGAAGCCGAGAAGATCCTGGCCGGCGGCGCCGATTTCGAGTTCCGCCTCAACTACGAGATCATTCCGGCGATCGAGATCAAGGACTTTTCCGACATCAAGGTGACACGCCAGGTATTCGACGTGCCGGATACCGAGATCGACGAGCAGGTCCAGCGCGTTGCTGAATCGGCGCGCAGCTACGAGCCGAAGACCGGCAAGGCCGCCATTGGCGACCGCGTCTCCATCGATTATGTCGGCAAGATCGACGGCGAGGCCTTCAGCGGCGGCGCCGGCACCGATCAGCCGCTGGTGCTGGGCTCGAAGGAGTTCATCCCCGGCTTCGAGGATCAGCTTGTCGGCGCCAAGGCTGGTGACGAAAAGCAGGTCACCGTGACCTTCCCGGAAAACTACCAGGCGGCGCATCTTGCCGGCAAGGAAGCGACCTTCGACGTCACCGTCAAGGAAGTGTCCCAGCCCGGCGCGCTCGAAATCAACGACGAGACCGCCAAGAACCTCGGCCTGGAGTCGCTGGAGCGCCTGCGCGACGTCGTGCGCGGCCAGATCGAGAACCAGTTCGGCGCCATGACGCGCCAGAAGGTCAAGCGCCAGCTGCTCGACCAACTCGACGCGTCCTACTCGTTCGAGGCTCCGTCGAAGCTCGTCGAGGCCGAGTTCAACAACATCTGGGCGCAGGTCAATCGCGACCTGGAAGCGGCCGGACGCACTTTCGCCGATGAAGAGACGACGGAAGAAGAGGCACGTGCCGAGTATCTGCGTCTCGCCGAGCGCCGCGTGCGCCTCGGCCTGGTGCTGGCTGAAATCGGCGAGAAGGCCGGCGTCACCGTATCGGACGAAGAGCTGCAGCGCGGCCTGTTCGAGCAGGTGCGCCGCTATCCGGGCAACCAGCAGCAGGAAGTCTTCGAATTCTACCGCAACAACCCGGAAGCGTTGAACACGCTGCGGGCGCCGATGTTCGAGGAGAAGGTGGTCGATCATCTGCTCGGCCAGATTTCGGTTACCGACGTCAAGGTCAGCAAGGAAGAGCTGATGGCCGACGACGAGGAGGACGAAACCGCCGTCAAGGCGAAGCCGGCGAAGAAAGCCGCCGCCAAGAAGGCCGACGAGAAGAAGGCCGACGACGCCGAAGAGCCCAAGAAGAAGGCCGCGCCGAAGAAGAAGGCCGCCAAGGACGCCGAATAACACCAGCATTTCACTGGAACAGGAGAAGGCCGCCCTCGAGGCGGCCTTTTTCGTTGCCAAACTGCAACAGCCGGTGCGCTTTGCGCACGACGGCCTGTGGCGACCAAGCTTTGATCATTATCTGCGCTTCTATTGCAGCCGCTTGGGTTGTTGGAGGACGTGTTGAGGCTATTCGTCGAAGTGGGGCACGCTGCCGCGGTTGCGTTGATCCTGGTCTCGGTCTGCGGCATTGCCCGTGCCGAAGCCGTGCTTGACAATTGGCGGTTCGAAACGGGCGAGGACGGCCTCGTCACAGCCTCGCTCTATGCCACCAACAAGCTGATCACCGGTGGCGGTGCCTTGAGCTACAGCCCGATCCTGACGATTGCCTGCCGGGCAAACGGCGAGCCGCATTGGACCGAATGGCTGCAACTGAATGACGGTGTCTCGGCCAGCCGCAAGATCACCATGTCGGTCACGCTCGACCAGGGTAGCAAGTTCGATGAGAGCTGGTCGGTCGGGCCGCGCGGCAGGATGCTGGTGCGCGATGGCGCCGATGGCATCAGGCGCCTTGTTGCCGCGAACCGGCTCCAGCTTTCGTGGCGCTTCGGGCTGCTGTCGGGACGCGGCGAGGCCGATTTCAACCTCGCCGGGTTCGGTGAAGCGGTTAACCAGGTGGCCGGCAGCTGCAACACCGATCCGCCGTGACCGGAGCGCGGGCCAAAGCGGCACGACTTGCTCAGGCGCTCACCTTTTGGAACTCACCACTCAGATCAGCAGCAGGCCCTTCATGCTGGAATAGCCTTTTCGCCCGATGATGATGTGGTCATGCACGGCGACGCCCAGCCGCTTGCCGGCGTCGATGATTTCCTTTGTCATCTCGATATCGGCGCGTGATGGTGTTGGATCGCCTGACGGATGATTATGCACCAGGATAATGGCGGTCGCCGAGAGCTCGAGCGCGCGCTTGATCACTTCTCGCGGGTAGACAGGCGTGTGGTCGACGGTGCCTGTCTGCTGCACCTCATCGGCGATCAGCGCGTTCTTCTTGTCGAGGAACAGGATGCGGAACTGCTCGCGCGCCTCGAATGCCATTGCTGAGCGGCAATAGTCGAGAAGCTGCTGCCAGGACGAGAGGATCTCGCGGCCGTGGACCTCGCCGCGTGCCATACGCTGCGCCGTTGCGGTAACGATTTTCAGGTCGAGTGCCACCGCAGGGCCGATGCCCTTGACCTCCTGCAGCAGGCCCACCGGGGCGCCAAGCACTTCGGCCAGCGTGCCGAAGCGTGCCAGCAGCGCCTTGGCCGCCGGTTTGGTGTCGGCACGAGGGATCAGTCGAAAGAGCAGAAGTTCCAGAAGTTCGTAGTCGGGCAGGGCATCCGCACCCGCCAAGGCAAAGCGCTCGCGCAAGCGGTCGCGATGGCCGAGGTAATGCGGCTTTTCGTCGAGCGTCGCCTTGGCTTTCGCCGCAGGCCGCATCGGCGCTTCGGAGAAGAAACTCCGCTCGTCGTCGTCGCTTGTGTTCCCCATACCCCGCCCACATTGCTCCAGCGCAGACATTAGAGCTGTTCTGGCCTGGATTGAAACAGTTCTGTTCTCCGATCGCGAGACGATCCACGGCAGATCGTGCAAGCTCCGCTGTCAGTCTGTGGCTTCCCTATACGGCAAGATGAAACCACGATTGCGCAACAAAACTTAACATCACTTAACGCATGCGGCCACTTTCACCTGACATGGTGACGCCATCGGAGGCTCATTGCCTCGCTATACTGGAGCACGCATGTTCGCCAAAATTGACTCTGGACTATTTGCCGGCCGGGCATCTCTTGCGGCCATGGCAATCCTGTTTTCAACGCATTCGGAGGGCGCGCTGGCGGCAGACGCCATTGCGGTGAATTCCGATGATTTTACCCTGCCGCCCGAGCCTTCCCGTTTCGCGCGCTTCGAACAGAAACTGTCCGACTGGCATGTCGTGCTCGGCGGCGGCGCCATCATCGTCCCCAAATACGAGGGCAGCAATGAGTTCAAGATCATGCCGGTGCCTTTCGTCACGGCGACATTCCTCGACACGGTGACGATCGACCCCACAGGTGCCAACATCGCCGTTTATGAACAAGGACCGTTCGCGTTCAGCGGGCGGCTTGGCTATGAGATGGGCCGCAAGGAAGACGACTCCGACCATCTGCGCGGCTTGGGGGATGTCGACATGGGCGCGACGGTCGGCGTGAAGGCAGCGGCGAAGTTCGGTCCGGCCGAAATATTCGCGCAGCTGGACAAGACCATCGGCGGCAGCGATGGCCTGGAGGGCAGGGTGGGGATCGAGGTGACCCGGCCTCTGTCTCAATCGTTGATGATCGGCGCCAGCGCGTCCGTCGTCTTTGCCGACGAAAATTACATGCAGGCCTATTTTGGCGTCACGGCCGAACAATCGGCTCGCTCCGGGCTGGCGCGCTATGATGCCGGCGCCGGTTTGAAGCGTGCCGATTTTTCGATTTCCGCCACATATATGCTCGACGAGAACTGGATGGTGCGCGGCGAAGCGGGGGTCGGCGTTCTCTTGGGTGACGCTGCCGACAGCCCCGTTGTCGTCGAAAAGATCCAGCCTTCAGGGATGCTTCTCGTCGGATATCGGTTCTGACGCCTACCAGGCATCAATGCAGGCTAGACAAATTCCGACATGGCGCAGCAACGGCACCAAAGCGATTTGAGCGCCGAATCCAGATCGGCGAAGCAAGGTTCGCGTATCCTCATAGTCGAAGACGATATCGAGATCGCGCGCATGCTGGGCGAGACGCTCACCGACAACGGCATGATCGTGGAAATTGCCGAGAGCGGCGTCCAGATGAACGCCGCGCTTCGCAACCAGAAATTCGATCTCATCGTGCTGGATGTCATGCTGCCGGGTGAAAACGGTCTCAATATCTGCCGCCGCCTTCGTGCCGGAACCAACATTCCGATCCTGATGCTGACCGCGCTCGGTGAGGAAATCGACCGCATCTTCGGGCTGGAAATCGGCGCGGACGACTATGTGACGAAACCGTTCAGCGCGCGCGAACTGACGGCCAGGATACGGGCGCTGCTGCGCCGTACAGCCTATGCTCCAGACGAGCGGGACTGGTCGAAGGTGCTTCGTTTCAACGGCTGGCGCCTCGATCCCATACGCCGGCAATTGCATGACCCCAACAATGCGCGGGTTACGACCACGACGCATGAATTCGACCTGTTGCTTGCGTTTTGTCGCAATGCGGGCCGGGTTCTCTCGCGCGAGGAACTTCTGGGCGTAACCCATGCCGGGCTCGCAGGGCCGATCGAGCGTAGCGTCGATGTCCATATCAGCCGGATCCGCAGGAAGATCGAAAAGGACGCGCGCGATCCGGTGCTTTTGAGGACCGTTCGGTTGGGTGGCTACATCTTTACCGCGACGGTGGAGGAAGCATGAAGGGTTTCATCCGCCTTTTCTTGCCACAGTCCGTGCGTGGGCAGTTTGTGGCGATCATTTTCATGGCGGTGATCGTGATCATGTTCGTCGGTTCGGTCGTCGAGAGTTTCATAGAGAATGTCGACCTTCCCGCCGTGGAAGATAACGCAAGGCGTGCGGCCGTTGTTGCTGCCTTGTTGCAAGAAACGCCGGCGGAGGCGCGTGGCGCAATTCTGGCGACAGCAAAGCGGGCCGGCTTTGATTTCGAGATATTGCCCAAGGACCAGATACGCGGCATTCCCCAGTCCTATCTGCAATGGCGAAGTATCGAATGGCTTTTGCGTATCGACAGGGGGACGGTTGACGGACGCTGGATAAGGATCGGCGGCCGATACGCGTTTGTCATCGACCTGGACCAGCGGGACGTCCTGGCCCATTTCGGCATGCCCGATTCCTGGCTGACATCGGGCCTCGTCCGTGCCTCGTTCTATAGGTTCATGGCTTTCGTCGCCTTGCCGGTGCTGATCTGGCTGTTTGCGGTTTGGGCCGTGACGGATCCGTTGAAGCGCATCTCGGCGGCAGTCGGTTCAGCCGAGATTGAGAATAGCGACCAGCTCTTCGTCGAACACGGCTCCATTGAAATGGTAGGGCTGGCGCGCGCCCTGAACAGGATGAGGACGCGCATCCGCACGATGATCGAAAACCGCACGCGCATGTTGCGCAGCGTCAGTCATGATCTGCGCACGCCTTTGACGCGGCTGCGGCTTCGCGCCGAGCGCATGGATGATGGCCCAATCCGAACCGCAATCCTGTCCGATGTCCAGCACATCGAAATCCTGATCGACGAGACCCTAACCTATCTGCGCAACGATGTTTCGACGGAGAAGCTGCAGCGCGCCGACATTGCCAGCGTTCTGCAAACCGTCTGCGCCGAATTCTCCGATGTCGGATTTCCTGTCTCATACTCTGGGCCGGACCGGCTCCTGGGCTGGTGCAAGCCCAATGCATTGGCGCGTGCGATCGCCAATCTTTGCGACAACGGGGTCAAATTCGCTGGCAATGTCACGGTCGCCTTGACAGCGACCGGCACGGCGGCGCGCATCACGGTAGGGGACGACGGGCCGGGTATTCCAATGACGGCACGTGCTCGTGTTTTCGAACCATTCTTCAAGGAAGATGCGTCGCGCGGCATTGCATCGAAGCATGGCTTCGGTCTGGGCCTCTCGATCGTTGCCGACATCGTCCAGGGTCACGGCGGCAGGATCGAATTGCAGGATAACCAGCCCAGCGGACTGGTCGTCACCATCGACCTGCCGAATGCCGCGGATGTGCAGTCGGCATAGACGGCCTCCGCCGGGCAAGATGCGCTCTAAGCCGGCAGGCCCGGACGGTCGAGCTTTTTTGGCGACAGCGTGAAAATCTCGCAACCGGTGTCGGTGACGCCGATCGTGTGCTCGTATTGCGCCGACAGCGAGCGGTCGCGCGTCACCGCGGTCCAGCCGTCCGACAGAACCTTCACGTGCGGCCGGCCGAGATTGATCATCGGCTCGACGGTGAAGATCATGCCGGGCCGCATCTCGACGCCCTCATTGGCACTGCCATAGTGCAGGATGTTCGGCGCATCATGGAAAAGCTGGCCGACGCCGTGGCCGCAGAAGTCGCGCACCACAGAGCAGCGCTCGCCCTCGGCATAGGTCTGGATGGCAGCACCGATGGCGCCGGTGCGGGCGCCGGGCCTGATCGCCGCAATACCACGCATCAGGCATTCATGCGTGACTTCGAGCAGGCGCTCGGCGGCGCGCTTGATCGTGCCGACTGGATACATGCGCGAGGAATCGCCGTGCCAGCCGTCGAGGATGTAGGTGACGTCGATGTTGACGATGTCGCCATCCTTGAGCGGCTTGTTGTCGGGGATGCCATGGCAGACGACATGATTGATCGAGGTGCAGGACGATTTCGTGTAGCCGCGATAGTTGAGTGTCGCCGGCAGCGCGCCATGGTCCATGCCGAATTCAAAGACGAAGCGGTCGATGGCTTCGGTGGTGACGCCGGGCTCGACCATCGGCACCAGCTCGTCGAGGCAGCGCGCGGTGAGATCGCATGCCTTGCGCATGCCAGCAAAGCCTTCCTCGCCATAGAGGCGGATCTGGCCGGTGTTTCTGAGTGGTGCCGTGGCTGCGTCGAGATAGGTGACCATTTTGTCCGTGTAGGCGATAGGGCCCGGCAGGAGAGCCGATGTGAAGATCTCCCCAGATTTGGCACTTGAGGGCAGAAGGTTCAAGGAAGAACTGCCCAACGCGGCCGCGCTTCGGGAAATTCCTCGTGCATGGGGCGATGTCTAGCCGGTTTTTGCCCGGTTTTCCTTTCTGGTCATCCCAAGTGACGACACATTTCTCGGCCAAAAGCGGTCAAAGCAGCTTTTGACGACGAACGGCGTTGCCGCCCCGGTGACGCCGGTTCGGGAGAAGTGGAATGGACAGACTGCAATTCGAGGTGCCGGTGCGCATCGCACCCGCGCCCGGCCTGCCAGTCGAGGAGATCTACGGGGTCGAACAGGCGCTCGATTTTCTCCAGGACTGGCCGGCGCGCCGTCAAGGCCCGATCTATCAGAAAGCGTTCAACGCCTGCTTTGGCGCCACGGTGGACGTGGTCAAGACCGAGGATGCGTGCCGGGCGTTCATGGCGTTTTGCCGGGCGAGCGGACTGATGGCCAGGGACATGATGACGCCGCGCAGGCGCGGCGGTGGGTCGAGGGCGCTCCAGGCCTGAGGGCTGCCACCGTTTCGCCTTGTCCGATTGCAACGCCAACGATCGCGTTTGAAGGCACGGGGCGATGCGTACCACTGCGCCTGTCTCGTCCCCGACGAACCCGCACCAGGATGCACCAGCGTCAGCCCCGTTAAGCATCCGTTTCCACCTTGCCGGCTACGCCATTGCTTGTTGGCAATGGTTGATTCGTTGCGTCAGTCTCATGGTTCGGAAGATGTCCTCAGAAAAAGTTCGTGCGTTCCCGATCGACCGTCAGGTATTCTTGGTCAGGGAGGTTGCCGCCAAGTTAGGCAATCTGCATGGCGAGACCGCAACCTCCTTCTGGAGGGCCAAGGCGTCGGAGTTGCTGGACCTCGTTGCCGGATCCGGCAGGGACAGAACAGCAGCCGGCGACGAGGTGCGCAGGTTCTTCCTGGCCGTACAGAGAGAGATGTTGGCCGATATGGGTGCGGAGACGATGCCAATTCTTTCCGCTTGAAACAAATTTCGTGGCTATGGGGCAGCGCCGCATGGCTGCATGGGTTCGAGCGGCATGGTATCCGGCTGAACGCATCGCAGGCGGGACGCGCTAAGACGGTCGCTGTCGCCGCCGTGACTTGCTGGCGCCGGCCCCGCACGGCCGCCAAGATACGCGACTATGAAAAAAGCCCGCACCGGCGAACCGGCGCGGGCCACAAGGAGTGTCACGTCAAAGCGTGACTACCCCAAAGCTATCTATTCCGTAGAGCCAGTGATCTCGTCCGATGAGTCATCCGTCGTGTCTGCCGGATCTTCAGTTGCGTTCTTGGCCAAAAGCTTGTCCAGGGCTGCCTGCAGGGACAGCGTGGCCTGCGGTGATGCCGGCGTGGTCGCCACGACGCTGAGCGCCTTTGTCAAACCGCTGGTGGAAGGATCTTTTGCCGCCGTGGATGTCGCAGCTCCATGCCCCTGCGATCCAGCTCCAGCTGAATTCCCGCCGTTGCCGTTCGCACCGCCGTTGCCGTTGCCGCCGCCATTGCCATTGCCGCCAGGACCAGCAAACGCCGAAGAGGCGAGAAGTGTGAGCGCCGCGACCGCTGCGAGCAGATTCGTTCGATTTTTCATGGTCCATCCTTCGAGTCGGCCGTCCCGCTCGATAAATCATGCGACGGCGTCGATGAACCCGCCAGACGGACCTTGGTCCCGGTTTGCCGCGCATAAGTCCTATCGCCAACGCGAGCCGGCCGATTGCCCCATAGCGGGTCATTTGCCGCCGTCTCTGCAATTGCGCTGTTAGCAAACAGTAAACTATCGCCACGCGGGATACGGGCTTTTTTGGTCGTCTTGCTGCCTTCAATGCCCGTCGATCAGCCAACGAACCCCTTCTTTTGGGGGACAATAGATCGCTGACAAAAAATGAACTGAACTTTTTAGCCATTCGTTCACATATGCGTGCTTTCTAATCTACGTCATGGCCTTCAATTGCTTCACCCGGATTCGACTTATCGCAAACGGTATATGCCGGGGCACCGGCGCAAATGTTGCCACGATCTTCGCCCTGACCTTGCCGATCGTTGTCGGCTCCGCCGGCTTCGGTGTCGAGACCTCGTATTGGTACTACAACAGCCTGAGATTGCAGGCGATGGCCGATGCCGCCGCCTATGCTGGCGCGCTCGAACAGATCTCGGGTCCCAACAAGCCGAGCATCGTCGCGGCCGCGACCCAGTCGGCTGCCACGAATGGCCTTGGCTCGGGCACGATCGTCGTCAACACGCCGCCGGCGTCGGGACCGAATACGGCGAAGAAAGCGGTCGAGGTGATCGTCGGCCAGAACCTCGACCGGATGTTCACCTTGATCTTCACGCAGAGCCAGGTTCCCGAACAGGCGAGAGCGGTGGCCCTCATCACCGATGCCTCGAAGTCCTGCTTAACCGCACTCGATCCGACCGCCCCGCAGGCTGTACAGTTTTCCGGCAATACCAGCGTGAATTTCACACACTGCGTCATCATGACCAATTCGAACGCCCCCGACGCCATCAATCTTCAGGGCTCGGCGCACCTCCAGGTCGATTGCCTGATATCAGCGGGCGGCGTCTCTCTCAGCAATCCCGTCACCACCGTCTGCGCGGCCCCGATCACCCAGGCACTGCCTGCCGCCGATCCATTTGCCGACCTGCCAACGCCTGCGGCCAGCAATCCGTGCAAGAATGTTAACGGCAACAAAACGACGCAGACAATCCAGCCCGGGACCTACTGCGGTGGCATGAACCTCAATGGTAATGTCACGCTTTCGCCCGGCGTCTATATCGTCCAGGGCAACTTCAAGATAAACGCCAACGCGGCCATTACCGGCAGCGGAGTGA